>DAHWOF010000229.1 GCA_027335345.1 Granulicella sp. | reverse complement strand
GTGCCGGGCTCGCCCCAGTAGATGGGGCCGGTATCGGCCTGTACCTCAGCACCGTCCAGGGTGACGTGCTTGCCGTTGGACTCCATGGTAAGTTGCTGCAGATAGGCAGGGAAGCGCTTGAGATACTGCTCGTAAGGCAGTATGGCGACGGTCTGGGCATTGAAGAAGTTTGTGTACCAGACGGTGAGCAGTCCCAGCAGCGCGGGAAGGTTCTTTTCTAGGGGTGTGGTCCGGAAGTGAACGTCCATGGCGTGGAAGCCCTCCAGCATGGAGCGGAAGTTCTCCGGTCCAATGGCGATCATGGTCGACAGTCCGATCGCCGAATCCATGGAGTAGCGGCCGCCGACCCAGTCCCAGAAGCCGAACATGTTGGCCGTGTCGATCCCGAACTTGGCTACGGCTTCAGCGTTGGTGGAGATGGCCACGAAGTGGCGGGCGATGGCCTCGGTGTGCTTGAGTCGGCCCAGAGTCCAGGCCCGGGCAGAGTGGGCGTTGGTCATGGTCTCAAGGGTCGTGAAGGTCTTGGATGCCACCAGGAAGAGGGTCTCTTCGGGATTGAAGTCGCGGACGGCCTCGGTGAAGTCCGTGCCATCCACGTTGGAGACGAAGCGGAAGTTGAGATCGCGCTGGGAGTAATGGCGCAGAGCCTCATAGGCCATCACCGGGCCCAGGTCGGAGCCGCCGATGCCGATGTTGATGATATTCCGGATCGGTTTTCCGGTGTACCCGAGCCAGGCGCCGGAGCGAATCTGTTCCGCGAAGGCGGCCATCTTGTCCAGAACCTGGTGAACCCCAGGGACAACATCCTCGCCGTCAACGAAGATGGACTCCGATCGTGGAGCGCGCAGGGCTGCGTGGAGCACGGCGCGATTCTCCGTGGTGTTGATCTTTTTCCCGGAGAACATCGCTTCAGCGCGCTCGCGTAGGCCGGACTGGTTGGCCAGTTCGATCAGCAGCTTCAACGTTTCGTCGGTGATACGGTTCTTGGAGTAGTCCAGGAGGAGGCCGCAGGCCTGGGCCGTGAAGCGGCTGCCGCGCGAAGGATCGGCTTGAAAGATGTCGCGCAGATGTTGGGGACGGAGGGTGTCGGCGTGCTGCTGAAGTGCTTTCCATGCTGGGCGAGAGGCCAGCGGAGCGATGCGGTCAGTCATGTACTTCATCTCCTGAAGGTTGAGCGTGCGCCGGATAAACCGCTGCCCCCGAATGGGCAGGCCGGAGGTTCGAACTCACTCTCCTTATTAGATCATCTGGTAGCGGCCAACAAGTCAAAGTGAAGACCAGACAGAAGACGAGATCAGGAAGGGGGTTCGAGCTTTTGAGATCGTCACCAGTTGCGGATCTGTAGTTGCCGGTCTGTGGTCGCCAATCCGTGGGTGAGTCTCTCGTGGCCAGCATTCCTCGGAGCCCATTTTGGCGCAAGGCGGCTGACACGGGCCAAGCCTCTCCAGCCATGGAAAGGCGCAGGCATTCTTGCCGGAGGAGGGGCCAGAGACCGTCTTTCGACGGCCTCTGGTGCGGGGGATCGGCAGCGGCTCTACTGAAGGAGTTCCGTGCAGTTGGTTCCACCCTTGGGGTCGTAGCGAATCTCGCCGTTCTCATCGGTGCAGAAGCCGCGGTTGCCGCTGTGGCCCACCGAGTTGGGGACGGCCGTAATCTGGTAGCTGTTGTACTGATCCACGTTATTGATGGTGGTCTTTGCGCAGTTGCTGATGGTGAAGGTATAGCCCGCCTTATGCCCGCTGGCGAGGTCGTCGGGGATGAGTTGGGCGGACTCGGCGGTAGGCGGACCGGAGCCCACCTTGCCTCCCAATGCAGTCAACGAGCAGGCAAAGCCGTGTTGCGGATAGGTGGAGCTGTACTGGCCTTCCATCTCATTTAGCATGCGCAGGCTGGTGATGGCCGAGGTCTCATTGCCGCGGCGAATGACCGACTGCATGGCGGGGATCGCCAGTGTCAGCAAGATCAGAATCACCGACATGACGATCAGCAGTTCAACCAGCGTGAAGCCGGATTCGTGACGATGGGTAGGAGTGTTCATGCATGCCTCACAGAGCTCTACGTGCGCTCGGATCTTCCAGTTTCAAAGTATAGACGCTTCCGGCGCTGCGATGACAGCATCCCCGCCGGGCGATTCGCCTGGATGGGTATGCCGTCTGGCTCCCTTCATTTCAGCAGTTGGCCCTGCCTTCTCTGCTCCAGAGCCGTGCGGTGCTCGTCATGGATGGCGCAGGGAGATTGAGTCGGAGAGCCCGACACTCTTTGCTAGCACCCAAGCTCGGCCCGGTTGAGCTTCAGAGAGCCGAGGTTGCCGAGCAGAGTCAGGGTGAGGTGCTGGGGCTGGAAGAGCTGGTTGGCCAGAGTCTGAATATCCTCCGCGGTCACTGCGTCGATGGCGGCGGTGATCTCATCGAGGGAAAAGAACCGGCCCCAGTACATCTGCTGCCGTGCGAGCGAAGCCATGCGCGAGCCGGAGGTCTCCAGACCCAGAACCATGTTGCCCTTGAACTGCGACTTGGCGCGCTGCAACTCTTCGCCGGTGACGGCGTGTTGCCTGATGCGGGTCAGGTCGGCGAGCGTGAGGTCCAGTACCTGGCGCGTATTCGCCGGCGAACAGCCGGCATAGATGGCCAAAGAGCCGGTGTCGCGGAAGGGATTGAGTTCGGAGTAGATGCTATAGGCCAAGCCGCGTTCCTCACGAATGGACTGGAAGAGACGCGAGCTCATGCCGCCCCCCAGAATCGAGTTCAGCAGATAGGAGGTGTAGCGTAGCGGTGAGGCAACCGGAGGCGCTGCAACCGCCAGGCAGAGCTGAACCTGTTCCAGGGACTTCTTCCTCCGGAGCGTGATATGAGGCGAGGCTTGCGGGCTGGGGGAGCGTGCCATCTTCTCTGCAGGGCCGGAAGCCAGGGAGGCGAAAGATGCTGCGACCTGGGCCACAAACTCATCGTGGTGAAGGTTTCCGGCGGCCGAAAAGATCATGTTTGCCGGGGTGAAGCGACGCGAGTACTCGCAGCGCACGATTTGCTGGGTGAAGCTGGAGACGGAGGACGCGGTTCCCAGGATGGGCTGGCCGAGGGCGTCGTTGGGCCAGAAGTTGCGGGTAAAGAGTTCGTGAACCAGGTAATCAGGGTTGTCCTCATCCATCTTGATCTCCTCCAGGATGACTCCCTGCTCGCGGGCGATGTCTTCCGGAGTGAAGGTGGGGTGGAGAACCAGGTCCGAGATCAGATCCAGTGCGGCCGCGACGTTCTGGTCGAGGACCTTGATACTGAAACAGATCGTCTCCTTTCCGGTGAAGGCGTCCAGATTGCCACCGATGGCGTCCACCTCGCGGGCAAACTGCTGGGCGGAGCGCGTGGTGGTTCCTTTGAAGACCATGTGCTCGATGAAGTGCGAGATTCCATTCACCTCCAGAGACTCATCGCGAGAGCCGCAGTCGACCCAGACACCCATGGCGATGGAGCGAAGGTGGGGCATTGCGCTCGGTGATGACCAGAAGGCCGTTGGAGAGGGTGGTGGTGCGGATGTCACGCAGGTGGGGAGCGGGGGCGGAGACGGTCGCATTTTCGGCGACGGGAACGGAGATGGGCATCCCGGCTATTGTTTCATGAGGATGCAGACATGGCATCATCCTCGTCAGTTGTGACGATTGTGCCTTGGTGAAAGAGCACATGCCAGCCGGAAGCGGTGAACTGCCAGATGGTTGCGCGGCGGGTGAGGCGCTCGGACTGACGGAGGGTGTAGGTGAAGAGGTAGGTGTCGGCGCCCAGACGCAAGACTGCGTGGCCCGAGGTCTGCCAGCCGGCCTGAACGGCGTCGACCGGAGGAAATTCTGCAAAGTGCTGAAGGATGGACTCGCGGCTGTAGCGGCGGCCGGAGGCGCCTACCTCCCAGTAGGTGGGGCCCATGGTGGTGGGTTGGCTGAGGCGATGGAAGATGGGTTCCCGGTGGATGAGTTCCTCGAGGATGGGGAGGAGTTCTGCGCTGGTGTGGGTGAAGGCGCTTGGGATGGGCATGGGGCGATTGTAGGGGAAGTAAACTGAAGAGATGGAGAAGCGTGCTCTGTTCGGATCGGATCTGACCGAGTTGACCCGGCTCATGGGAGAACTGGGGCAGAAGCCGTATCGAGCGCGCCAGATCTTTGAGGCGATTTACCGACAGCGTCTGACGTCGCTGGATGCAGTGACCCCCCTGCCGGAGTCTTTGCGGGGGCAGTTGAGTATCGCAGGGTGGGATGTGGGACTGCCGGTGATCGCGCAGACCGCGGTGAGCGCGGATGGCACCGAGCGGTATCTCATGCGAATGGCGGATGGTGAGACGGTCGAGACGGTTTGGATGCCGGATGGGGACGGCGGCGAGCGTGGTGACGGAAGCGAGGCGGCCGACGAAGAGGCTGGCGAGGTGGAGACGGCTGTGGAGGTTGTTTCGGGCGTAAAGTCTTCCTTCTGGGAGCGGCGAGCGAACGGGCGCGCGCGGTCGGACTTTGGAACGCTAGCGGAAAAGGGCTTCCGGAGGGCGACCATCTGTATCTCCAGCCAGGTGGGGTGCGCGGTGAACTGCCAGTTCTGCCTGACGGCCAAACTGGGGATCAGGCGCAACCTGACCGCCGGGGAGATCGCCGGGCAGGTGGCTTCCGTGCTCAACCGGCACGGGATTCAGATTGGCAAGGATCGCATTAACCTGGTCTTCATGGGCATGGGGGAGCCGTTTTTGAACTACAGCGAGTTCATGAAGGCGGTTCGTCTGCTGGTTGAGGGAGTTGGAGTCCCCGAGTCGCGGATGACGGTTTCCACCAGCGGAGTTTTGCCGGGGATCGAGGCCTTTGCTCGCGAACCGCTGCGGCCGAAGCTGGCCCTCAGCCTGAACGCCAGCAACGATCGGGTGCGCGCGGAGATCATGCCCATCACCAACAAGTGGAAGATTGCGCAACTGCTGGAGGCGGTAAGAGAGATTCCGCTCCGAGCCAGGGAGTGGGTGACATTTGAGTATGTCCTTCTGGGCGGGGTCAACGATCAACCAGAGCATGCGCGGGAGGTGCTGCGCCTGCTGGCCGGGGTGCGCGCCAAGGTGAACCTGATTGTGTGGAATCCGGGCCCGGGAATCGATTACCGTCAGCCTGAACCGGAGGATGTGGGGATCTTCCAAAAGATGCTGATCGAGGGCGGAGTCGCGACGTACATTCGGCGGCCGCGAGGCAGAGATATCTACGCGGCCTGCGGGCAGTTGAAGAGAACCGTAGCCGAGGAGTCCGGATTGGTGGCGATCAATGGCTAGGAGCTGCTCCGATCAGCGCCCCGGAGCGGTCGTACAGGGGGTCTGGCCTTTGGGCAGCGTCTGCGCAGGTCACGGCGTCAGGTCCGCGACTGTTTGCGGAGCGCTAAGGTCGCCAGGGGCGCTCTCTCCTCTTGGCCGGCTTGCTGCCCCCGCCGGAAGCGGCAGCCAGCAACAGTGAGGATCCGCTGAGGCCGAGGGTCACCAGGCCGCTGGACCACTCCCATCCGCTATGCGGATGATGAAGGATGCGCGGAGCGTGGAGCAGGATGAGCCATCCTCCAAAGAGCAGAAAGAGGCCGTAGGAGGCGTACTTGTCTTCAATCGTGGTGGCGATGGCGAGCCCGCAGGTGATCAGCGCGAAGCCGGTAACGATCACCCAGAGATGATGGCCGTGAATCCAGTGTGGAACCAGCCTGGCCAGGTAGCGCACGTCAAGGAAGTGTTGCAGTCCGAAGAGGACCATGGCGAAGGCGAAGAGAATACGGCCGGGCATCAGGGTATACCGGCCTTTGGCTCCTGCGGCAAGGCCGTGCAGGATCAGCGCAGTGGCAGCAAAACAAAGGCACTGCAGGAAGACGGTGCGAGCGTTGCCGTCATTGAAGGTAGAGATCAGGGCGTCATTCAGGTTGCCGTGCAGCGGCCACAGGTAGAGCGCTGAGCAAGTCAGCAGCATAAGTGCAAGAAGCAGACTGACGGTGAGGGTGCGCCAGGAGAAGAGCAGCGAAAGGCTGGAGCCAATGAGCACGGCGCTCAGGGCGTAGGCCAGAACGTGATGGTGCGGTAGCGTAGCCGGGCAGAGCGGAAGGTTGCCGCGGAGCTGCCCGTAGAGGGCATATTGCAGGCCGAAGCCCAGCAGAGACAGGGCGTAAAGGACGCGGCCGAGCGTGGCGAGCGGTGAGGAGACAGAGCTGGACATGATGCTTCCCTGGAGACGGTCAGAGGAAGGTTGAGATCAGAACAACTGAAGGGATCTTATACGGCGGAAGTCTCCAAGGCCAGTTGCAAGACGGTTTCCGCTACCACATCATGACTGTGACGAAGAACCTCACCCGGATGAATGAAGTCTCCGGTGATCGGCGTCACTCCGAGAGAGCGCACGCGGCCGAGGTCGGCCTCGATGGGAGATTGGCCGGATCGGGCATAGTGGTCCAGCGTCTTCGCGTCCACCCGGCCGGTGTTGATCAGGGCATAGTCGAAGATCTGGCTGCCGGCGTGGTCCAGGATCTTTTCAATGTGCTGGGAGGCGGTGAGCCCAAGGCTCTCATTGGCCTGGGTCATCAGGTTGCAGATGAAGACCCGCGTGGCGCTGCTGCGGGCGATGGCTTGCGGGACATCGCGGACCAACAGGTTGGTGATCAGGGAGGTGTAGAGCGAGCCGGGGCCGATGGTGATCAGGTCGGCAGAGGCGATGGCGTCCAGCGCCTCCGGGAGAGCTTGAGCATCCGTAGGCGAGAGCATGAGTTCCGTAATGGAGCGCTGGGAGGCGGTAATGTTGGTCTCGCCATGGACGATGGAGCCGTCATCCATGCGCGCCGAGATGGTCGCGTTGGCCATGGTGCAGGGGTAGATGCGGCCCCGGCTGGCCAGAATCTGTGAACTGGTCTGAACAGCCTGGCCGAAGTCGCCAGTGATGCCGGTGAGAGCGGCGAGAAAGAGGTTGCCGAAGCTGTGTCCCTGCAGGTCGCCGTTGGTAAATCGGTACTGGAAGAGCCGAGAGATCAAGGCCTCATCCGGAGAGAGAGCGACCAGGCAGTTGCGAATGTCACCGGGAGGAAGCATGTTGAGCTCTTCGCGCAGGCGCCCGGAGGAGCCGCCGTCGTCGGTTACTGTGACGATGGCGGCCAGCTCGTCGATGAGGGGAGGCTTGGTCTCTGGAGCGGCATCGGCAAGCTGCGGCGTGCCGGGAGCGGGCGCCACGTAGAACTTGAGTCCACGCAGGAGCGTGGACAAGCCTGTTCCGCCGCCGATGGCCACTACTCGAAGCTGACGAGATTTGCGCATTCGCTAACAGTGTATTCGGACGCAGAACAGAGACAAGGTGTTATCCGCATTTTTGGACATGCGAACCAGATGGAATAAGTGCAATCAAAAGAGCGAGATTCAGCGCACGACCGGAGCGGGAGGCGCTTCACCGGAGGTTCAATCCGTGGTCCCGCGCATTGGAATCTCTGTGCCGAGGTGGACCCGGACACTCTCGCCCCGGGGTGCGCGCGGAGAGTTGGGGCGGTTGGCGCGGGAGCGGCGTCAGACCTCTGGATAGAGCAGTTCGGTGAATCGAGGGTCGTCGGCGACGCCGTCGAAGTCCGAATCCAGGCGCGCCTGAAGACGGTTCTGTCCATTGAGCCGAATCGCCTGGGCAAGGTGCTCGATGCAGGAGTCGGCATCGCCGGTGAGGCTGGCCAAAAGCGCCAGGCCGTAGAAGGCATAGTCGGCCGACTGTTCCTCAAGGAGGATCTGCTGGAGGTGCTCCCGGGCATCCTCATAGTTGCCCTGGTTCAGCAGGGAGACGGCGTAGTCGTAACGCTCTCCGTGATTCTGGAAGTTGGTGGAGCTCTTTTCAATCTGAGTAGCGCAGGCGGAGATGTACATACGAATGCGGTCGGCCAGATCCTGCGGCGCCGACTCCAGCATCCGGCTGAAGGCGTCGTGAGCCTTCTCGTACTTTCCGGTCTGCATCAGCTTGAGCGCGCTCTCGTATAGCGCCAGAGTGGATTTGCGGGCGGGATCAACGGTGCGCTGTGCATTGCCGGTCAGGGTTCGCGAGCTCCGCGAAGATTTAGGGGAGTTCGCTGGGTTGGTGTCTGAGGTTGGAGAAGCCTGCTTGGTTGCCATGTTGTTCTCGGGGAAACGGTGAGCTGAGGGATCGATAGGTTCAGTATGCAATGGCTTTATACGAGGGTTGGATGACGGTGGTCAAATCAGAGTGTAACGGATAAGGGGTTGGACGGGAATCGGTCAGTTCGGGGAGCGGGTATAGAGCACTGGGTTGAGCGTTGGGTCGTTGTACATCTTCAGTTGACGGTATAGCTTGAATCGGCGGCGGCCCGAGAGTACATCCGCCCATAAATTGTCCAGGCAGACTGCGAGATCGGTTCGCTGTTCTTTGAGTACCACCAGCCGGGATTGGTTGCGCATCCGGTGCTCTGGAGTCGAGCGGTGCAACTGCTCGTGGGTGTGGTAGATCTTGAGCGCCAGGATGGAGAGCCGGTCGATAATCAATCCGGGAGACTCGGAGTGGAGCGGAGCCGCATCGTTCTGGTCCGCCAGGGCCAGCAGAGCCAGATCGATCTGCTCGGCCAAATCGTTCCGGCTCTGGTTAAGGCGATCGATCTGGTGCTTGACCAGTACGATGCTGTGGTCGGAGGCGAGGGGATCGCGGGCTTGATCTTCACAGTGCCACAGGTCAAAGTTCGCTCGATGCTGGTCCAGAACAAGTTGGTCAAAGCTGCTGGAGGCCGAAGCGGCGGGCAGCGAAGGTTCGTGACCGTGGGCTGTGAACTGGTCTTGCAGCGCGGTGATGTGGGAGGCATCCAACATGGCGTGGTGATTGCAAGGATAATGGAGGCGCGTTGCAAGTGGTAGGCCCTGCCGCGAGACCGGGGGCGCGGATCTGTCCGGGCAAGGGGAACGGCGCAACGCTCGGGAGGCGGGGATCTCGGGGCAGCCGGTTCTCCCGGAGGTTTGTCGAACTCGATACTTCGGCAAAGAAGCTATGCAACTCCGGCGGGCTCCTGTTGGCCGCTCCACCATCGGTCGCGCTCAGCTCGCCGCTTCGGCGCGTCTGTCAACTCGCTTCCGGGGTTCAGGGGCGAAGCCTCGGAGGACCGAATGGACCGGAGCCGCTCGGGCGGGTCCGCAAGGTTTGGTCATATCCCATGCCGATGCGACACTGAAGGGCATGGAGAAGATGACGCGGAGGTTGTTGATCTATCGGCTGGGCAGCCTGGGCGATATGGTGGTGGCCTTGCCCGCGCTGCATCTGGCCGCGCGGGCCTTTCCTCATGCGGAGCGCAGGATGCTGACCAACTTTCCAGTGAATGCCAAGGCGCCTGCGGCAGCGGAGGTGCTGCAAGGGTCAGGGCTGGTGCATGGTTACATGCGTTATACGGTAGGAACCCGGAGCTTGCGTGAGCTGCTGAGCCTGTGGTGGAGCGTCACTCGTTGGAGGCCCGAGGCGCTGGTCTATCTTGCCGCTGCCCGCGGCGTGAAGGTGGCGCGGCGCGATGAGCTTTTCTTTCGCCTCTGTGGCGTGCGCAGGCTCATCGGCGTTCCGATGACAGAGGGGATGCAGAGAAACTTTTATGGCGCCGCAACCGGTGGCAAGGATCGCGCCATGGGTAACGGCAACCTGGAGCCGGAGGCAGGGAGGCTGGCGCGCTGCATCGGCGAACTTGCCGCAGCCGCCGATATCGCCGACCCGGGACGGTTGCGCGATCCGGGGAGCTGGGATCTCCATCTCAGCACAGAGGAAAAGCAGGGCGTGGCGGAACTGCTGGAAGCTGGGGAGTGGCGGGGCGAGAGGATCGCTGTGAGCGTGGGCACCAAGGTGCAGGCCAAGGATTGGGGCAGGGACAACTGGAAGGAGTTGCTAGGGCGGATGGCGAAGGAGTTTCCGCAGCGCGGCTTGTTGCTGATTGGGGCCGCGGAAGAGAGCGAGGCTAGCCGCTTTGCCGCCCAAGGGTGGAGTGAGAATGGCGGAGGGCCGGTGCTGGACCTCTGTGGCCGCCTGACGCCGCGCCAGAGCGCGGCGGCCATCGCTCAAGCCAGGCTGTTTGTGGGGCACGACAGCGGTCCGATGCACCTGGCGGCCGCTGTGGGGACCCTGGTGGTGGCGATCTTCTCCGCGCGCAATATTCCCCGGCAGTGGTTTCCGTTCGGCCAACAGCATCGCGTGATCTACCACCGCGTGGAGTGCTGGGGGTGCGGTCTGGAGACCTGTATTGAAAAGGAGAAAAAGTGCCTGATGTCGATTACTGTCGACGAGGTGATGGCTGAGGTGCGGGCCGCTCTGGTTCAGCCGTCGGTGCGATGATGGAGCCAAGGACAAACCTCTAGGGTGGAGACCAAAGATGCTGCGGGAGACGGATGCTGTTCTGGGATTGCTCGAGGGTGGTTTCGGGCGGCTGTCGGTGCTGGTCGTCGGGGATCTGATGCTCGACCGGTACATTCTCGGTGAGGTGGACAGAGTCTCTCCCGAGGCTCCGGTGCCGGTGCTGCGCCATGCCCAGCACTATGAACGGGCAGGCGGTGCAGCCAATGTGGCCATGAACCTGGCGGGGCTGGGATGCAAGGCGCTGCTGGCAGGCTTCTGGGGTGAGGACAAGGACAAGGAGGAGCTTGCGGCTCTGCTCTCTGCGGCGCGGATTGACACATCCGCCGTGGTGGCCACCAGCCAGTCAACGACCTCCAAGACCAGGATCGTGGGCCGCCAGCAGCAGTTGTTGCGTTTGGATGTCGAGAGCCGGCAGGCTCCATCAGCCCAGGAGCAGCAGCGCCTGCTGGAAAGCGCGGAGCCAATGGTCAGCAAGGTGCAGGCGGTGGTGCTCTCCGACTATGCTAAGGGAGCGCTGTCAGAGGAGCTTTGTGCGCGCCTGATCGCCGCCGCCAACGCAGCCGGGGTACCCGTGCTGGTTGATCCCAAGACCAGAGACTTTGGGAAGTACGCAGGTGCGACGATGGTCTGTCCGAATCTGCAGGAGCTTTCAGCCGCGACCGGGGTGGGAATGGATCTGCCTGCGGCTTTGCTGGAGGCAGGAGAGGCGCAACGCGAGAGGTATGGCTTGAAGTATCTGGCGGTGACCATGAGCGAGGCTGGGATCCAGGTTCTTTGGGAGGGGGGTGGATTCCACTCGCCGGCGCGCGCCAGGGAGGTCTATGACGTCTCCGGCGCTGGCGACACCGTGATCGCCACCCTGGCCGCCGGGCTTTGCAGCGGTTTGCAGATTGAGACCGCAGTGGAGTTGGCGAATCTGGCGGCGGGGATCGTCGTTGGCAAGATGGGAACGGCGCCCATTGCACCACACGAGCTGATTGCGGAGCTGACCCCCTCCAGCGGTGTTGGCAGTGGCGAGAAGGTGCTGCCCCGCGAACGTCTGGCCCGGCGTGTGGCAGAGTGGCGAGCGGCCGGCGAGTCGATCGTGTTTACCAACGGATGCTTCGATCTGCTACATGTGGGCCACGTGACCCTGCTGGAGCAGTGTCACCACTTCGGGAGCAAGCTGGTGCTGGGGCTGAACTCGGATGCCAGCGTGCGCCGGCTCAAGGGGCCCTCGCGGCCGGTGATCGGCGAACGGGATCGCGCCCGGGTGATGGCGGCTCTGGCCGCGGTGGATGCGGTAGTGATCTTTGACGAGGATACGCCGCTGGAACTCATCCGAGCGGTGAAGCCGGATGTGTTGGTGAAGGGTGGGGACTACTCGATGGCGACGGTGGTGGGACATGAGGAGGTGATCGCCGCCGGAGGGCGGGTGGAGATTGTGCCTTTGGTGGAGGGATCTTCAACCACCAACATCGTGACCAGGCTGCGGAACGGAGAGACAGGCTAAGAGTCTGTTGCAGAGACTGACCGAGGCATGGAGCATGCGCCGCAGGTTGGGAGATGGCACACCGGGCTACGCCACGGCTGGCGCCTTTTGCTGATCAACTCCATTTTGAACAGACCTCCAAAGGGGAGACTCTGTCAGCCTTTAGCTGCTATGGTCAGGTCTTCGATCCGCGCCAACCGGCAAAGGCAGAGCTTTTGGTTGCTTGGTTCCGCCCGGCCCGTTGGGGAGCCGCTGGGCGCCGGCTTGGTCCTGGCTATCCATCGAACGCATGATTAAATAGAGGAACGCCCCTGCCGGCTCTCCGGCAAGATCGCGGAGCCTGAGTACAAGATGAGTACAAGAGATGCAGGACGCCAGTCTTAGAAAAGTCGAGTTGTTTGATACCAGCCTGCGGGATGGTTTGCAACAGCCAAACCTCGAAATCTCCATACCGAACGCTGTGCGGCTGCTGGAACGGATGGGCAGGTTTGGTGTCCGTTATGCGGAGATCGGCTTTGCCGGCGCCAACCAGTTCGTCTCTGAGTTGGCGGACGCGCTTGCCTCGGCGGAGACCGGGGCCATGAAGTTGGCGCTCTTCGGCCGTTCTCGAGGTCGCGGCGTCAAGGTAGAAGACTGGCCGGACGTTCGGTTTATCCTGCGCCACCGGCATCTGGTTCGAACCGCGGTGATCGTCGTGAAGAGCCGGTTGCTGGATGTGGAGCGATCGCTTGAGGCCACGCCGGAGGAGAATCTGCGCATGGCCTGGGAGACGATTGATTGCCTGCAGTCGCATGGGCTGGAGGTGCTGGTGGACCTGGAGCATGCCATGGACGCCCGCTTTGGACGGCGCGAGTGTGGGCGCCCCTGCGCCCCCGACTTCAGGCAGAAGAGCCGGGAGTACTTTGACCGCTTAACCGAGCAATGTGTAAGTCAAAAAGTCAGCCGCATTGTGGTTTGCGATACCAACGGCGGTGCGAGTCCCGAAGAGGTTTGGGAGATCTTCACTGATTTGACCAGAGCGTTCCCGGAGGCGCGCTTTGGATTCCATGGCCATACTGATCGTGGCTTGGGAGTCGCGAACACGCGGGCAGCCATCCAGGCTAACGCCATGCACGTGCAGGGTACGTTGATCGGCACCGGGGAACGCTGCGGCAATGTGAACCTGACCACGGTCATCGGAGCGATGCAACTGCGCGGTGAGGCAGAATTTGTCTCCTCCGAGGCGTTGACGGGCCTGACCAGCATGGCCCATGCCGCCTATGCCGCCTTTGGGCTGGAGACTCCTCATGGAACTCCTGTCGTCGGTCTGGGAGCGTTTGGCACCTGGGCTGGCATGCACGGTTCCAGCGAACGCAAGGACCCTGGCGCCTACCTGTGGTGCGATCCGGCGCGGGTTGGCGCCAGCCCCGTGATCGGTGTGAATGCACAGTCGGGCCGGGCCAACATCATGCTGCTCTCGGAGTCCCTCGGAGTCCCTCTCACCTCGGCGCAGGCGCAGAATCTGATGGACGCCAACCAGGCGATGGTAGAGGGAGGTGGGTACACCTCCAGCGAGGTCTCCTTCCGCCTGGCTTGCATGCGGACGCTGGGAGACTGGCGCAACTGGTTCACGGTGAGGAGTTGGCGGGTTTTTGACGAGTCCGATGAGATCGGCGGCCGGTTTATCCAGGCCTTTATGAGCCTCAGCATCGGGCATCGCAATGGAGAGTCCACGCTGGCCACAACCCGCGGCGAGGGCGCGGGCCCGGTGGACGCGATCACCAAGGCGCTGCGAAGCGAACTGGACAAGTGGTATCCGGAACTGGCCGAGATGCGGCTGGGAACCTTTACTGTTGCAGCGCTGGACATCAAAGCTCATGACTCAGCGGCGCACGTGCGCGTCACGGCCAGCTTCAACGCCGACGGACATGAGCCCTGGGTCACGGCCGGAGTCAGCAGCGATCTCAATCAGGCCGCGCTGATGGCCATCGTCGATGGTTTCCACTACTGGCTGACGGTGAAGGGCGGAGAAGAGCATGCGGAGTAGCGCGCGGCAGACGGTGATCGTCTTTCCCAAGACTATGCTCAATCCCTTCACAATGTCTTCCCATTTCTCAGAGGCCGGGACTGTCGTGTGCGGAGGGGGCGCATGAGTCCCGGAACCCTTGCAAAGTTAGGAACAGAACGGGATCCGGAGGTTTCGGAGCAGAGCGAGTGGCCGGCGGAGCATCCGCGATTCTCTCCTCGGCGTTGGATGAGAAACGAACATCTGCAGACCATCCTTGGTAACTTTTTGCCTCGAGCCGACGTTCTTCCGGAGCCTGTGGCGGAGGTGGTGGAGGTTTCTCCCGCCCATGGTTCGCAGATCGCCAGCCGGGTGCTCTGTGAGTGCCATTGGCAGGCGCTTCCGCAACGGCCGGACTGCCCAACGGCCATCATTCTGCACGGTCTGGAGGGCTCGTCGCGCTCTCAGTACGTGATTGGCAACGCCAACAAACTCTGGCGAGCCGGTTGGAATGTGATTCGCATGAACATGCGCAACTGCGGCCCCGGCCGCGGAGACCAGATGTTGCGCCTGACGCCGACCCTGTATCACTCCGGCTTATCCCTGGATGTGGAGCGGGTGATGCAGCACTTTGTGGATGCCCAAGGTTTGCAGTCGGTAGCGCTGATCGGCTACTCCATGGGGGGAAATCTGGTGCTCAAGCTCGCCGGAGACCTGGGCGGCAATGCGCCCCCGCAACTGCGCGCCGTAGTGGGGGTCTCCCCGGCGCTGGATCTGGCAGCCTCTGCCGATGCGCTGCATGAGCCCTGGAACCGCATCTATGAGCGCAAGTTCGTTCACGCCTTACTGCGTCGCTTTCGACGCAAGGCGCAGCTCTTTCCGCGAGCCTATGACCCGCATCGCGCCGACCATGTGACTTCACTGCGTGAGTTCGATGAGCGAATCACCGCGCTGTACTGCGGATTCCAATCGGCTGACGATTACTACCACCGAGCGGCGGCAGCGCGGGTCGTGGATCGCATCGCGGTGCCGACGCTGCTGATTCATTCCCAGGATGATCCCTTTGTCCGCATCCTGCCGACGTCTCGCCGAATCATCGCAGACAATCCCAATATCGCCTTCCTGCTGACCAGCTATGGTGGTCACTGTGCATTTCTGGAGCCCTCCGATCCCTCCACGGGTAGCGACGGATACTGGGCCGAGCAGACGGCGCTGCGTTTTGTTTCCGCCCACGCGTGAAGCGAGGCCGGCGTATGACGCTGCAGTATTCTGGAGATACATGCTGAGTGAATGGACTGCCGAGTGTTGTACGGATGCACCGGTGCTGGTCGTTCCCTGGTCGGCGGAGAGGTTCCCGAAATCGTCGGTATCAGGCGCTGGGGCGCGGTTCATCGACCTCCGAGACAACCCTTACGCCGTTGCGGAGATTCCTGAGACGGAACAGAACCCGTGCCTGGCCCGCGCGCTGCGTTCGCTCAATGCGACCCGATCTCCGTTCCTCACCGCCAAATGTGATGTGTGGCAGCTCGCTTTCGATGCGGAAGCCGGTTCCAGTGCGGAACACCGCGAGATGCTGGAGACGATGCGGCTGGAGCTGATGCTACCCGAGGAGGAGGTACGCTATGGCTTTGCCAGCTACATCGATCTGCTGTGGCGGGAGCGCTCGGTCTTCGCCTCCGCTCACCAGCAACAGGACCGTCTGGATCGAATTGTGAGGCGAGCTCAGCGGTTGGTACACGATGAATCCGCTCTAGAGTGTGTGCTTCGCCCTGCGGTGCTGGACTTTTCCGGGCCGCTGGAGGGATTCTCGGTCACCGTCTATGTGACAGCGCTCGGCCCGGAGCCGGAGATTGCGCGCCGACGCTGGGAGTTAGCCTTGGAGGATGTGGTGAGTCTGCTGCGCAGCAAAGAGCTTGAAGCAACACGCGGCTCGGCTACAATCAATGCAGTGGATGCGAGTCCCTTGCGGGTATCTCAACAGGAGAGCAGACCTGTGGATGGCCAAGGTCACAAGATTTGGGGCGAGTAGCTCAATTGGATAGAGCACGGACCTTCTAAGTCCGGGGTTGCAGGTTCGATCCCTGCCTCGCCTACCAGTCCCTCCAACCGAGCGGGTTGGGTCTCCAGATTTATTTGAGATGCGCGAAAGAGAAAAAGCGTGATCCTCAGAGAGCGCCCGCTCGTTCTCCGTTCGCCTTATGCGTAGTAGTGAATGGGCGTAATGGTGGCCGGAGGCTCACCGGCCGCGGCCATACGCCGCAGCAACTCGGC
Source organism: Granulicella sp. (assembly GCA_027335345.1). GTDB lineage: Bacteria > Acidobacteriota > Terriglobia > Terriglobales > Acidobacteriaceae > Granulicella. The sequence goes on along the minus strand of DAHWOF010000229.1, from coordinate 14,587 downwards.
GCGCAGTTCGTCGGCAACCTTGCTGCACTCTGGCCGCCCCACGAGATTGACCAACTGCGCCGGGTCGCCGGAGATCGAGTACATCGCGAAGTCCTGATAGTGCCGGCTATATTCGGCCTCGCCGTTACGGACCGTTGGGTCGAAGACGCAAAATACCCATTCCGGCGTGCGGATGCCGCGCCCGCAGATCGACTGACTGATCTGGAAGTAGGCTGTGTTGTCCCAGCTTTTGCGCACATTGAGATCCTCTGCCAGCGGCTTGAGCGGCCGTCCACGCATTCCCGCAGGTGGGGTAATCCCTGCGCCGTCGAGCAACGTGGGAGTCAGATCGAGCAGGGTGACCACCTCATCGATGATCCGGGACTGGTTGAAGCCCGGCCCGGCGATGACAAAAGGAACACGAATGGAAGAGTCGTGCGGCGAGCGCTTGTACTCCCCCAGGCGGGTGCGGAACGTGTTGCCATGATCCGAGAAGAAGACAATGATTGTGTTGTCGAGCTGTCCGGTTCGCTCCAGCGCCGCCACCAGCGTGCCGACGCAGTCGTCAATAGCCTGCACGCAGCCGTAATAGCCGGCGATATGCGAGCGCCAATTTCCAGGAAGATTGCGCAGGTCGTGCGGAATAAAAGGATTCGAGTAGGATGGGAGGTTCGGATGGGCAAGCCCTGTCAGCTCATTCTGCTGCTGCTCGGAGAGCTGTGACCGGTAGACGCGCCAGGTGAAATCATCAGCATAGCGAAGCGGCGGCACGAAGGCATCCACGTCATTCTGTTGATGTGGCTCAAGCTGCGATACGAACATGAACCATGGCTTGTGGTGGTCCTGTTCGATCACCTGCACCGCGCGCTGGGTGATGAAGTCCACACGATACTCGCCCTTGTAGCCGAAGTTCTTCCCTTGCGAGTCCCAATAGTTGCCCTCGTAGGGATGCGAGACGAGTTCGAGGACGTTGGCTCCTTCCCACTGATCGTCAAAACCACCCCGCGATGGGCCCGGTGGAACCCATCCCAACTGTTTGTCGCCATTCGGAAGCGTTGTCTCCGAGACATGCCATTTACCCAGGAAGTGGGTGGAATAGCCGTTCTTTCCAAACTCCGTAGCCACTGTCGGCAGATTGTGGTTGAGCTCCGGACCGAGGCGCCAGACCCCAGTCTCCGTAGCATAGCGGCTGGTGAGAAAGGAGGCTCGCGAGGGCGAGCACAGCGGTTGATTGCAGACGCACTGCCGAAAGCTGATGCCGCGCTGCGCCAGAGCGTCGATATTTGGCGTGATCGTGGAAGGATTTTCGTGGTTGGCGCCGACAAAGTCAGCGCGAAACTCGTCGGCGCAGATCATCAGCACATTCGGCCTGCGTGGACCCGCCTGCGTCTCGTTTGACGTTGAGGCGGCGGAAGCAGACTCGTCGGGCATGGCCGCAGCCGCCCCAGCCGCAGCCGCCGCCGCATTGCGCAAAAACTTTCGACGCGTAGAAAGTGCAGGTGAAAGATTCTTCTCACACATGACGGTCTTCCTTCGAATCGCGGACCCGCGAGACTCGGCGAGGAATGGCGGCAAAGAGCGTTGCGCGGAACGCTCGAAAGTGCATCCCGCCCATAGTTATAGCTCTTCCGTGCAGATGGATCCCTCCCAAAAAAAATACGGGTTTGCTGAAGCGTTTCATTTCACCCTGGCGGGCTTGCCTGCCGGGGACGCCGGAGAAGCGAAAGCGTCCATGAAGATCGAGGCATCGGGTGGCGCCTGCACAAAGCCTCTTGCCGAGTTGCATGGAGATGCAGCTTTGGGGATATACCTCACTTGCCCACGGAATAAGGCACGGCAAAGCGTCCGATCTGGAGGACGCTCCTCTGCGCGGGGGGCCATAGCTTGACAGAGATGATGGGGGCCCGCGGGACAAGAGGCCGAGCCAAGACCGTTCCTCGCGCCACCCCGGTGTCCGCATCATAGATGTGAACCAGCAGTCCGTTGGAGGCGCGGCTCCAGCCCACCGCATACGACCCCGGAGGGAGGGCGAGTGATTTTCCCATGCGGATTGGAGCCTGAGCCAACAGATAGTAGTAATACTTTCCGCTGGCCGCATAGCCGGCCGTGATCAGAACGGCTGCCGCCACTACTCTTCCCCGGGCGTCGATGATTCCAGAGGCGGAGTGCATCTCGGTCTCGATGTGCTCCTTGACGATCTGGGCACGCGCGGGCAGGACGGCATCCAACTCGGCTGGAGTGGCCGAACGCCACTCCATCTTGTTGGGGGTATCGATGCTCGGGCTTGGTTTCGCAGCTTGTTTGGAGGCTGAAGCCGATAGAGGAATGGAGCAGAGTGTGGCGCACAGCACCGCCCACCTCAACCGCGTCCGGCAGTTCAGTCTTGCGCCTGCGGGACAACTCGACCCGTACTTTCGTTCTTGGTTCATCGATGGCTCACCAGACCGCGCTGAATGGCGACGGTTGCAGCCTGGGTGCGGTCCGCCACTCCAAGCTTTCCGAGCAGACTGTTGATGTGTGTCTTCACGGTCGCCTCGGAGATGGATAGATCCGCGGAGATCTCCTTGTTCGCTCGTCCGGCAACGATTCTCTCCAGTACATTCATCTCTCTGGCGGTCAGCTCCTGGCCGCTGAGACGCTCGGCCAGCTTTTCGGCCACAGGCGCCGGGATATGCAGCTTGCCGCTATGTACCGCCTGGATGGTCGTCAGCAACTCCTCCAGCGGCATGCCTTTGAGCAAGTAGGCGCGAGCTCCAGCCTGTAAAGCTCGATAGATATCTTCATCGCCGTCAAATGTCGTGAGCACAATAAACCGCGCCTGGGGAAACTCTGCCCGGATCTGACGGATGGTCTCCGCTCCTCCTTGCCTGGGCAGTTGCAAATCGATGAGTGTAATGTCCGGCAGCAGGGTGCGAAAAAGATCCATCGCCTCCAGTCCGTCGCCAACGGAACCAACCACCTCCAGGTTATCGTCGGTGCCGAGCAGAGCTTCCAGACCCTGCCGGACTACCTGGTGATCCTCCACGAGCATAATACGGATCTTCTTTGCCATCGCAACCTCGCACCTACCGGGCGCTCTGCCCAATGGGCACGCGCAATGAGACTTTGGCTCCCTGTCCAGGCTGACTCGAGATCTCGATCTGGCCGGCGATCGTGGCGGCTCGTTCTTTCATCCCAAGCAGACCAAAGTGTACTGACTTGCCGGATGCTTCGTTCACATCGAACCCCACACCCTTGTCTTCAATGTTCAGCATCAGCATATCACTGGAGTAGTGCAGGTCTATGGCGACCTCTTCGGAGGCGGAGTGATGTAGAACGTTGGTTAAAGCCTCCTGCGCAATGCGTAGAATCTCCCTTTCGACCCGTGGATCGAGTGGCCGATAAGCGCCCCCGATATGGAGACGGAGCTTGAGGGAGCTGAAGGTATCCCGTTGCACGATCCGAGTCAGCCGCATGGGTAGGTCGTCCTCCGAAGCGTTGGAGCGCATCTCCCAGATGCTGCGCCGGGCCTCATCGAGCCCCTCGGAGACGAACTGGCGGGTGCGCTTCACCTGGTCCAGCGCCAGATCCACTTTGCCCCGATTTAAGTGCTGGGCGATCAGATCAAGCTGCAGCGAGGCGCCCACGAAGTCCTGGGTGAGGGTGTCGTGGATCTCGCGCGCCATGCGGTTCCTTTCCGCAAGGACGGCGTTGAACTCTCCTCGCAACCTGTGCAGCCGCAGCAGGTAGACTCCAGCCAGCGCCGCCAGAAGCGCCAGAAGGCTCAACAGAACGAACCACCATCTGCGATAGATGGGAGGGATGATGCGAAAGCTCAACTCCGCCCCAGTGCGGTTCCATACCCCATCCTTGTTTCTGGCTTGAACCCGAAAAAGATAGCTGCCTGGGGGAAGGTTCGTGTAGGTAGCGAAACGCCGGTCACCGGCCTCGGTCCAACCCTTGTCGAACCCCTGCAGCCGAAAGCGATAGCGGACCTCCGAGGGTGCGGTGAAGCTTAGACCGTCATAGACGATGGTGAATCGAGCATGGCCAAACGGGATCGTAATTCTTGCCTCTCCGTTTGCAGGCTGAGGGTTTGGCGCGTTGCCGAGCGGCTCGGCGACATCGTCCACCGTGAACTGCTGCAAAACCACTGGAGGCGCCACATGATCCTGCGGCAGACGTGCGGTATCCACAATCGCAACGCCGCCGCGGGTCGGAAACCAGATCTCGCCCTGCTGAGTCAGCCAGCCGCTGGAGGGTTCGCCGGGCACGACCTCATCGTTCGGCAAGCCATCGGCCAGTCCGAATCGTTCCTCAACCTTCCCGGCGCCGGGGAGGGTGCAGGGGAGTTTGCCAACGCAGCCCAACAGCCGGCTTTCGGCGATGCGGCGGATGCCACGATCCATGCGGAACCACAGAAACCCGAGACGGTCCGGGGTGATTCCCTCAATCACCCCATCGCCGTCCGCAGCGTGGGGAAAGCCCACTGGAAGGAACCGCCCCGCCTGGAACAGGCTGAGAGTGCCGTTGCTGCCGGCTGCCCAAAAATGGCCTGCGCTGTCCTGGGAGATGGAGGTGACGATGTTGCCGCCCAGGCCGTCACGGGTGGTGAAGTTGCGGATGCTGGCGTTGCGGATGCTTCTGTCCTGGGCGATGACGGAGAGGCCGCCGGAGGTGGCCGCCCAGAGAGAACCTGAGCGCAGCAACAGCGCCCCGATCATGTTGCCTCCCAACCCATTTGCGCGGGTGAGCGTGGAGATGCTCAGTTGCGAGCCCACCATGCGCAGATGGGCGAGCCCCTGCCGGGTTCCCACCCAGAGGGAACCGTCGCTCGCGACGGCGAGCGCGCGCACTTCATCGTCCGGCAGACCGTCGGCGGAGGTGATCTTCCGCACCCGATCGCGGGAGTCGATGAAGTTGAGGCCATCCGGGGTTCCTACCCATAGGCCTCCGCGGGCTCCAGGCGCCATGCAAAGAATGAACGCGCTGGTTAAAAGGCTTTGCGGCACCGGCTGGTCCAGAGAGCCTTTGTGGACCCGGCGCAGTCCATCATCGCGAGTACCGATCCAGATGTCGCCATCCCTGGTCTGGACCACGCTGGTAACCGCCTGCCCATCCAGTGCAGCTTCGCTGCGAAAGGCCAGCCAGCGCAGGACGCGCAGCCCAGAGGTCTCGGTGCCGATCCAGTGGTCTCCCTCGGCATCCTGAAAGATGGAGAGCACAGAGTTGGCTCCCAGCAGGGAAACTGGCGCCGCTTCTTTCCGATCAGCGCGCAAGACAAACAGGCCATGATTCATCCCTACCCAGGCCAGGCCCTCGCGATCGACGGTAACGGTTTGAATGCGTCCCAACGGCAGTTCGTGACCTATCCGCCATGTTCGCTTGCCGCCGGCGTACTCTGCGGCAACTTCAGTGGGGGAGAAACTCCACTGTGCCTGGCCGGAGGTCGGCTGGAAGACCTCGCCGGGAGAAAGGGCGGGACCCATCGCTTGGTATCTCGGCTCGATTGCCGTCGTCGTTTGGCCGCTGTCCGAGGCCGGTGGCTGGGACAGGGCACGGAAGCCTCCCTCGGTCCCCTGGGCCCAGCCACTCTCCGTGTGAACCAGCAGGCGGGCGTTGCCCGGATCTGAGCCGGCCAAGGCCATGGAATCAATTGACGAAGAGGGAAGTCCGTCCGCCGTACCGAACCGGCGGAACTTACCCTGCCGCATCAGGATCAGTCCATCCTCGGTGCCAATCCAAAGACCTCCCGGGCTGACCGCCAGGCAACAGACGTCGTCGCTATGGAAGGCGGTTTGGTTGCTCCGGTTAAAGACCCGAAACGTGTTCCCATCGAAGCGCGCCAGCCCGCCCTCGGTTGCAATCCAGAGATAGCCGTCTGGAGTCTGGGCGATGCTGTGGACGCTGCTCTGTGGGAGTCCTTGTTCGGTGGTCCACGACTGCTGGCTCAGATAGCTCAAATGCTGTGCGCGGCTGGGGCAGTCGCCGGCCAGAAAGAAAAGAGTGCAGACCAGACTCCAGAGTGCCAGCCATCCCAGACCGGCGCGAGCCGAGTGTTGAATGCGAGCCAGATGTCCACCGCGTGCCATGAAACAGTCAAAGAGCATCGTTCCCTCCAGCATGCGGCGTCCTTCGTGGTTTGTCCAACGTTGATCGTCCAACCTGGGTTGCCGCATGGTTGCGGGGATTGGTGCTGCGGGGTCGATGGTCTTGGGCAGAGGGGGATCTCAAGGCACGCGATGGGCCAGCCTTGCCTTGCAGATATGCGGATCATTCTGTTCCCGCTCCAGACGAGCGCAATTTATTTCTCGATCTCCATCGAAAGGTTGATCCAAAAGCGAGTTTTTCGGACTAATTTGGATCACATTCATGGAGTTGCGGCGGGCGCTCGGGTTTCTTCTGGCTCGCCGTCGCTTCGATCGATCGCTTGAGGTCCTTTTGAAAGGAAATCTCCCGCCTCATCATGGCTTTTGCTCCCTTTGCGGTACGTTCAATTTTTCGGGCTACTGTGGCGCAAGGTGCGGTTCTGGTTCTCTGCGCCGGGCCGCTTTGTGGCCAGAGTCCAGCCCCAGCGGCGCAGGCCGCGCCGGCTTCCCCGGCCGCGTCGGCTTCACAGCCAGGCGCCGGACAACAACCCCCGCAGGCGCCGCTCTCCGGCGGGTCCAGTACAGGCGGAACGTACGCGCCGGTGCTGGATGCGCAGCATCGCCCCATCACCGAAGGGGGTACGGTCAAGACCGGACCGATTCTCTTTGAAGACATCGCCAAGGCGGCCGGATTGACCAGTTGGCATCACCAGATGGGAACGCCGGAGAAGCGGTTCATTCTGGAGAGCATCGGCTCCGGGGTGGCGCTGCTGGACTACGACCATGATGGCTGGTTGGACATCTACCTGGTGAATGGGAGCACAGAAGATGCCCTGCAGGGTAAGGCGGCGCCTCCGCAAGCCGCACTGTTCCATAACAACCACGATGGCACCTTTACGAATGTCACGGAGCACGCAGGGGTTGGAAACGGGCGCTGGGGATTTGGCGTCGCCATTGCCGACTACGACAACGACGGCTGGCCGGACATCTATGTCACCAACTATGGCAAGAACCGTCTTTACCACAACAACCACGACGGTACATTTACCGATGTAGCGGAGCAGGCTGGAGTCGCGCTCTCTGATGGCATCTGGTCGACCGGCGCGACCTGGGGAGATTACGACGGAGATGGCCGGCTGGATCTGTTCGTGCCCGGGTACGTTCATTTTGATCTGAAGTCACAGGAGAAGGACGCCGGATCGATGCCGGTATCCTTTTGCAGCTATCGTGGAGTCAGGACCTACTGTGGTCCGCGAGGGCTGCCCGGGGAGCATGATCACCTCTTCCACAACAACGGCGACGGCACATTTACGGACACCAGCACCTATGCCGGCGTCAGCAACCCTTCCGGCAACTACGGCCTCTCCTCGTTATTCATCAGCCTGACCAACAACGGCAGAGTGGATCTGCTGGTGGCCGATGATTCAACGCCCAACTATCTTTACATGAACAATGGCGACGGCACCTTTGATGACGAGAGCTATGCCTCCGGCTATGCGCTCAATGAACAGGGGCGGGAGACGGCCTCCATGGGAATCGCCGTGGGAGACTATCTCAATAATGGCCGGGTGGATATCTTCAATACCAACTTCTCCGACGACTACAAGGTGCTCTACCGCAACGACGGGGATGCGAACTTCACCGACGTGAGCTATGAGATGCGTATCGCCGACGAGACGATTCCATTCCTCGGCTGGGGGACCGCGTTTCTGGATTACGACAACGACGGCTGGAAAGATCTGCTGGAGGTGAACGGCCACGTGTACCGCGACGCAGACAAGTACAACTGGGGGACCAGTTGGGCAGAGCGCCCGCTGCTGTTCCATAACCTGGAGGGCAAGCGGTTGGAGCTGATGCCGGCGGTGGAAGGAACCGGTCTGGCGGAGGCGATGCCCTCGCGCGGCATGGCGGTGGGAGACATCTTCAATGACGGTCGCATCGATGCTGTGGTCAATAACATCGATTCGGTTCCCGCTCTGCTGCGGGACGTGGACAAGAATGACAATCACTGGGTAGAGTTCCACCTGATTGGCGGAACAAAGAGTCCAAAGGATGCTGTTGGCGCTACCGTGTACCTCACCGCGAACGGGATGCGGCAGCGTGAGGATGTCATCTCCGGTGGCAGCTTTGCTTCCAGCTCAGACATGAGACCGCACTTTGGCCTGGGGTCCGCGACCAAGGTTGATTCGCTTGAGGTGCGCTGGCCCAGCGGCGCGATGGAGGAATTTCCTGTGCCCCGCATCGACACGATTCTCACGCTGCAAGAGGGGCAGGGCACGCCCATACAACAGCAGCCCAAAGCTGAGCCGAGTTCTGTTGCGCCTGTGGCTTCAGCGCAACCCTGAGCGGCAGAAAGTAAGGTTTCCTGCATATCTGATCAAACCGGCAGCCTAATCTTCGGAGGAAGAGCTCAAATGCATGATCTGGTGATCTTTTCGGATTGCATCACCGCACCGGTTTCAGGTGGCTTTGCGGTCTTTCCGGGTACGTCATTCTTGAATGATTCGAAGAATTTTTGATCGCCGGCCCATGCAACGGCGACCGCTGGGCAAGATCGAAGGGATGCTTCACCACGCTTGAGGTACCAGGATGCTGTTTGATTCGTTCTCCCATTTGCACTCGATACGCGTTCCTGGAGTCGCGGCTGTGGTCCTGTTCTCTCTGGCGACTCCGATGATGGGGCAGGCGAGCGCAAATGCTGCGAGTTCCTCGGATGCAGCGGCGGCTCGTGCGGCCTACAGCCAGAAGATCGCGGCTGGTTACAACTACCAGTTTGGCGCGGGCCATCCCTTTCTGCCCTCCAATATGACCACGGACAACGGGGAGTTCATCGATCCAAAGAGCATCCCCACGGCAGAGTATTGCGGCCACTGTCATCAGGAGTCCTACGCCGAGTGGCGTCAGTCTGCGCACTCGAACTCGGTTCGACCGCCCTGGTATCTCTACAACGTGAATCTGCTCAACGATGAGAAGGGAATCAGCTTTTCGCGGCACTGTGAGGGCTGCCACAACCCGGTGGCGCTGGCAGCCGGGGCGCTCACCGATGGGAAGCCACGCACGCGCCCGTACGACGGAGACGGCATCACCTGCATGATCTGCCACTCCATTCAGTCAGTGAACAAGTACGGAACGGGAAGCTATGTGCTCTCCCAGCCTGCGGTTCTGCTGGATGCCAACGGGAAGCCGATCGTCGGCCCGGTGCCGGATGCTGAGATCCTTGCCCATTTGGACCGGCATGATGCGGCGGTGATGAAGCCGTTTTACAACACGCCGGAGTTCTGCGAGGCATGTCACAAGGCGGCTCTGCCGCGGATGTTGAACCTCTATAAATGGCAGCGAGCCTTCACGGTCTATGATGAGTGGCAAAGCGCCTCCTTCTCTCAGCAGTCGCCTCTGCCGTTCTATACTAAACCGGCGGTCTCGACCTGCCAGACCTGCCACATGCCGGAGGAGGCGCTGACCTCGCTTCCGGACTCCGGAGCCAAGGATGGCAAACTCGCCTCGCATCGCTGGGTGGGCGGCAATACGCTGATCCCGTACTACTACCACTTCAATGAGCAGATGAAGAAGGTGACAGCTTTCTTGCAGAATCAGGCGGTGAACATTGACATCTTTGCCGTGGAGCCCGATCCGGCACGGGCAAGCCAGCCGAAGTTGATAGCGCCGCTCGGGACCGTGCCGTTTACGCTCCATGCCGGCCAGCGCATCACCGTCTCCGTAGTGATTCAAAATAAGGGGATTGGTCATACATTGGTCCCTGAGCAGCGGGACTTTTATCAGGCATGGGTCGCGTTCACAGTCAAGGATGCTAGCGGCGCTGTAATCGCCAAGAGCGGCTTCCTGGAGCCGAATGGATCTCTGGATCCGGCGGCGCATAGCTTCACTAACCGGCTGATCAATCGGGATGGCCAACGCAACTATCTGCATGAGGTTTGGGATACGCATGTGGTGGCTTTCAACAACACGATCTCCTCCGGGCGCTCCCAGTTGGTTCGCTACGCCTTCAAAATGCCCGCCAGGAGCGAATCCGTCACCGTCACCGCCGCGGTGCTCTATCGCCGGTTCGATCAGCATTTCATTGACCACGCGATGAAGATGCCGAAGGGGCAACATTACGCGGAGCCGGTGATCCAAATGGGAAGCACCACGCGCACTCTGCGCGTAGGGCTGAATCCTGCCATCAAGCCGCTGCCGGATGAGAATCCCGAGTGGATGCGCTGGAACAACTACGGCATTGCGCTACTGGACGCCCAGCAGTTTGCTGCGAGCATGAGGGCGTTCGAGCAGGTGGAGGGGCTGCGCCCCCACTACGCAGACGCACCGACAAATATTGCAATCACCCTGATTCAGTGGGAGAAGTACAACCAGGCGGAGCCTTACCTGGAGAGATCTCTCGCTTTGTCGAAGGGGAATGCCCGGGCTCTTTATTATCTGGCGCTGGTACAGCGCAACCAGGGCAAACTGAATGATGCGATTGAGGATCTCAAGCAGGTGATTGCCCAATTTCCACAGTCATTGGACGCGCATCGAGAACTGGGATTTTCTTACTATCAGGAGCATAAGTACAAATTGGCCTGTTCGGAGTATGAGGTTGTGCAGTCGATCGATCCCGACGACCTATCGGCGCACTACAATCTTGCGATTCTCTATCGAAGGCTGGGGATGAGGACGAAGTCCAAGGTCCAGGAGGCAGCTTTCGCCGATGAGAAAGAAGATCCGTCGGCGAGCACTCTGGCGTTGGAATATCTGCGGAAGCATCCGAATGTCGCCCGGGAAAGCGTCCTCTGGCACGTTCATAATCTGGAAGAGATGGCTCCGGCGCGGAGCCATCCTGCGGGTAACTCGCCGGCAACAGCAACGAGTGGAGAAGGGGTCACTGCGATGGCCTCTGATCAAGAGTAGGGCCACCATGCGGATATCGATCTCCTCCAGCAAGGTTGTTACCGTGGTCTGGTCCGCGGTCAGCTTTTTGATGCTCTGTGCTCCCACGCAGATGGCCGCCAGTTCCAAGGCGAGGCGGCGCGGAGCAGAGTTGTTTGCGCAGCGTGGCTGCGCGCACTGCCATGGCCCGGCAGGGGTTGGCGGGGGGCGGGGGCCGGACCTGCAGTTGGTGCGCAAGCGCTTGACCAAGCAACAGATGTGGCGCCAGATTCATGACGGAGGCATGATGATGCCGGCCTTCGGAGGCGTTCTTACCCCTCCTCAGATCCACGATCTGATCGCTTATCTTCGCGCCAAGCGCAAGGTGATTCTGTCTCCGGCCCAGGCCCATCCGGTGGGCTCCCAGAGTGAGATTGCGGGCGGGCCGGCCGCGAACCAGGAGCATGCCGAAGCGCGCTGAAGCAGCCGATGCGACGGAGTACGCTGCGCAGAGGCGGACGAAGGCAGGTGAAGGATTATGATTTCACCTGTCGGAGAAGAATCTCCTGATCAGCCCGCATCAATTCTGACTGCGCGGCGGGGCTGTCTCATCGGCGTGTCCGCTGGTTCCCAGCGCGGCGTGCGGCCATCCGCCCTGCCAGGTGAGCGTTGAGATCTGGAGCGCCGTTTTGCCGGTGCTTGCGTCATAGGCGTGGAAGACGATGATATCGCCTTGCGGCTGCGGAAGAATGGACGCGCCGCCCGGACCTACCCAGCGCTGGTTGGCTCCGAGCAGTTGAGTTCCACCTCCTTCCAGCATCGGCCGGCCGCTCCGATCCACATAGGGTCCGGTGACATGAAGAGCGCGGCCCACCATGGTACGGTAGGTGCTGTTGGCGCCGCGGCAGCATAAATCAAACGATACGAAGAGATAGTAGTGGCCGGCGTGATGCACGATAAAGGGCGCCTCGATGGCTTGCCAGTCCGCAGGCAATCCGGGCCGCGCCGGGGCAGGTTGAGATGGTTCGGCCCGTGCAGCGAGCGAGTACAGGCGGCTATCGGCGGCGGATAGCTTGCCCGTAGCCGCATCGACGCGGCGCAACTTGATTCCGCTCCAGAAGCTGCCGAGGCTGAGCCAGGGAACGCCGTTGGCATCGAGGACGATGTTCGGGTCGATGGCGTTGAAGTCGTCCGCCTCGGTCGACCGGAGCACCAGTCCCTGATCTTTCCAGCGGTACTTTGGACTCTTGGGGTTGAGCGTGATGTTGGTGGCCAGAGCGATGCCGGAGGTGTTCTTGCCGAAGACGGAGAAGGCGTAGTAGAGATGATACTCGCCGTGAAAGTAGGAGATGTCCGGGGCCCATAGCGCTTTCGTCTCCGGGCTGGCAGCCTGAATCCAGGCGGGAATCCGCTGGAAGACGTGACCGCAGGGCTTCCACGCGCGCAGATTCTGTGAGCAGCGGATGGGCAACTGGCCTTCGGCTGAGTTCGATGTGGTGGCGAAGACGTAGTAGGTATCGCCCTGATGCGCGATAGAAGGATCATGGGTCAGGGCATAGTCGCCCCGCTCAACGTCAGGGCCTGAGGTTGCTGGGCGCGGAGGGCGGCTCGGGCGGGCATGAGGCCCAGGAGCAGCAGGGAGAAGAGAAGAGGAAATGAAAGGCTCATGGGGCTCCGGTGCGGGAAGGCTGACTGCCGCTCTCTTCGATGCCGATTTTAGCACTGGGTGTTCGAGGAGCCGCGTGGCATGGCAACGCAGGCAAACGTATCGAACGAGGCAGTGATTAAAAAGAAGAGAGGGTGCAGTTATGCACCCTCTCAAGGGATCCACCAAGCGAGTGGGTTCTAGAAGCTGAACCTCGCCTGAAGCTGGATGGTCCTGCTACCCAGAGCCCCGGTGGCGACTCCAAAGTGCGGGTTGTATGAGGCTACCGTGCCATCTGGATTGGCTGCGCCAACGAGGGTGTCAATCGAAGCCCCGTTGACGTTTATCTTGTTGAACACGTTGTAAACATCTGCCCGGAACTCGAAGATCGCATCGCTTCCGAGGATCTTGTTCTTGGGCAATCCAAACTGCTTCACCAGGCTGCCATCGAGGTCGTTATAGTGTGGCCCGGTGAGGCTGTTGCGATGGATGCCGGGAGTTGGCACGGGCGCGGTGTCGGGGAAGGTTGGTCCAGCAACGTAGGTTGGCGCCAGGAAGTACTTGGTGGCATTTCCACCGTAGTTGGGATTCGGGGCTCCATTTTCTCCCTCGAATACGCTGTTGCTGGTTTTGTTTCCAGCTCCGCCCAGATACTCAGCCGGACGCAGTTGGCCATAACCGGCGCCCTGATAGTAGGGAGCGATGGTTGTGTTGTAGACCGGTGTGAACGGGAAGCCGGTATGCCAGTTCCAGATTCCGCTGACAGACCATTCTCCCAGGACTTTCTTGAGCAGACCGTTGCTATGGAAGAACACCGGCTGCCACATTCCAAACGCCTTGAAGGCATTTTGAACGTCGTAGTCCGAGCGGCCATAGGCAGCTTTCGTGTCGTAGGGGTAGGGATCTTCGTAGTACGGGCCAGAGCCTTCATCCATGGACTTACCCCATGTGTATTGGCCCTGCAAGCTGAAGTTGTCGGCAAAGTTGTGGGCCAGGGTGACTACCATGGCGTTATAGTTGCCCAGGCCGTTGTTGCCATAGAAGTCGACGAAGTTGGTTGCAGGATTGATTGGGATGCCATTGCCCATGGCAATGACATTGAAATTGGACTGGATGAAGAGATGCCGCATCTGGTTGCCGAGATAGCCAATGGTGGCGACGGAGTTGTACGGAAGTTTGTATTCCGTCTCCAGAGAGTAGTGGTAGGTTGCGATCGTTTTGGGATTAGACTGGAACGCAGTGAGGAAGACGGGCGACCCATTTGTCGGTAGATTGTTCGACCCGAAGTGTCCCTCGGTGGCCGGATTGGGAGCAAACCCAAACAGCGATTTTACGTTCGTTGCGGTTTCATAGAGAATTCCGGTGTTTGCGCAGGTCGGATTGTTGGTAAATGGGTAGGAGCAGGTGAAACTGGCCTGAAACGCATTCGGTGGGTTACCGCTGCCATTGGCCAGGATGGCGATTTCGTTCTGGTTGTAGTTGATGCCGAATCCGCCCCGCACGACCATTTTGTTTTCAGAGCTCTTCGGCTGCCAGGCAAAACCGATCTGGGGGCCGAAGTTCGATTTTTGTGGAGTATACAGACGACCGCCCACACGCACCTTCAGATCGGTGAGAGTGTTGGCTCCGGTGCCGAAGTCGACGACGTCAAGATTGTTTTCCTTGGAGTCCATGCTGCCAAAGTCTGACCAACGCAACCCGAGGTTGACGGTCAAATTGGGCAGAATCTTGTAGTCATCCTGAATGAAGAGGGCATACATGTCGATACGGTCGTCCTGCCGGTTGGCGAAAGGAACGCCGGTGGTGGAATTGAATTGCCCACTCTCAAAGTAGGGAGCATCGTTGGCGAAGTCCCAGATGTTTTCGAATGTAAAGCTGGGCCGCGCCGCATAGGTAGGATTGTTCAGATAGTAGAGCCGTGTGAGCTCGCCACCCATCTTGATGTTCTGCTTGCTCAAGGTCTTTGTAAGCACGTCGTTGTAGTCGTAGGTCCACTGATCGAAGTCGCTTGGGCCCGGGGCGCCAAAGAAGTTGA
>DAHWOF010000227.1 GCA_027335345.1 Granulicella sp. | reverse complement strand
GGTTGCTGTGGGTGAACATCTGTGGAATCAGCGGCTAAGAGAAGAACTTGGCCTTCAGTGATGGTTCGGCGTAAACGTGGCGGTTGCTGTGCGTGAACGTGTTGAAAATGCAGGGCCGGGCATCGGCGGTCGAGTACCCTCCGCTACGTCGTCCGTCAAGGCTCTGCGCTGCGCTCCGACCGCTACGCGGCGCGCTGAAGGACGCGCGGCCCTGACCGCCGCCTCCGCTGCGGGTGCTGCTGGTCATGAGGAGCATGTCTGCTCCTCCCTGGAGTTTCTACATTTGCTCAAGCAGCGGCGGCGTGGAGCAAATGTAGAAACTCCAGTGGCGCGCAAAGCGCGCCCCAAAACGGGGGCATAGACGGCGAAAGGTCGCGAGGGTCGGGGACCGGCGCCGAGCCGGTAAGATGCAGCTTGGCACTGGAAATAGATGCACTATTTGATCCTGAGATCACAGATGGGGAACACAGCCGGTGGTTTGTTGACCCGCAAGGGAAGAGTCTCAGTTTCGCTCCCCTCCCCTCTTTGCCCCGGCAATTACGGAGAGGAATGAAAAACTCGGCTCCCCGCCCCGGTTGCGGCTTCCGCCTGCTTGCTGAGCAGGCGTTCGCAGCTTGGGTGAGTTCTTTTCGCTAAAAAGGAACCAGACAAAGAGACAAAAGCATGGATGAGACCGATCTCCCGATGGAATCCCGGCGGGGGCCCTGCGTTCAGTGGCGGAGGTCGATCGTCAGCGCAGGTGAACGTCTCCGCAGGCGCCAGCATCCAGCAGATACGGCGCGGCAAGTACGGCGGGAGATCCCAAACACACCATCCTCTCCGCGCCAAGCGTGACCCCGGCTGGCGCCCTCCAGAAGAACCTGGAGAGCGCCTCAATCAGCTTCTGCGCCTGTTGATCCTCGGCCACGCCTTGGTTCTAAACCGAACCGAAGCCCCCATCTGAGCCGAAGATAGATGGTTTGCTCTTATATCTCCCCCGCCCACGCTACTTCGCCGGAAGGGGAAGATGGGACCGACATGGCCAACTCTCCCCTGCAGGAGTTTGTGGCTCACTGGTGTCGAGGTTTCCTCCCTGGCGAGGCCCGTCCAAAAGGACGCGCTTATCTGGAATAAGAATTTGCAATTGGACGGCTCGGGGAGGATTCGAGATTCTCACTCCAGGAGCGTTGGAAGGAATATGCTTAGGAGGAAGACGCAACCTTTGGAACAAAGTAGACTTTGATGCTGCAGAGGCGCCGCGTCCAGGGAGCGCAACTCGGCCGCGGAAACCAACTCTTCGCCAACAACCCGCACTTCGCTGAGAGGAAGCACCATGAACTATCCTGTCTGGGACGTACTCTTTGGTTCCGGTCTACTCATCGCGCTGGTCGCCGGTCTGCATGTCTTCGTCTCCCACTTCGCCGTGGGCGGAGGCCTGTTTCTGGTCCTCACCGAGCGCAAGGCCCGCCGAACCAATGACCTGGCGCTGCTGAACTGGCTGAAGATCCACACCAAGTTCTTCGTCCTGCTCACGGTCGTCTTTGGAGCCGTCAGCGGAGTTGGCATCTGGTTCACCATCGGCCTGATCGCACCCAGCGCCACCAGTGACCTGATCCATATCTTTGTGTGGGGATGGGCTATCGAGTGGGTCGCCTTCTTCATCGAGATCTCCTCAGCTCTCCTCTACCTGTACGGCTGGGACAAGCTTCCCCCCAAGCTCCACGAGTGGTACGGATGGATCTACTTCATCGCCGGCTATGCCAGCCTGGTGGTCATCAACGGCATCATCACCTTCATGCTGACGCCGGGGAACTGGGTCGACGTTCACAAGTTCTGGATCGGCTTCTTCAATCCCACCTATCTGCCTTCCGTCTTCTTCCGCACCGCCATCTGCCTGGCCCTGGCTGGCATCTACGCTCTGATCACCGCCAGTGTGCAGAAGGATGCTGAGCTGAAGGCGCGCATCGTGCGCTGGGGGGCGTGGTGGACCGTTCCGTCGCTGATCGCTCTTGTGCCGCTGGGCTGGTGGTACATCCATGAGATCCCGGCCACGCTCTTTCTCAGCGCGCGTGGCCCCATGCCTACAGCCACGCATTTCGCCTCGCTGGCCTGGATCCTGCTGGCGATCACCTTTGTGCTGATGCTGCTGGCGGTTTTCACTCCCCGCCGACTGCACTTGGTCTTCGCCCTGGTGGTGGCTCTGGTGGCGCTGGGCGCGATGGACTCTTTTGAGTTTGTCCGCGAAGACGTGCGCAAGCCCTTCGTCATCGAGAACTACCTCTACGACAACTCGCTCTACGTCTACGACATGCCCGGCGACGGCGGCTTCACGGTGGATAACGTGACCAACGTCGGCGTGCTGCATGCGGCCCACTGGATCCACCAACGCACCATCACGCCCGGCAACCGGGTGGAGGTTGGCCGCGAGATCTTCCGCGTCGAGTGCCAGTCCTGCCACACCCCCAATGCCTATCGCGGCATGCATCAGCTTATTGAGCAGCGGCAGTGGGATCCGGCCACGGTAAGCGCGATGCTGACCGGCATCTCGCTGATGCACAACGGAGTGATGCCCCCCTTCGCGGGCACCGACGCCGAGCGCGGAGCTTTGGCCGCCTACTTGAACTCCCTACAGACGATTCTTCCCAACCCTGCCACCTTCAGCAACGGCAAGTTGATGTTTGAGAACCACTGCTCGATGTGTCACCAGGACCGGCCTGACGATCCTCTGTTCACCGGTCTGGACCCCAACCCGCAGGTTGCCGCGGACTCGCTGAAGAACCTGCCCGGCCTCTTTCCCCTGATGCCCGACATCAAGCTCAACCGGACCCAGCGCGCCTCGCTGGTCCATTGGGTCAACTCACAGCGCCCTGCGGGCAAGTCCGGCGCCGCATCCAGCTCCGCAACCCAAGGAGGCAACTGAGATGATCAGCCCCAGCGTGATGCCCACAATTCCAACCGTCGACCCCAATCCGCTTCCGGCGCCCTATTGGGTCTTGAAACTTCTGCTCGTCGTCACCTTTTACCTGCACATCCTGGCCATGAACCTGATGCTGGGCGGGGCCGCTCTGGCGCTGCTGGCGCGCCTCACCTCCAAGGGCAACCCGATGCGCGGCCGCATCTTTCTGGATGTCGCCAAAAAAGTTCCCACGTTGCTGGCCGCCACGATCACCTTGGGCATCGCTCCGCTGCTCTTTGTGCAGGTGATCTACGGTCAGTACTTCTACACCTCGACCATCCTGATCGCCTGGCCCTGGTTTCTGGTGCTGGCGTTGCTGGTGGCCGCCTACTATGGCTTCTACTATGTGGCCTACAACGGCAAGCGGCGTCCGAGAGCCGCGGGCGTGGTGCTGTTCATCAGCCTGGCGCTGGTGATGCTGATCGGCTTCATCTACACCAACAACTTCACCCTGATGCAGACGCCGGCTCGCTGGGCCGCCAAGTACTTTGCCGCTCCCTCGGGGTGGAGTCTGAATCTGGCCGACCCCACGCTGATCCCGCGCTATCTCCACTTCATGACCGCTGCGGTCGCCGTGGGCGGCCTGCTGCTGGTGCTGCTGGCGCTGGCGCGATGGAAGCATGACCGGGAGTACGCCGAGTATATCTTTCAGTTCGGAGGCAAGGCCTTTCAGTACGCCACCATGGCCCAATTTCTGGTGGGCATCTGGTTCCTCATCAGCCTGCCCCGCGACCTGCGCATGATCTTCATGGGGGACAACCCCGTCGCCACGGCGATGTTCGGCATTGGCGTGCTGGGCGCCCTGGCAGCCATCTTCCTGATGTCAGATGCCTTGCGCAAGCAGAACATTCGCATGGCCGCCTTTGGCGTCACGGGCATCACGGCGGTGGTGATCCTGTGCATGTCCATCATGCGCGACAATCTGCGCGATGCTTACCTGAAGCCGTACTTTCACCCCGACCAGTTTGCGGTGAAGACCCAGTGGGCGGTCTTTCCCCTGTTCCTGGGAATCTTTGTGGGCGGCGTTGTCCTGTGGCTGGTGATGCTCAAGCGCTACGGCCTGTTCACCAGCACCCGGCCAACTGAGAAGTAACGGACAGAGGCAAGCAGGAGAATTCCGGAGCGAGCTGCCAGGCGGCGGGCCGGCAGCACCAGAGTTCTATGCAAATCTCCCAATGCCAATGCCCACCAGATACGTGACCACGCCCTCCACCAGGCCCACGAAGGTCATCTCCAGACCGCTGCTCCACCAAGAGCGGATGGTGATGAGCGACTTGGCCGCGCCCACCGCGAAGTGAGCGGCCAGAGAGACGATAGCCGCCACGATAATGGCTGGGATTCCGGCCAGGAAGAAGAACGGGATCACGGGGATCAGCGCCCCGATCGCCGTGGAAAGAGCCCCCGAAGCCGCCGAGACCCACGGCTTGCTTAAGCCTTCCTCGCTCATATGCAGCCGCTCCCTGGCCAGCGCCTCCACCAGCCGCTCCTTCTTCTCCGCGATGTGTCCTACAAAGTGGTCCGCATCTTCCGCGGAGAGCCCGCGCACCTGAAAGGTGAGCGAGAGCAGTTCCCTGGCCTCGGCCTCATTGTTCTCCACAGCATCGCGCTCGCGGGCATACTCGGCCTCATAGATCTCGCGCTCGCTCTTGGCGGCCAGGTAGGCGCCTGAGCCCATGGAGAGAGCGCTGGCGACCATGCCCGCCAGACCCGCAATCAACACAAACCGACTGTTGCCCAGCGTAGCGCCGGAGACGCCTGAGACGATCCCGAAGATCGCGCCCAGTCCGTCGTTCACCCCATAGATCGCATCTCCAATCCAACTGGCCGCTTTGGGTTGCCCGGCCTCTCGCTGGGCGATCAGTTCATCCAGCGCCTGCTGGGCTTGTTCCTCTCCCAGCGCCTCCGGCGAAAGATGGTGCCGAATCAGCCCGCCCAGGGTAAGGTAATGGTCGGACTCATCGGAGATCACCTCCTTGAGGATCGCGATAGTCTCCGGATCGCCAAACTCTCGAATCTGCTTTCCGTAGCGGGCGATGTCGCGGCTTTCATCCAGTTCCAGACGGCGCAGGGCCAGATCCGGACCACCGACGCGGGTGGCCAGCGAATCCGCTTCTCCCTTCTCCGGCCCGGTGTACTCGGGAACTGGCGCGCCCAGCGCGATAAGCCGCCCAGCCCACAGATCCGCATGGTGCTTCTCCGCCAGGGCCAGGTTGCGCAGCGTTTTCCGCCGCTGTGGATCCATCTCCTGCTCCGCCATCCCGAAGTAAGTGTGATAGCCATACATCTCCGTCTGCCAGTTGCTGGAGATCGCCTCAATCAGTTGCGCTGTTTCTTTGCTGTTCATAGAGCCCCTTGAAGGGTTGAAAACGTCAACGTCTGCCGCCCCAATGTTGTTCTTTTCCTCCATTTTCGCTTAACCGGGCATCCGGCCATCGCCCAGCCTCCGAAACAGCTCGATCGATGCGAAACGCTCAGTTTCTTTGCCGGCAGCGCTCTCCGTCAGTGATACGCGCCTGGCCTGGCCAGCCTTCTGCCATTCTGTAGCCGGATGGATGATGTTCTTGCGGTCCGCGTTAACCTCTTGCGCCAGCCCTGGCCCTTCCATTCCAAAGAGCCCCTCTTTTCTCTCCCGACCCGAGCCATTTGCCTTCCCGAGATCCATTCCGTCCGGCTCGCGCCATTCCTCTTCCATCCCAAGTAAAATATAGGCTGTGAAGAAGATCGCCGTCCTCGGCTCGACCGGCTCCATCGGCCGCAGCACTTTAGATATCTGCGCCTCCTACCCCGACCGTTTTCTACCGGTCGCCTTGGCGGCCGGCTCGAATCTGGAGATTCTCCTGGAGCAGTGCCGGCGCTGGCGCCCGCAGGTGGTTTCGGTCGCCAGCGAGGCCCTGGCCGGCCAACTCTCTGCGCTCCTCACCCAGGCAGACCTCACCTCTATCGAGGTTGTGTACGGCAGCGCCGGAGCCGTGCGCGTGGCCACGCTGCCGGAGGTCGACTTCGTGGTGGCTGCCATCGTCGGCGTCGCTGGTTTGGAGGCTACCTACGCGGCGGTTCTGTGCGACAAGACCGTTGGCCTAGCCAACAAGGAGTGCCTGGTCGCCGCAGGCGATCTTATCCTAGCCGCCGCCCGCGAGCACGACGTAGACCTGCTGCCGATCGACTCCGAGCATAATGCCGTCCATCAGTGTCTCCGCGCCGGAGCTCCGGCGGAGGTGAAACGAATCTGGCTGACCGCCTCCGGCGGTCCCTTCCGCAATACGTCCTTGGAGGAGTTCTACCATATCACCCCGGCTCAGGCCCTCAAGCATCCCACCTGGGTGATGGGTCGGCGCATCACCATCGACTCCGCAACCATGCTGAACAAGGGACTGGAGGTCATTGAGGCCTGCCGTCTCTTCCGGCTTCCTCCCGCTCAGGTCAAAGTCTGCATCCACCCTCAATCCACCATTCATTCGTTGGTGGAGTACATTGACGGCAGCATTCTGGCGCAGATCTCGGTGACGGACATGCGTTTACCCATCCTCTACGCCCTCTCCTGGCCGGAGCGCGTCGCCAGCGACCTCAGCTTTGACATGGCTTCTCTGTCCCGGCTCGACTTCCAACCCCCGGACCCGCTCCGCTTTCCATGCCTGCGCCTGGCCTACGAGGCGGCAGCGGCCTCACAGAATCACTGCATCGCGCTCAACGCCGCCGATGAGATCGCCGTTAACGCATTCCTGCAGGGGGAACTCTCCTTTAATGGCATAGCGCGTACACTCGAGTATGTGCTGACGCTCACCCCCTCCGGATCCCCGGCTTCGATCACTGAGGTTCTGGCCGCGGATCTCGCGGCCCGTGAGCAGGCGAGAGAGGCCGTTGCGGTATCCCGTATACTGCCATCCAGATAATAGCTCTGCGGCAGATCTCCTCCTTCCTCCTTGTGGCCGTTCGCTCCTGACACTCATGCATATCGTTATCGTCGCTGTTGAATTCGCTATCGTTCTGGGCCTTCTGGTTCTTATTCATGAGCTTGGCCACTTTGTGGTCGCCAAGCTTTGCGGCGTCCGCATTGAGACCTTCTCGATCGGTTTCGGAAACCGCATCGTTGGCTTTCGCTACGGCGAGACCGACTACCGAATCTCCCTGATTCCTCTGGGCGGCTACGTCAAGATGGCCGGCGAACTGGCCGGAGACGGCTCGGTGCTGCCAAGCGACGAGCGGAATCGCGAGGAAGAGGCTGCCCTGGGAGCCTCACCCAAGCCCGACGATCTGACCTCCAAACCGCGCTGGCAACGCGTGCTGATCGCCATCGCCGGCCCGGCCTCGAACTTTCTTCTTTCCTTCCTCCTGCTCTTCATCGTGGCTCACTATCACCATGAGGTCGATCACTATCTGAACGGACCGGCGACGGTAGACTACGTTCCTCGCGGAACGCAGGCGGCACGCGACGGCCTCACGGCCGGCGACACCATCACCCGCTTCAACCGCATCGCGAACCCGACCTGGGAGCAGATCTACGACGAGTCCGTGTTGAACCTCAACCGCCCACTCCCAATCACCTTTGTGCATGACGGAGAAAGCCACTCCAGCACCTTCACCGTATCGGTTCCGCCGAATACCGAGTTTGACGCCAGCGACATGATGGACGAGGGGCTGATCCCCCAGATGGATCCCGGACCGATCCAGGTGCTCAGCGTCGCCGCCGGCTCGCCCGCTTCCCGCGCCGGTCTTGAGCCCGGCGACGAGTTGGTCAGCATCGACAATCTGCATCCTCACTCGGTCTATGCTCTGCTGGCCTTCCTGAAGGACAACAAAGGCGCTACCGACCGGCTGGGCATTCTGCGCAACGGCCATCCCATGATGCTGCTGGCCACCCCGGAGAAGATGGCCACTCCCGATGTAGGCGAAGAGTATCGCCTCGGCTTCACCTACCGTCCGCCTCGGGCGGACATCGAGCGCCTGCCCATCGCCGCGGCCCTCCGCCAGTCTCTGCAGGACAATCGCGACGGCTCCATGCTCATCCTCCGGGTGATCAAGGGCCTGTTTACCCGCCACGTCGCGGTGAATCAGATGATGGGGCCGGTGGGCATCGCGCAGCAGATTGACATCGCCACCCAGATGGGCATCTGGCCGCTGCTCAACCTGGTCAGCGTCATCTCACTCAATCTGGGGATTCTGAACCTGCTGCCCTTCCCTCTGCTGGACGGCGGCATGATCTTCTTCCTGATCGTGGAGAGCATCATGCGGCGCGACGTCAATCAGCAGTTCAAGGAGGTCGTCTACCAGGTGGCCTTCGTCTGCATCATCCTGTTCACCTTCTTCGTGCTCTTCAACGACATCAGCAGGCTGCATCTGCGCTGAGGATGCCTCCGTGCAGGCGCCACCGGACGCCGCTTCGGAAAGATGCTTCAGGATCTGGCTTGCAGCTCCGCCACGATCTCCCGGGCGGCCGCACGAGCCGCCTCTTCCTGGTCTACCGCGAAGCTGATCGCGCCTACGCGCGCGTGTCCGCCGCCTCCGTAGCGCTCGCAGATGGCTGCGATATTGGCCAGGGCATCGGCTGGCTGGGTGGTCCAGGGGCTGGTGCCCACGCTCACCTTGGTGCGGAAGCTGGACTTGGACAGCCCCACGTTATAGGTACCCTCCGGGAAAAGATAGTACGGGATGAATTTGTTGTATCCCTCGGCGGGCTGATCGGCGATATCGAAGCAGATCACGCCGCGTTGGCACACGGCGCGGGAACGAATCAGCTCCAGCGACGCCCAATGCTTCTCCAGAAGCGGTCTCAGCATACTTTGCACAAAGGGCTGCTCCAGTACCTGCCGGAGCGGCATCGCGGCTAAAAGCGGAATGAACTTCTTGGAGATCGACTCACCCCCTTCATCGGGAGCGCTCTCGATCACCAGGGTGAGCTTCATCGCCGGCTCCGCCATCTCCACCGCGGAGGTGGCGCTCTCATACCGGGCTCCGTCGATAAGATCAGCCCAGTAGATCAGCTCCTGGAGCGGAGCGATGTCCATCCCAAAACGGGCGCCGGCAACCTGGGCAATCAGGCTGGTGCAACTGGTATACGTCGGATCGAAGAACTGCCGCATCGCTCTTGATCCATCCGCCTGCCCGCGCCGGAACGTCTCCTCATCCTTGACGGTCATGAATGCCGAAAGATGATGATCGAACCACCAGGTGAGAAGCGGCGAGGACGAGTACTTGAAGTCCACGATGGCATTCTCTCCGCGGGGATCAAACCAGCTCTCCTCAAAGAGGAGTCCGGCACGGTGCACCAACCCGCGATAGTCAAACCTCTCCACCGTCCCGATACACTCTCGGTGAAAGCGCGTGAACAGCGCCGCCGAACACGCGCCATCAAAACATTTATCGTGATAAAAGACCCGACAGTTCAATCGTGCTTCCCTTCGCTCTCTCCGAGCCTGTTCCGCATTGCCGGCGGCTCCGGGATTGTCCCGCCAGTGCATTTCAAAAGAAAGACGCGTTCGCCAGACGAGGGTCCGAACAGCGCCGGCCACGAGATGGCTCCCGGAGTTCTTTGAAGGACGGCGTCCCGGTGAGAGCCACTTGCGTATGGGCACCATCCAGCGCCTCAACGTTTATGGCGCCTCCGAAAAAGTCGCGCTCCACGAAAGGCTCACCCGCCGGAGTGAAACCAACCCACCGAAAGCCCGCTCTGGGAGGTTCCTCCACAAAGCAAGAGGCCATCGCCATCCACCCAAAAACGATGTAAGAAGCCATCCCATCCACTGCGCATTTCTTGTTGCTGTTACAACATCCGCCAGGCGTGGTCGGTGGTTGGCTGCGCAGGATTTAATGTTTTGGTGCGGCTCGCCTTTTCTGCTCTAGCGCAGGGCCGCAGCGCCTCCGAGTTGCGCCATGGTGGTGCGCAGGTAGTGGTGGGGATTGACTGGAACCCCCCGCACCATAACCTCATAGTGCAGATGCGACCCCGTCGCGCGGCCGCTGTGTCCCACGTAGCCGATGACCTGACCCTTAACCACCGACTCGCCGACCACCACGTTGTAGCCGCTCAGGTGCCCATAGAGAGTGACAATTCCATTGCCGTGGTCGATCTCGATCTCCCGGCCATAGCCTTCAGCCATGGAAGCCTTGGTCACCCGCCCATCGGCCGGCGCATGCACCGGCATCCCATCGGCTCCGCCGATATCCACGCCCTTGTGAAACTCACCCTCGCCGTTGCCCAGGATGGGATCTTCGCGTTCTCCAAAGCCGCTAGTGATGGGGCCCATGATCGGCCACATATCCGGCACGTTGCCGCCCACGGCTACATCCTCCATGGCGGCAAAGCTGCTCAGCTCGCTGCGCACTCCGAGACTCTGATTGAAGGGCTGGAGTGAAAGGCCCTCGCTGGCCGTGGCCTTGAGGGCGTAGAACGTATCCAGTGACTTGTAGTAGCTGGCGTCGTTGAAGCTGGAGTCATCCTTCAGGGGCGCTTTGGCCGCCTCCAGCGCCGCCGGCCGGTGAGAGCGGTACCCGTGAATACGATTCAGCTCTCCCGTCGTGAGCCCGTAGATAGCCGAAACCTCAAAGGCCAGGGAGCCCAGACTGGCCTCCTGCACCTCTTTTTCATGGGTCTTTTTCTCCAGCCCGGCATAGTCCTGGCGGGTCATCGCAAGTTCATCGCGCATGCGGTTGACGGACTCCGCTTTGACCAGCATCCGTGTGTAGGATCCTGCCATCCCCGCAATGGAGAACACTCCTACCACCGCCGCCGCAACAAACATGTAGACGTAACGCATGGGGATTCCGACGCGATCCACCGCGCCATCCTCTCCCTGCGTCACATAGACAACAAATCGCTTCCGCAAAGCCTCTCCCCTGTTGAGAACCGGTTCCCTTACAAGCAGACGCGGCTTGAGCGCCCGCTCTGTCTTCAGCAATCCACTGAACGATCGTCTCAGCGGCTTAAGCGTTCGTCTGTGTCCCAAACCACGCTGAGTCGCATTTCTGGTGGACGCCGGAGACGCGGACCATGGTTGGCCTCTGCACCTGCACCCGACGACCCTCCTATCTTAAGGGGCTAAACCTCCAAAGGCAACCCCGATTCCGGTCATTCCCGGATTCCGGTCCGAATTTCGGCCGATTTTCCGGGCTCGCGAAGGGTTTGAATCCGGTTCGGCCTCTCGGCAGGCTCACGGGCTATGCTACCGCTTCGTTCGTCTGCATGGGCAATGGCAGGCGCTGGGCTGCTCCTCCCCTGCGGCGTACTGCCGCCTGGCGCAGCCTGCAGGTTTCCCGGCGGAAGTTGTACTCTGCAATCTGTGCCTTACCCGTCCCATCTCCGCACCAGCCAACCACCAGCCAGCCCTCTGGGCGAGCGCAGGATCATCGAGCGCATCCAGCAGCGCATCCAGCAGCCCATCCAGCAGCGCATCCAAGGGAGCACTCAGCAGCGCCTCGGGGAACGAGCCGGCCAACATCCCCTCGCCGCCGCCTCCCCGTGGCGGCAGATCGCCCTCGGCATCGGTGACGACTGCGCCATCCTCAGAACGCCCCCGCCCGGAGACAGCCGCAGAACCCCGGAGATTCTGGTCACCACCGACTTCTGTCTGGAGGGTCGGCATTTTCGCCGGGACTGGCACGGCGCCGCCTCCGTCGGGCACCGCACCCTCGCGCGCGGGCTCAGCGATCTGGCCGCAATGGGAGCCAAACCGCTGGCCGCCTTCCTTTCGCTCGCGCTGCCTCGCTCGGCGGCCAAAGACGCGCGCTGGCTGGATGGCTTTCTGGACGGCCTGCTCGCGTTGGCTAGCCGCTGTCAGGTTCCGCTGGCCGGTGGC
>DAHWOF010000231.1 GCA_027335345.1 Granulicella sp. | reverse complement strand
GCAGGGGCATAACGTAGAGGATCTGTTGTGCCGTTTGTCTCAAACCACTGGAATGTGCCAGTATATTTGTTCCCAATATGATATTCGGCGTTGACCGTTCCGGTGTTCAAATGGTTCCCACCCTGAGAAGCCAGTCCCTGGCTGACGCTGGCCAGCAAGTCAGAGTTCTCGCGGATGAAATTGCCACGAAAGGAGAGAACATCTGTGCGAAACAGTGATTGGTCAATCTGAGTGTCAAAAGCATAATCGGTGTAATCATCCTTGAGGCCAAGGATTGTATTGGGGCTGCTGTGCATGTGCATGCCGTAGGTGCCGACTTCATACTGCATCGTGGTTGTATGACCCTGATAGGCGAGGCGCCAGTAGGGGGCGGCGTTACGGATATTGTATGAGAAGCCATTTCCGGAGTTCGGTTGCTGAGCGCCAAGGTGCTCTGACGTGTAGGCGGCCACATCCAGATATACATGGCGATTCCACATGGTGTAGCCACCGAACCCAGCAACATCTTGTGCCAGAGGGCCATCGATGATGGGGACAGCGGCTGGCGTCGGCGCAAAGTCGCTTTGAATCCATGGGAAGCCCCATGCCGGCGTATCGTTCCAAAGGTCCTCTACCGTCGGATTGTTATTGAAGTCGAGTCCGTAAACAAGGTCCTTACCATCCAGCTTCGTCTCCTTTGCATACCGGATGTCGGTATTGTCCATACCGAAGTGATCCTCTTGGGTGTCGTATGTAACCTGAAGAAAGCTGCCGATGTTACTCGTCCAGGCCCCGGAGAGGAACAGGGAGATATCCTGAGGGAACTCGAAGTTACCATTTTGAGTAGCTGGCTCTGGGCTTTTCAGTGAGGTGTAGGAGGTCTCTAACATCACCGCTAGAGGGAGCGCCTGGAGCAGATCCAGGCCGGCACTCTTCGGGCCGCTGTTTGCCGTTATGCTGCCAAGAAGGCTCGACCGCTGCACGTAGGCCAGTAGCTTGAAAAGCCGTCCAGCGGGATTCAACTCCGGCGGGTCATAGTGACAGCCGCTGCACGGCAGCCCCGTTTGACGGGCATAACTGGGTACGGCCATCGCATCCTTGGGGAATGCAGAGATTAGGAACGAAAGCGTTGCCACCGATAGTACGGTATTGGCCCCTAAAGGTGAAAATTTCATATATCCTCCTTGCTTGCAGCAATCAATTGAGCACAACCTTGCCAACCGTGCCGGTTGCGCCGTTCACCAGGATGAAAAGTTGTCAGTCGCAGCAATTGCTGGCTGTGCCTTAATCTGGAGGCGAGGAGCGTATGCTTCGCACGCCTCCTTGACCAGTGAAATTACGAGCTACGCTATCTCAAGGCTTCTGATACACAACTCCTGGAGCAACATAAGGTGGATCAGAGACCAGCCGGATGTAGGCAATCACCCCCTGAATCTCCGCCTTGTTGAGCGTCCACCCGTAAGGTGGCATCAGGGCTGATCGATTCATCGCAACTCCTCCGTGAGAGATGATTGTCGTTAAATCAGTCTCTGAAAGGTTGTTATAGATCGTCCCATCGGAAAAACGGTGAGGCTTCACGGCAAGATTGTCGTAATTGGAGACCTGCTCGGATGTCGAATCCGGATTGTGGCAACGCGAGCAGTATTTCTCATTGATCTCGTAGCCCACCTCCTGTTGGTAGCCTGCAGCATACTCCGGAATCATGACGGTCAATGGTTTACCGTGAGCGTCCTGAGAAGATGCCGTGAGCTCGTACCGCCCATCGATTCCAGCCAGAACTACTTTGAACGTTGCTTGTCCATTGTCGTCGGTGAGAATCTGCTGCGGTGTGAAATCGACGCCGGGAGGTCCGGTTAGTTGCACTTTGGCTCCAGTGATGGCATTTCCCTGGTCGTCATTGACCTGCAAGATGAGAGGTTGGGGAAGTTGGGACCCGGGAGATCCCAATTGCTTATCTCCACTAACCACTACGAGAGCGGCGCCAGTGGCTTTTGCCGTTAGCGAGGGTGGCAGTGCCTTTTTGTGATCACAGCCTGAGACCGCAGCAGACAGAAGCATTGCAAAGATCAATGAGCTCCTTTTCATTACTTTGCCCCCTGCCCGGAGATAGTTTTTTGTGCCATAAGGAATGCCGTTAATGCACGAGCGTCCTCGTCGCTCATGTGTTGATTGGGCTCAATAGTTTCGGGTCGCATTGCCTGTGGATCTTTGAGGTAGTGGAAGATCCACGCGGCGTTGAGGCGAGCACCAACTGTTGTCAGGGTGGGACCGATGTAACCTTTGTCCTGGTTGGGATTGACCATGTGGCAGGACTGGCAGGCGTACTTGGAATAAAATAGTTGACGGCCTTTTTCGACAAGGTCCGGCGAGTACCCGCTCAGGGGCATTTCGTCACGCTCGAATGCAGGCGTCTGGTAGACGGTCATGATGTAGTTGGTCAACACAGTGCGCTCCGAATCCGTAAGATTGAATTTGGGCATCCTCCGAATCAGGGTCGGGCGCAAAGTGTTGGGATTCTTGAGGAAGGCGTCAAGCCACGGCTTTTGAACCGACGATCCCTCCCAGCTAAGATCGGGGGCCATCGTGCCTCCGTTGCCGTTAATGCGATGGCAACTGAGGCAGTTAATGTTAGCCATCAACTGACCTGCATGGCCTGCTGGACGGTAGTTTGTATCCTGGACCGCAGGGATCTGCAGGTTTGGGGGGAGTGTGAAACTACGGTTCGTGAAGGAGAGCAGCGCAGTGGTCAAGTCCTCGATCTGACTGGAAGTAAAGCTGTACTTGGGCATATGAAGCGAGGGCCCAAAGGCGCGTGGCCGTCTGATCTTCTCTGCGAGATAGGCAGGCAGGCTCTGCTCCATCCCTGGCAAAAAGATAAGCTGAACCAAGGGCTTGCTGCCGACTCTGCTAAGGTCGGGCGCAAAGTTGTCTGGTTTCGGAATGCCTGTGATTTCATGGCATGAGGCGCAACCATACTCGATGACTAGCTTTTTACCATGTGCGATCTGTGCCTGGGTTGCAGGCTGCAGGTGAACATTGGCAACAAAGTCCGGATCTGTTTTGCTGGCAACATAGGCCGTCAGCGTTTGGAGTTGCTGTTCGGTCCACCGATACTGCGGCATCTTTGTCGTCGGATCGTAGGTGTGAGGATCCTTTAGCCAAGCCATAAGCCAACCGGGCTTGACTTTGGTCCCGACGTTGGTCAGCTCAGGCCCGAGATCTCCACCAACCAGATTGCCGGCCGCATTCTGGGTTGCGTGGCAGGATGCGCAGAAGGATTCGCCGTAGAGAACGGCACCCGCCGATGAATCGGAAGCAGATCCACTTGCCGTCGCTGGATAGGCCATCGAATCACCCGGCTGTGATGTACTGTTCGCAATCAAAAACGCTGAGATGTCACTTGCGTCGGCGTCGCTGAACAGGAAGTTTGGCATGGTGGATGATGCGGAATAACTCGTTGGATCCTTGAGCCAGGCGTAAATCCACTCCCGGGTGGTTTTATCGGCGATGTGAGTCAACGGTGGAGGATTGTCGGTGGCTTGTATTGTGCTGCCATCGGGGAGATTGATGGCATGGCAGTTGACGCATCCATAGCGGGCAAGCAGCAGACGGCCTCGGTTGAGTTTGGGCGTTCCCTCGAGTGGCTCGTGGTGGCACTGACCGCAGGAGGCTTCAATGTAGCGCATGGGAAGGATGGGCTCTTCGCCGGCCATTTTGCTATGGTGCGCCTCCGAGACGGTGGTCGCTGCACCTTGGCCACGATGGCATACCACACACCCGAACTCGGTAAGCTTGTGCGGAATGGGTGGATGAGCGCGGAACGGTTGTTCCTTAACATCCGACAGACTGGACTCGGTTACGCCGACATGACAGGTCTGGCAACGATCGATCACGCCCAATTGAGGGATCCAAATCTGCTGGATGCCTCCTTGAAAGTGCCGAAGCAACGTGACAGCATTGCTGCGATTGCGGATGAGGTTGAGATACTGTCGCTGGTAGCTCCGCCACTGGCTGAAATAATCCTTTGCTGGAGCCACGGTCAACAGCAAGAGCAAGAGTACACTGACGACGCCAAACATGCGAAATGGATCGCAGAGAAATGTCTTGAGTGAGGAGAAAGAACTTTTATTGTTGGTTTGCATTTAGCTCCTCCATGGCCAGACCCAGGACCAGCCAGGGCCGCGAAAGAAGGTGCCCACCGCAGTGAGAACGATAAGTTCAAACAGAAACCAAGTCATGATCCACCAGAAAATGGGTCTTAATGCGAGATATCGTCGAAAGCGGCTCGAGGACAGTGGAGAACTGAAGGCCGCAAGCAGGACGAGCGCTGTCATGATGACCGTTGGCACCAACGCCACATATACCTTGAAGAAGAGAAAAAATAGCGAGAATGAACCGGCGACAATCATCGAAAGCATCATACGTCGCTTGCGGTTCTTCAGGAAAAGGCCATCCGCCTCGATATTGATGTCGAAATAAGGAATGATGATAAGGGCTGTCACTAGCAAGCCAGGAATAAGCACTCCAGCGACAACAGGTGGAAAATAATGCAAAATCTCTTGTAGTCCGAGAAAGTACCACGGAGCTTTGGCTGGATTTGGCGTGTTGGTAGGATTGGCGACTCCTTCGAGCGGTGCGTTGAAGAACAGTGACATTAATACTAGGGCGATGATCAAGCACTCGACTGCGAGCAGGGCTCGGATCAGAACCTCTGGAGAGGTCTGCACTTTCTCCTCGTCGTACACCTTTACCTGGGGAGAGGTGCGTCTCGTTACGAAAAGAACGCGCCGTTGGGAAACTCGCATATTCGAGTTGACTTCAGCCGAATAGTCTTTTGGGGGCGTCATCGCGATCCTTGCTCCTGGTTCGATAGTTGCTTATCCGCTCCTGTTACCCCTGGTTCGGTCTCCCGGACGTAGAGCCCGCCGTCCTTGCGAATCCTCCAGAAATGAACAGCCAGAAAGAGAACTGCAGTAAGAGGCAAGATCACGCAGTGCAGCACATAAAAGCGGAGTAAGGCATTGGCATTCACAAGATGACCGCCCAATAACAGGAATCGAATCTTGTCGCCGATGAGAGGTACTGCGGATGAGATGTTGGTTCCAACGGTGATTGCCCAAAAGGCGAGTTGATCCCAGGGCAACAAATAGCCTGTGTAGCTAAGCAGAAGCGTGACCAGGAGAAGGACGACGCCGACCACCCAGTTGAACTCTCGGGGGGTGCGGTATGCTCCGCGGTAAAAGACCCGAAACATGTGTGCAAAGGCAAGGAAGACCATTGCGTGAGCCGACCAGCGGTGAAGATTTCGCAGGAACAGCCCTGATGAGACAACAAATTGGAGATCTTTCACATCGGAGTATGCACGCGGTACAGAAGGATGGTAGTAGAGCATCAGCAGGATGCCGGTTACGACCAGAACGATGAATGTGCCGAGCGTAAGTGTTCCCAGGTACCAGGTAGCTTCCAGCCCCAGCATTCGCTTGCGAACTTTAGTGGGGAAGAGGTGCAGAAATACGTTCTGCTGTATCGCTAGCGCATTGTGAAGCTTGCTGGTGCCCCTCCCACTGCGGAAGATCGATCTCCACACTCGCGTGCGCTCGAGTTTGTCAAAATAGGTTTCGATGGTGCCCGGCATCTGTTATACCCTCAAGAACTGGAACTGCGGAATCGTAATGGAGCGATCGACCATGAGTTCGCCTTCGTCGCTCAACCAGGTTTTGAGCCACGGGAGTGGCCTCGGGGCCGGACCAGCCAGCTTCTGGCCTTCGCGGTTGAAGCGGCTGCCGTGGCATGGACATGCAATCATGTTCAGCTCTGGCTTCCATGCGGTCATGCATCCCAGGTGGGTGCAGATGGCGCTGAGAGAGAAATAACCCCTGGCTATATGAACGAGGTAGATTGCTGAGTTGACATCGAGTGTGACGGAACCTAATGGATACCGGTCGATGGCTCCAGCATTCACAATGGGTGATGGCTCGAATAAGACGTTGGGCGAAAGGTATTGGTAGTAGAATGCCAGAGTGCCGGCGGCTGCTACCCCCAGCGAGCCGAGGCCAAGCTTGGTGAAGAACTCCCTACGATCCAGCACCGCGCCTTCCTGAACGATGTAGGTATCCTTTGTGGTGGTCATTGTAGGCTCACTTTCTGTCTGCCAGCGTCGCACGTAGAGGTGCTTCGATGGATTCAGTGGAGATCAGCCCGGTCGGTTCGGCCGGGATGAGGTTGTAGGATTCCATGGTGATCGTGCCCACAGGGCATCGAGCTGCGCAAAGACCACAGCGGATGCACCGCGTCTCGTCTTTCAGCATTACGGAGCCAGAGATCGTGCCGAGCTCTTCAGCCCGCACGTCGTCCAGTTCCACATTGAGAAGTTGCTCGTTGGCAACAAGCTTTTCAACAACGGCAGGTGCAAAGTCAAAGCGATCCAGGCTTACGAGTTCAAGACAATCCTCCGGGCAGACATCAACGCAACCACCGCATAGAATGCATTGACTGCCATCCAGAGGGCTGCCCTCGAAGATCGTGTTAACCCAGCAGTGCAGACAGCGTTGGGCTTCTGCACGGGCTGTCTCCTCGTCGTAGACCACCTCAACTTCGGTGACTCCGGTTCGGCGGTCCAGGGGAAGTAATGGAGGGTCTTTGCGGACAAGATCCAGGAGGTTCAGTGGCATGCTGTGGCGTTGGAGAATCTCGACTTCGATTGTCGGCTCCGGATGGCTGGCTCCCCTTAGGTACTCATCAATTCCCATCGCCGCTCGCTTACCGTCCGCGACGCTGTCGATGATCAGCCGTGGCCCGAAGGCGCAATCGCCACCAGCGAAGACTCCCGGGGCCGTGGTCATGAGCGTGCGTGGTTCGACCGCAATCAGGCCCCGGCGCGAGATCTCGACTCCGTCCTCTGGCCGGAGGAAGTCAAGCCGGGGAGCCTGGCCGATGGCCATGATAATCGTGTCGCATTCAAGTTGAAGCTCACTATTCTCATAAAAGGCTGGGTTAAAGCGGCCGTCCGCGTCGAAGACTTGCTTGGTCTTGAGCACTTCGAGTGCGGTGACGCCGCCAGGGCCGCCGATGATGCGCTTTGGGCCGAGTCCAGGATGCAGGATGATCCCTTCTTCCTCGGCCTCGGCGATCTCTTCGTCCGACGCGGGCATTTCGGCACGGTTCTCAAGACAGACCAGATGTACCTCGCTGGCTCCCAGGCGAAGTGCGGACAGGGAGATATCCATCATCTCCTTGGCAGCGACTGCGTTGACGTTCTCTTCGAGGGGTTCCTGCTCCTGAACTCCGGCTGTATGCTGGCGCACCACCTCTCGTGCTGCCGAACGGGCGACATCCATGGCGACATTGCCGCCTCCGATCACGATCACCTTCTTGCCGATGGTGAATTGATAGCCAAGGTTGACGTTGAGAAGAAAGTCGATACCCTTGTGGACGCCATCCAGATCCACTCCTGGGATGGAGAGGTCACGGCTGCGATGGGCTCCGACTGCGACCAGAACCGCATCGAAGCCCTGGCTACGTAATCCAGCGATAGTGAAGTCGCGGCCCGCCGCATGGTTGAGTTTCAGCGTGATATCTCCGGTTGCGAGAATCTCTCGCACCTGAGCCTGGATCACGCTGCGCGGCAACCGATACTCTGGGAGACCAAGATGGAGCATACCGCCTGCTACTGGAGCGGCCTCGAAGATTGTGACCGAGTAGCCCATTACTGCCAGGTCATGCGCGGCTGAGAGGCCAACCGGTCCGGCGCCCACAATCGCAATCTTGAAGGGCAGCTTGTTCTGTCTGCAGCCAGCATTGACATCGACGGGCCGCCTCGATTCGGGGCCGTGACGCTCGGTCAAGAAGCGTTTCAGCGCCCGAATCGAAATGGGACGATCAATTGCGCCGCGGCGGCAGGCGGTTTCGCACGGGTGAGCGCAAACCCGACCGCAGACGCTGGCCAATGGGTTCGGGCCGCGCGCATAGCGATAGGCTTCTTCGTAATTGCCTTCCGCGATGAGCGCAACATATCTTCCCGCATTGGTATGAGCTGGGCAAGCCATCATGCAGGGGAAGTTGCTGTTCAACCATCCCGCGTCGACCGCTTTGTTTTCAAATCGCTTCAACATGCTGGCCAGTTCTCCGCCGTAGCATTGCTAGTGTGAGTGAACTGCGAGAGATTCCATCCGATGGAATGCCTCTTACTTCAAGGGGATGGTTGCTGTCACGTCGCCATTCACCGTCACCTGAACGGTGTGGGTGCGCATCTTATCCCGCTCGTTCCACGCAGTCACGCTATAGGCACCGTTGGGAACATTGGCGATTGTGAAAGCGCCTGTCTTGTCAGTCGTTGCATAATAGGGCGTCGGCGAAACGATGATGTAGCCATACATATCGGGATGCACATTGCAGAGCAAGGGCACGATTCCAGTAGTGTCGAACTTGAAGCTGCGTTGCTGACCTGTCGGCCAGGTTCCCATATTGTGGCCAAGGCTCTTATTGCCGCTAATGGAAGGCCAGAATACGTTGTGCTCCACGCTGTCCTCGTTCTTGAAATCCACGGTGGTTCCTTTCAAGACCACAAGAATGTGAGGAACAAACATCAAGCCCTTTTGATCCATAGCCGCGTGTTGTGCCGGGGCGGGAAAGGTCTTACCTGCAATTGCGTCAATGTAGACGACCGACTGCCCTTTGGCGCCTGTCACCTTACCGTGGATTGTTCCGGCCTGCGCCACTACTGCTGTGATCAGCAACACGAAAGCTACTGAAAGAATGCGCTTCATCGTTCCTCCTTGCATCAATTTGATTGTGGTTGGTTCCAGGTCTGGCACGGCACCTGCATCTCAGTAAACGGTCCGAAAACGCTCCTCCACCTGCAAGCTCTTTGAAATATCGAATGCAACTGAAGCACACCGGATCGTCTCAGTGTCGTTGATGTGTATCAGATCAAGATCCATGGAAGGTTGTATGTGATTATCGTCACCGAAGGCGTACAGGGCCTGACGACAATAACTTGGCGAGCAGAATGTCTGCTGGAGACGGTTGATTATGAATGAATTGTCATGGTTGCCGGACCTCGCATGACGGGTCGGCAAACCTGGCTAAGCACATTTGTTGCATAGGGTGCAGATGGGGCGGGTGAACGGTGACGAAGAGCGTGGTGAAACACTCGCAATATCGGGGAAGATCACAAGGTCGAGGCGATGTTCGGTCAAGTAGTTTGGAAAGCTCAGAAGCAAGCGAGACACAAACATCCTGTGGAGGTGAAATGCACGGGATAGAAAGAACGCTGGAGTTATATAAATAAAATCAAGGGTGTTGCTCAATATCCTGGCTAGCTGTGATTGGATGAAGGTACTTTTCGTCCGGAACAAGTTTGTTGGTGACGACGTAAAAAACGATTCACTGTCATTTATGACAACGGTTATCGTTCATAGCAATGACCTGTCTTCGCGGGGTGGCAAATGGGACGGGAAAGCGGTCCGTTTTCTTTCATTTAGGACCAAGTTGATCCGAGATGAAGAGAATGTGTGACCCTAGCGCCGAACCTGGAATGCGGGCGGGGGACGGCAGGAAGTCATCCTATGATGGCTCGGAATGAGCGGCGCTGGCGGGCGATCAAGATAGGGCTGGTCGGCCCTCGATTGAAGGGCGGTCGCGCAGAGCCGAGCGAACCGAGCATACAGTGTGGGGTGCGGTCAAGGTGTATCGGCAGGGTGATCGGCCCCGGCTATGCGCCCAAGAGCAAGGCGACGGTGGTTGTGATCAACGCAATCGTTCCAAGCTGAGCGAAAGTTCAACCGCGAGCAACAAAGGCCGGATGCGCTGGAAGGCCTTCTCGATCTCCTTGGATGCAAGGTTCCCGACCGGTTTCCTGAGGCGCCCCCGTGCATGGGCGCTGGACGAGAGCCTTTCTTATCCCGGACGGCCCGTAGGTGCGCTACTCAAAGAGAGCGAAGAGATGGCAGAAGGACAGCGAGGATTCGGATCGAGGTTTTCTATTTGCCCAGTTCCTCATGAGACCAGGACCCGAACCAGTTGCTCAACGCCGACCTGAAGCGGGAGACGCGCAGGCCGCACCGCTCAGGGACAAAATGGGGCGAATGCGGACCGCCATCGGTGCTATGCCTAACACCCAAAGCACTTCGAACGCGTCAATCTCCTTCGGGTATAGCATTTTCAGTGCAGGTGTAGAGGGACGCCTCGACCTCGATGGGCGTTTTCCCCAATGGAAACGCCACTGCAAGCCATCTTCGGGGTACCCATCCACACTTAACAATGCTATAGAAGGATGTCGCCGACCGAGACTGCGCGCATTGCGTTCCTTCCGGATCAAGAAACTGACCCATTGCGGGAGTGCCATAGCCGTATGATGGAGAAATGAGCGCACTCCGAACTGGAGTGCTCGATTAAAGTAAGGATGGGCCTACGGGAGATCGATGCGTCCTGAATTGATTCGAGCAACCGACCTGCTGCAGAAAAAGGACGCCGCGGCGGTGAATGAGGCGTTGGAACTGCTGCAGAACACTGTGTATGCCTTCAGCATGAAGGTTTGCGGGCATGCTGAGGATGCTGAGGACACGGCACAGGAGGTGTTTGTGCGGTCGCTGCCCCATTTGGCCAAGATCACAGAGCCAAAAGCGCTGGCCGTCTGGCTGTATAAAGTGGCGCGCAATCGTTGTTGGAGGATGAGGCGGAAGGGAAGTGACGCGCCAGCCCAAATGCTGTCGCTGAGCGAACTGACTCCGGTCGAATCCGAACTGAGCCAGTTGCTGAAGGATCCAAACCCCAGTGCCGAGACGCTCCTCACCAGGGCGGAACAGAACCAATGCCTGCAGGATGCGGTCTTGAAGTTGCCTCCACCCTACCGGATGGTGCTGGTGCTGCATGACGTCGAGGATCTGGATACCGAGCAGATCGCTCAAGTGCTGGGCGTCGGGCAGGGAACGGTGCGGGTAAGGCTTCATCGGGCGAGGCTGCATCTAAGAAAGCTTCTAGCCGCGGCGGACAGGAAGGCCGCCGACGTAGCCGGGCTAGGGAATAAGGCGGCTCCCGAGGCTGGGAGCGGGCGCAGGAGGAGGACGGTCGGAGTGCGCGCACAGCCGGAAGCCTGCCTGGAGATCTTCGCCAACCTCTCCGAGTACATGGATGGGAGGGTCGCAGAGCCGAGGTGCGAGCAGATACGGGAGCATATTGAGGGTTGCCGGCCCTGCGTAGCGTTTCTTGGGGATCTGCGCCGGGCGATCGATCGCTGCCGCTCCTTGGAGACGCCCTGCGCGCCGGAGACGGACCGGACGCTCCGTCTGCTTTTGACGGAGGAGTACCTGCGGATGGTGGACCAGCGGGGGGATGCTGTCCGGTCTTCGCCGGCTTGAAGCGCGTGATCTGTCTGAGATGGCCTTGGCCGAGCCTGGCTATGGCTTGCCCCTAGAAAGATCTCCTGCTGCCGTGGGACAGGAGGCGAATCGGGGGGATGGAATCTGGGACCCCGGAGGGAAACTGGTGGGCTTGGGGTAGCCGGAGAAGAGCCTGTTCGGGGATGTTTGGCCGGGCCAAAGGATGGCAGGAAAGTTTTGCGGGGAGTGGACTGGTATTTTCCCTTTGGATTTGTTTATACTTCGGTGTCGCCACTTGAGTGTTCAGACCACACGGTAAAAAATCACATCGAGCGGCCATCCTTGTAAAGAGAGCGTGACTGGTCATGTTGGTTCACGAAGATTATCTTTTCCCTGCAGAGCCCGGCACACGGGCCATCGCCAAGGCGCTGTATGAACAGGTGCGTGGACTGCCCATCGTGAGCCCGCATGGACATACGCAAGCAGGATGGTTTGCCCGCAACGAGCCATTCCCGGACCCTGCCAAGCTCTTTGTGCAACCCGATCACTACGTCTATCGCATGCTGTACAGCCAGGGTGTGTCGATGGAGGATCTGGAGATAGGACAGGCGGAGATCAAGGATCCGCGCAAGGTTTGGAGGATATTCGCCAGCTATTATTATCTGTTTCGCGGAACACCAACGCGCATCTGGCTGGACTACTGTTTTCAGGAGCTGTTTGGCCTGAAGGAGCGGCTGTCGGAGAAGACAGCGGACCAGTATTACGATGTTATCTCCACGAAGCTGAAGACGCCGGAGTTTCTGCCGCGCGCTCTTTACGAACGCTTTGGCATGGAGGTGCTGGCGACGACCGACTCCCCCCTGGAATCGCTGGAAGACCACAAGGCGATTCAGAGATCGGGATGGAAGGGCAGGATTGTGCCCACGTTCCGTCCGGATTCCGTGGTGGATCCGGAGTTCAAGGGATTCGCAAGCAACATTGAAAGGCTTGGTGGTCTGACCGGAGAAGATACGTCCACGTGGGCAGGGTACCTGAAGGCTCTGCGCTCCTCCCGGGAGAGATTTCGTTCGCTGGGCTGTACGGCCACCGATCATGGGCACCCGACGGCACAGACGGCTGATCTTGCGCCTGCCGAGGCAGCGAGATTGTTTGGTGAGGTATTAGGAGGAGGCGCAGATTCAGCCACGCAGGAGCTGTTCCGGGCCCAGATGCTGACCGAGATGGCGCGGATGAGCCTGGAAGATGGGCTGGTCATGCAGATTCATCCGGGTAGTGTCCGCAACCATAATCGCAAGATCTTTGAGCGTTATGGGAGAGATACGGGAGCGGATATTCCTGCTCCGACCAACTTTGTGCAGGCGCTGCGTCCGCTTTTGGACGCTTTTGGAAACGAGCCCGGGCTCAGCATCATTCTGTTTACGCTGGATGAGAGCACCTACAGCCGCGAGCTAGCGCCGCTGGCCGGACACTATCCCTGTTTGAAGCTCGGACCCCCGTGGTGGTTCTTCGACAGTCCGGAGGGGATGACCCGGTTTCGGGAGGCAGTGACGGAGACGGCGGGTTTCTACAATACGGTTGGCTTCAATGACGATACCAGGGCATTTTTGTCGATTCCAGCACGGCATGATGTGGCGAGACGTATGGACTGCGGCTTTTTGGCGCGGCTGGTGAGCGACCATCGACTCGACGAGGACGAGGCTGCGGAGCTGGCCCATGCCTTGGCCTACGGGCTGGTGAAGAAGGCGTACCGGCTATAAGATTTCTGCCGGGACTTCGCTGGAATATGATGGATGGTGCGACGGAGCCACGAACCTGGCGGTCCGCAGTGCGTCGCGTGCCTGGTCCGGTGAGCGTCACCCTCTTCTCAATTGGAAGGTTCCCATTTGCTTTCGATGGAGGTGGTCCGCACCCAGTCGGTCCGCGCGCTGGATGAGAGCCGGAGAACGCTTTGGCGCGTTTCCCCCACGCGGATGTAGGCCGATACAGCAGATGCGATGGATGGGTTGGACCGAGGGTAGCAGAGCGCCCAAGGAGGTTTCCTCTCACGGGCTGTTCCGAGGATCAGGACCATTGCGGCCTGCGCTTTTCCAGAAAGGCCGCTATGCCTTCCTGGAAGTCTGCCGTCTCCCGGGCGGTTGCGTTGGCCTGCAAGGAGAATGCAATGGCCTCATCCAGCCAGGCCCTACTCTGTGCAGCTAATAGCTTCTTGGTGGCTTTAACGCTGGCGGGACTGTTTGCGCTGAGGGTCTGGGCGAGGGTCTGTACGCGGGCTGGGAGATCCTGGGCGGCGACGACCTCGGTGACCAGCCCCAGGCGATGCCCCTCGGCGGCGTCAAACAGCCTTCCGGTGAGCAGCAGATCGCGAGCGCGCTTCTCGCCGATCTGCAGGACCAGGTAGGCCGAAACCAGAGCCGGAACGAAGCCGATCCGCACCTCGGAGTAACCGAATCTGGCCTCTGGCGCGGCCAGGGTGAAGTCGCAGATGGTGGCCAAGCCGGTTCCTCCGGCAATCGCCGCTCCATGCACTGCGGCGATCGTGGCCTTGGGCGAGTCATACAACGTGCGGAAGAGCCGGGACACCCGTTCCGCGTCCTCCCGGTGTTCTACGGCGCTCTTGTCTTTGGCCGCTTGCAGCGCAGACAGATCCAGTCCGGAGCAGAATGCCTCACCGGCCCCTTCCAGCACGACCACGCGGCAGGAGCCGGCTGCGGCCTCCTCCAGGGCTACGATCAGCTCGGTCTGCATCTCCGGGGTCATGGCGTTGCGCCGCTCCGGGCGGTTGAGCCGAATTTTGCGCACCCAACCCTGCTCCTGCACCTCGATCGTTGTGTGGCTCACTGTATCTCTCCTGGTTCCTGGGGGCGCTCGTCCGGCAGGGAATGCCCACCGAACTCACCGGCTATCTGCTCTGTCTGGTTGATGAGTTCATCGAGGGGTTGAATCTGCGGTAGCGCCGCGTCCAGCTCGCGGAGCACCGCCAGCAAAAGCTCGGTGGGGATATTCCCCACCAACTGGTCCTGAGCGAAGGGGCAACCGCCGAGCCCGCCGATGGCGGCATCGAAGCGCCTGCAGCCGCCGGCAAACGCCGCCTTGATGTGGTCAGCGGCCTGGTCCCGGCGCGCATGCAGGTGTACCCCGATCTCCAGGTCTGGATGCTGGGCCACTACCTCGGCGACCACCTGCAGGAGCTGCGGGGGTGTGGCCGCTCCCACGGTATCGGCCAGGGATATCTGCCCGATGCCGTAGCTCTTCAGGGTCGCGCAGGCATCCGTCACCAACGATGGGCTCCAGGGATCGCCGTAGGGATTGCCGAACGCCATGGAGATGTAGGCTACCAGGCCCAAACCAGCGCCGTGGGCATGGTTGCGAATCTCCTCCAGCGCATGGAGCGCTTCCAATTGGGTCTGGTTCTGATTGCGGGAGAGAAATCCGGGTGAGATGGAGTAGGGGAACCCCAACGTGTTCACCTTTCCGGTCGCGCTTGCCCGCTGGGCTCCACGAAGATTGACCACGATACCAATCAACTCCGTGCCGTCCGGCGGTGGAGGCAGCCGTTGCAGGACCTCTTCGGAGTCGGCCATCTGCGGGACGGCTGCGGGAGAGACGAAGCTGACAGCATCGATGTGTTCAAAGCCGGCCGAGAAGAGGCGCTGCAGGTAGGCGGCTTTGCGCTCCGTCGGAATCTGCCCTTTAAGACCCTGCCAGGCATCGCGAGGGCACTCCACGATCTTGATGGCTTGGTTCACGATATCCTTTCTTTCCCAGCCTCCTGGCTGCCGTTTCCAGCCCTGTGGCTGCCGCCGGGCGGTGGTGAAGAGCGCGCCGGGCCCATGGCGAGGCGCCGCCGAGTGCGTCCCAGAGATCAGGCGAAACCAACAGATCAGGCCGCCTTCTAGCGAGCAGGCGGCTTTTGGGCAGACTTCGGAGCGAGCTTTCTGGCAGCTTCCCGGCGGGCAGCGGCTCGGGTGGTGCGATTTCCCGCCGGAGATCGCCCGGCAGTCCCGCTTTGGCCAAACCACCTCCAAGGAAAGATTGCTTTATCCGCGGGAGGGTTGTACCTTCAGAATTTCGCGTGCGATGACCATGCGTTGGATCTCGCTGGTTCCCTCTCCGATGGTGCATAGCTTGACGTCACGATAGAACTTCTCTGCCGGATAGTCTTTGATGAATCCGTAACCGCCGAACAACTGCACCGCCTCATTGCAGATCTTCACAGCCACTTCACTGGCAAAGAGCTTGGCCATGGCCGATTCGCGGGTGAT
The DNA here is from genome assembly GCA_027335345.1 of Granulicella sp. GTDB lineage: Bacteria > Acidobacteriota > Terriglobia > Terriglobales > Acidobacteriaceae > Granulicella. Next base: position 11,459 of record DAHWOF010000231.1, on the reverse strand, counting down.
TCTTCGCCCGGCATCCTTCAACAGCGCCGCGCGTTGGGTAAGCAGGCGCGCCGCATCCAGCTCGGTGGCCATATCGGCGAGCTTCCACTGGATTCCCTGGAACTCCGCAATGGCTTTTCCGAACTGGCGGCGTTCCTTGACGTAGCGCAGCGCGGCGTCCAGAGCTCCGCGCGCGATCCCGAGAGAGAGCGCCGCAATCGAGATACGGCCGCCGTCCAGAATTCGCATCGCATCCACGAACCCCTCTCCTTCAGCGCCAAGCAGGTTTTCGGCGGGAATCTCACAGTCTTCAAAGATCAGTTCGGAGGTGTCGCTGGCTCGCAGTCCGAGCTTGTTCTCCTTCTTTCCCGGGCGAAAGCCTTTGGCGTCTTTTTCCACCACAAAGGCTGAAAGGCCGTGCGTTCCTTTGGATCTGTCTGTCACGGCGATCACAACCAGCACATCGGCGAAGTGTCCGTTGGTGATGAAGGTTTTGGTTCCGTTGAGGATCCATCGATCGCCCTTGCGCACGGCGGTGGTTCGCGCGCCTCCAGCGTCGGAGCCGGATCCGGGCTCCGTGAGCCCCCAGGCGGCCAGAGATTGGCCGGTTGCCAGTTTGGGGAGATATCTTCGCCGTTGCTCTTCATTGCCGGCCAAAAAGATGTGATTCGTGCCCAGCGAGTTATGCGCCGCCACGGTCAGGCCGATGGAGCCATCGACGGCGGAGAGTTCCTCGATGGCCAGCACATAGTCCACGTACCCCATCCCCGCGCCGCCGTACTCGGAGGGAAAGATCACGCCCAGCAGCCCCATCTCTCCCAGCTTCTTGACAGCCGCCACGGGGAATTCGCTCTTTTCGTCCCAATCCAGCACGAAGGGAGCGATCTCTCGCGCGGCAAACTGGCGAATCTCCTTGCGCAGCGCCTCCTGGTCTTCAGTGAGGAGGAATGGGTACAACCGTTCTGCTTGCTCAACTGCAACATCCATTGTTTCGGCTCCTTGGTCGGGTTCCGTACGCCATGGTCTGGCGCTGATCTTTCGTTGGTGTTGGGAAGGGTGCGGATCCTTCCCACAATGCTCTCCGGTCGCCACGATCCGGCTTAGGGCCAAGCCAGCGAATGATACAACCCGGGTAAGGCCACTGCCCAGCTCTTTGGGCGACTATCGAACTCAAAGCGCTGAACCCAGGGCGTTTTCTCAGGACGGCGCCTCGGTCAGGATACCGCCTGATCGGCGGTGTGCATCCGCTCGCAACTCCGCATCTGGCTGGGTCCGGCGGGTGACCGCGGTGCGTTTTTCTAGGTTTGCAGTACGCCGGGATTGAATTTTGCCACTTCGGGATTCAGGGCGCAGGCTTGTAGCGCGGTTATCAGCACCTGACGGGTTTGGGCAGGGTCGATGATGGCATCGATCCATAGGCGCGCAGCGCCATATCTGGGGTCTGCTTGCGCATCATAGGTTCCCTTGATCTCGTCGTAGAGCGCTTGTCTCTGGTCCGGGCTGAGCCGTTTGCCACCGCGTTCCAACTGCCGGGCGCGAACTTCGGCCAGCGTACCTGCGGCCGAGGCTCCACTCATGACGGCGTAGCGAGCGGTTGGCCAGGCGAAGACAAACCGCGGATCATAGGCCTTGCCACACATGGCGTAATGCCCGGCCCCGAAGCTTCCGCCGATGATGACCGTAATCTTGGGCACGATGCTGGTGCTCACGGCCGAGACCATCTTGGCCCCAGCGCGGATGATTCCCGACCACTCGGCATCTTTACCGACCATGAAGCCGTTGACATCATGCAGAAACACCAAGGGAACCAGGTTCTGGTTGCAGTCCATGATGAAGCGTGCCGCCTTCTGCGCGGCTTCGGTATAAATCACTCCGCCGACTTCGATCCGTTTGCTCCCCGCCATGGGCCCCATGGCCACGGTCTGGGTCTGGTTGATCTTCTGGTTGGCGACGATGCCCACGGCGTGGCCGCCGATGCGCGCATATCCACAGAGCAAGGTTCGGCCAAACTCCGCCTTGTACTCCTCAAACTCGCTGCGGTCGACGATGCGGGCGATGACCTCGCGCATGTCATAGATGTTGCTGGCTGCCGGTGCTGGATTGAGCAATCCGTAGAGATCCTCAGCGGCGAAGAGAGGAGCATCCTTCTCCGTATCGAACGCGGTTGCGGAGAAGGGCCCAGCGGTTCGCTGCCCCATCATTCCGACCAGGCTGCGCAGCCGGGCCAGGCATGCCGCATCGTCGGGCTCCTTGAAGTCCACCGTACCGGAGATCTCGGCGTGCATGGCGGCGCCTCCGAGTTCCTCGGCTTCCGTCTTCTGCCCAATGGCAGCCTGCACCAGAGAGGGGCCGGCGAGAAAGAGGCCGGATCCCTCGGTCATGAGTACGGTATCGGTCATCACGGGCAGGTACGCGCCGCCGGCAACGCACATGCCCATGATCGCGGTGATCTGCGGAATCCCCAGCGAGCTCATCACGGCGTTGTTGCGGAAGACGCGTCCAAAGTCATCGGTATCGGGAAAGACATCCTCTTGCAAGGGAAGGAAGACGCCAGCCGAGTCGACGAGATAGACGGTCGGAATCCGGTTCTCCATAGCGATGGTCTGAGCGCGGAGCACCTTCTTGGCGGTCATGGGGAAGAAGGCCCCCGCCTTGACGGTCGCATCGTTGGCGATGACCATACAGAGCCGGCCGCAGATCCTGCCCAGCCCGGTGACCACGCCGGCTCCGGGAGCACCTCCGTAGTCGGCATACATCCCATGAGCCGCCCACAGGCCAAGTTCGAGGAACTCCGTGTTCCGGTCCAGCAAGAGGTCCAGGCGCTCGCGCACCGTCAGCCGGCCTTTGGCGCGCTGCGCCTCGGCCGCCTTGTCCCCGCCGCCCTGACGAATCTCGCCCTCTTGATTGTGTAGAGAAGTCAGCAGTTCCCGCACAGAGGCCTCATTCTCCCTGGCTCGAACTGAGCCTGCATCCAGCCGCGTGTTGAGTTGCGACCGAGATTGTCTTTCATGCTTGATCTCTTCTGTCATTGCACCGCCTCGGGTTCGGGCCGAGGATAGCATGCCGGCCGGTTGCCGCGCATGCGCCCATGGACGATCCCTATAGGCCGGCGAGGTCCGGGAGCTGCGCAGGACGGTCTCCAGCCGGGCAGGCCCAGGGGTGGAGCGGATAGTGGCGTTCGGAAGAGGCTGAGCCAAGCCCTATACTGGAGGTTGCGCATGAAGACCTTTTACATTGAAACCTTTGGCTGCCAGATGAACGCTCACGACTCCGAGAAGGTTGTGGGAACGTTGCTGCGGCAGGGCTATACCCAAGCTGCGGACGAAGCCGATGCCACGCTCATTCTCTACAACACCTGCTCCATTCGCGACAAGGCTGAGCAAAAGGTCTTCCACCGGCTGAACGAGTACAAGCGCATGCAAGGGGAAGGAAAGAAGTTCGCTGTGTTGGGTTGCGTTGCCCAGCAGGAGGGCGCCAAGATCTTCGAGAAGGCGCCTTACGTCTCGCTGGTGGCCGGTTCGGCAAGCTACAACCATCTGCCGGAGATGTTGGCGCGTCTGGAGGCGGGTGAAAACCGCATCACGGGCCTGGACGACCGGCAGACCGACCAGACCTTCGATACCGAGTTCACGGCGCGCTCCAATCCCCACCGCGGCTACATTACGATCATCGAAGGTTGCGACAAGTTCTGCGCTTACTGCGTAGTGCCCTATACCCGCGGAAAAGAACGCAGCCGCAGTTCAGCCTCCGTACTGGCCGAGGCGCATCGCATCGCCCAGCTTGGCTTTACCGAGATTCAGCTATTGGGCCAGAACGTGAACAGCTACCGTGACCCCAGCGGCCGGCGCAGCTTTGCTGAACTTCTGGCTGCGGTGGGCGAGGTGAACGGTATCAAGCGCGTTCGCTTTACGACCTCTCACCCGAGGGACTTTACCCGGGATATCGTCGCGGCCATCGACGCGGTGCCAACCTTGTGCGATCATGTGCATCTTCCCGTTCAGTCAGGCTCCAGCAACGTGCTGCGCGCCATGCAGCGCGAGTATACCCGGGAGTGGTATCTGGAGCGAATCGCGTGGACCAAGGCGGCACGGCGGGATATCTCCCTGACAACGGACATCATTGTGGGCTTTCCGGGAGAAACCAACGGCGACTTCGAGGAGACGCTCTGCTTGCTGGATGAGGTTGGATACGACGGGGTGTATGGTTTCAAGTACTCGCCCCGCCCCAACACCCCGGCGATGCACATGGCGGACTCCATTGCGGAGGAGGTCAAGGTGGAGCGCCTGGCCACGCTGAATGCGCGCCAGCGGGAGATTCAACGCCGCAACTACGCACGCCATCTTGGCCAGGTGGTGCCCGTGATGGTGGAACACGGCCCCAACCATCGCGGCCAGATGACGGGACGTTCCACCCAGAACAAGACGGTGAACTTTGCCTGTGAGACTGTCCCTGCGGTGGGCAGCTATCTCGATGTCCGCATCACGGAGATCTTCCCCAGTTCTCTGCTGGGGGTTGCGGTGTCTGCTCCGCTCGCTCCGTCGCCGACGCTGCTGGCGCAGCAGGCGCTGAACGCCCGGATCTGAGCGCCAAGGATAAGGCGAGAGGAGCCACACAAAGAGATGACAGGAAACCGCTGCGTCCGGACTGCTGAGTGTGGATGGCTGCGCCTGGATTACCGGCCGAGGAACAGCGGGCTCAATCCGGGATGCGTTCGCCGCCGCGTCGAGCAGGGGTTACACTACGGTTATGCATCTGCCCGGCTTCAAATCCGAGCCTGAGGACCACGAACCAGAGCCAGAGATCGAGGTTCGCATTCGGGGCCTGATGATCGATTCTTCCACCAAGATGCCCATCGTGGTGTTGAACGATCTGGCCGGAGAGGTGGTGTTGCCGATATGGGTCGGGATCTTCGAAGCGAATGCGATCGCACTCGAGATGGAGAAGGCGACGACGTTCCGCCCCTGGACGCATGACCTGCTGCGCAACGCGATTGACAGCCTGAACGGCCGGGTAACCCGGGTCGTGGTCGGGGATCTGCGTGAGGATACCTTCCATGCGACGGTATGGATGGACCAGGCAGGTGATGTGATCGCGCTGGATGCGCGGCCCTCGGATGCCATCGCGTTGGCGCTGCGCTCTGACTGCCCGATCTTTGTCTCCCAGCAGGTCTACGAGCAGGCTCGCCGCTCCTCCAACGGAAGCTCGACGCTGAGCCCGGAAGAGCTTCGCCGCTGGCTGGAGAATCTGAACGACGACGAGATGGGCCGTTACAAGATGTAGCGGCGATCCCATCGCTGGAGCCGATCTGATACGCGTTGGGGTCCGTGCGGCCGGGTAGAGATGCCCTGTTGTCGCTGGCGATGGATACGTGAGAGCGCAAAGGTCTGGGTTACGCAGAAACAGGCCCTGCCCCGGTTCGGGCAAGGCCCGTTTGGGAGTGAGGCAGGTAGGTGGGACGGGGAAGGGTCAGGAGCCAAAAGCGCCAGAAATGACGCGACGCTGATAGCGGAAGCCTGCTGAAAGGAGCATCGCGCTGGCCAGCAGCCAGATGCTGGCCGGTTCCGGCGCCAGGATCCCCGGGAGGTCGGCGGTAATTTCTTGGTGGCTCACTCCCTGCTCCTCAATCTGGAAGAAGGTGGCGTCATCCGTGTCGCAGTTGCTGAACGTGGAGAAAGGGATGTCGCCGCCGGTGAAGTCGAACTGATACTCGGTGTTACTGTCGATCTCGGAGAACGAGCAGTTTGTAAACAGACTGCCTGAGCTTACCAAGCAGGACACTGAGGTCTGGCCGGCAAGGTCGCTTACAGGCACATCCACGAGCAGGCTGGTGATGGTGGCGCCCGTATCGTTGATGATGGAGGCGCAACCGTCAGTAGAGCTGGAACCAGGGCCACAACTGGAAAAGGTAATATCCAGGGGCGCGCCAGTATACTCAAACGAGGGGGGGCGGAGCATCCAGCACGCCGAGTTTGAAGGCATAGGACGCACGGGTGAGTCCGAAGACCAGCAAACATAAAAAGAGAGAACGAACGACCTTCATCTCTGAAATCTCCTTGCAGGGCGCCTGGAGGATTGCATCCACCGGCGGTTCGGGAATTGCGCGGGAGATCTCCTCCGGAGCGCCTCACGTGAACGGTTTCGCAACTGCTTTTCGGGTCAGAGCCCGATGCTTCCAAGCAGCCGTAGGGAGAAAACAAGTCCCGAGATGCGCCATGGGCGCCCTGCTGAGGTTTGCCGGACGGCAGTTTTGCTTCCGTGCGACAGATTTGGCGTACAGCCATGGTTTTAAGGCAACCAACAGGCCTTATGCGGCAAGGCCTCTATTTTTGCAACGGTCGAACTTCCTCGGAGGAGGTGGAATACTCCCAGGTCTGCAAATGCACCTTCTGCTTCCGTCTGAGGCTGGCGAGCGTCGAGAGGGCCTCGCCAACCTGGCAAGTTTCCAAATTGTTTGTCTTCTCCGGGGGAACCTGGTCGGAGAGATGGATTTGGATCCCCAAGGGTTCTGCATCGAGTTACAGCCCATGCAGGACCGCCTTGCCTAGCGCTGATTCCGTGCAAACAAGGGATGGCAGGTCCGAAGAGTTGCGAAGCCGAGGTTAGAGCGGTTCCAGGGTTGACTCACCGTCTTGCGTTTGTTCCAGATCGATGCTCCCTGTTGGTAGCATTGACTTGAGGTTAATGGCATTGAAGTACAGCAGTCCTGGAGCCGCTTCAGCCGCATCGCAACAAACGAGGTTTTGAAGCCTTTTGTTTGCGTGGTCCGTGGGTAGCCTTGGAGCCTGCCCTCTCGACTCGCAGGAGAAGGAGTCGACCCACGCAAGCAACGGAATTGGAGATAGTCGGGAAGTTTCCCGGAGGTGCTGGTGATGTCCACCTTTGATCGTCGAGAGTTTTTCCGTCTCTGTGCCGCCTTGGGAGCCTTCTTCGCGCCGGCGGCTCATGGGCAGGATGTGCCAGCCCCGCCGGTGAGCCGCGTTCCAGTGAAGAATCGCAAGGATCTGGTAGGCATTCAGGTCAGGGGATTTAGTTGGGTGGATGAAGGCGTCGATGCGGTATTGGACAATATTCAGGAAAAAGGCGACGTGAACACCGTCTGGGCCTATACGTTTTCATACGGCGAGCAGCGACTGGAGAAAAATGGCCCCATTCCGCTGCCAGACCACGGTAAGCCTGGGAAAACAATCGCCGGCGGCGCGTTTTATGACTACGATCGCACGTATTTTCAGAACACCATTCTCAAAGACTTCCGCTGCAAGGTTTATGGCGACTTCAACGTGATCGAGGCGGTGGCGTCCAAGGCCAAAGCGCGTGGGATGAGCTTCTTTGCCTGGGACTTGAACAACGCCGGGCCCACCTTGAATGACACCATTCCGAACTATGCCGAGGTCTCTGAAGTTGACCTGTACGGTCGCAGAACCAATCGACCGTGCTTCAACAATCCTGACTACCGGGCCTTTTTAAGCGGAAAGGTGGAAAGCCTGCTCCTTGGATATCCCAGTCAGATCGACGGAATCGCCTGGGGTTCAGAACGCATGGGGCCGTTTGAAAACATGATTGGCGGCATCGCCACGCCCAGTTGCTTCTGCCGCTTTTGCCAGGCCAAGGCGCGGGCGCTCGGCATCTCTGTAGGGCGCGCACAAGCCGGCTATCGAGAGCTGGAACAACTCTTCCTGGCAGCCGCGCGCAACCAGCGCCCCTCCGATGGTTACTTTGTCAGCTTTTGGCGGCTGCTGCTGAAGTATCCCGAGATCCTCAGTTGGGAGTCCCTGTGGACGGACAGTTTTCAGGAAGCTCAAGCGCAGTTGTACGGCATGGCAAAGGCTATCGCTCCAGCCAAGCCCTTCGGCTTTCATATCATGCAAACTATGACCTTCAGCCCCTTCTATCGCGCTGAGGAGGACTATGCAAAACGAAGGAACTTCGCCGACTTTCTCAAGCTGGCGACCTACAACACTGCCGGCGGCGCGCGCATGGCGAAGTACCTGAGGCGGCTGAGCGATACGGTCTTTCATGACGCGACGCCACCGGAGTTTCTCGATTTCTATTACAAGATCATGGGCTACCACGAGGCGCCGTTTGACCAGTTAGCCGGCTCCGGTCTCTCGGCCGACTACGTTGCGCAGCAGACCCGGCAGGCAGTGGAGGGTGTGGCCGGCGAAGTTCAGATCTATCCGGGCATCGACATCAACGTGCCGACGCTGCTGCAGGGAGATGCTGCGGTGAAACACTCCACCCCAGCCACCGTACGAGCCTCCATTGAGGCTGCCTTCAACGCCGGCGCAAACGGCGTGGTGCTGGCGCGCGAGTACGCTGAGATGCATCTCGCGAACCTCTCTGCCGCTGGAGACGCCTTGCGCGAGATCTTCTCCCGAGCAGGATCGTGACCCAAGATGAAATTCTGAGGCTACAGATCTTTCCCCCAACCTTCGGAATCCTCGGCAGACTTGCCTGCTGGAGTGAAATGTGGATGGGCTGCTTCACCGCCATCAGCAACCCATCCACACGGAAGACGCTGTAGCCCTTGACCACGCCCCGTCGGCGCTTGTGAAGACGGCCTCAAGCACAGGGAGAGTTCAAGCACACGTCCTGTGCCTGCTGCCTGAAGCGCAAAATCAGTTGCCGTTCTCCTGATCCAGGCTCTCCTGGTATTGCTGCTCGACGCGAAGCCTGCGCACCATCGTCACCCCGTCTTGATTCAAGAGAAACAACGTACCGGTGTTACCTCTGGAGAGCATTTGGCGAACTCCGTCGATGGTCGCCAACAAGACCGGATCATGCGGATGGAGGGTATCCACCACTTCATAGTTCCGCACCTGACCATGGCGTGATGTCGCAGCGTTGTTTGGTGTCTCCTCGCCTGTCGGGGTTATCAAGAGACCGGTGGCTCCAACCGATCCCACAATCGTGGCATTCTGAAACGGCTTCGCAGGCATCAGTACAGGCCGCCTGTAGTGGCCCAGATTAAGTAGCGCAACACCGGCGCCATCTCTATAGCGAATCAAAACCTCGTGATGGCCCACATAGCGCACGAAATCAAAGGCCGACGGCGCAGGCAGTTCGACTGGCGCCAAACGCTCGACCTCGGCTGGATTGGTTACATCCAGAATGGAGAGCTCACGCCCTTGCTGCGACTCCACATAGAGCAGCGTGCTTCCATCATTGGCGTTGTACAGGTACATCGCGGAGGGGTTCCGAACGGCAAGCGCCCGCAAGGTATCCGGAGATTCTACGGCGAGTGTCCTGGACCTCTGTCCAGATGCCGCCCCGGCCGAAAGGGCGGCTATCCCAATAACGATCGCGGCAACCATTGCCCTTCTCCTCATGGCCGCTTCCTCCAATCCTCTACAGAGTTAGTTTCCTCCCAGAACAGGCCGGTTGTCCAAGCGAACCGATTGTCCGAGAGAGGATTGGCGTCTTCCATCGTCCGCCGGGCAAAGCAAGAGGGGATCCGGCAACCAGACGGCGACTGAATGAAAGATCCCGCCAAGGGCCGGAGCCCTGGACACGGAGACCCACCCTCGCCCGGCCACGCCGCGCCGTCCTCAGGAAATCGGCCTTACGACGGCGGGATCTCCATTAAAGCGCTCAGCACTTTAGGGTTACGGGCGTAGTTGTCATGGGCAGACTCCGGGTTCTCGACCAGCCAGAACCAGCGCACGCCGTTTTTGACCAGCCGATTCTCGACCTTGATTCCGCTTGCAGGCGGAGTCTGCCAACGCTGGAAGTCAGCGCCCAGACGCCAGGTAAGAACGTCGTCAGGGTCGCTCCAGGCAACCACCCTGCCGACGGTCTCGCCAGGGCGCGCCTTGAGATAGGCCCTTCGCTCCGTGCTCCATTGATTAAAGACAAAGAATTGGGGACTCGGTCGATCCAGATGCGCCAGCTCCAGCAGGGAAATCTGATTGGCGAAAAAGAACGCGGCGTCCAGGTGTTGTAACAGCCGATCGAAGCGATCCTGCATGGAGTCTGCGGCCACTCCCAGATCATCCCACTGCTGCATGGCCAGGGTAGAGGTGAGCAAGTAGCTGCCCAGGCTGTGGGTAACGGCGATGAAATGAGTCGTTCGGTTGGCAGAGTCAGGAATGCACTTAGCCAGCAGGTCTGCGATGCCGTCGCTGATGAACCGGCGCAGAGGTCCTACCCCGAGAAACGCATCCGAAAATCGCCAGTCCATCACTCCCACCTTGGCCCAACGATTGATCAGCACCGCACGATTCGGACGCTCATTGAGTTCCTCCAGCGTGTAGCCGGCCGCCTGAAGCCAGTTGAAGGACCGCACTTGAACACCCGTGACACCGGCTTCCTGCCGCGAGCAGATGTTCAGATAATTGTCGGTCTTTCCCTTCCACTTGCCGGCCAGAAGGGTCTCATCCGGCATGACGAACTGGCATTTGATCGGTAGGACCAGCGGCCACCAGTTGATCTCGTCCACCAGGACGGACTTCCCGCTGCGGAAGCTGATACGGTAGTGGTCGACGAAGGGCGCTGAGGCATGCCACTGCTCCCACGTCGTCCAGATGGGAGCACCCATATAACGGACCGCGGCTACCATCGGATCCAGTCCCTCACTGCCGGAATGAACATCCCTGGCGAAGATGCCGGCGTCGGCGTACTCACGCTGGCCGATTCGCGTCGGCCCACCCACGCACTCCTGATGCATCATCTTGCTGGCGTACCGGCAGATGCTTCGTTGCAACTCCAGCGAGCCCCCGGAGCCGGTTGCCCCGATACCGTGAATGTACAGGATGCGAACCGGTTCGGAGCCCGCAACTGCCAGAGCCCCACCCAACGTGGAGGCCTGGTGAGCGTCATCGACCAAAGTTTGCGAAGACATGGCTGCCCCCTGCTGAGATACGGCGGTCGAGGCGACAAAGATCATGGTCATCAGGAGGAGACCCGCCGGCATGCTGATTCTCTCCCAACCGTCTCTAGAATTTCACCAAGGCGCCGCTGGCGTGCTGAACCTGCGCCGCCGTGACATCAGGGGCCAGTTCGGCGGCAGCGAAGCCGTCTTCGGTAACGTCGAAGACACCCAGATCGGTGATCACCCGATGGACGACTCCGGCGCCGGTGAGCGGTAGCGTGCACGAGCGCAGCAGTTTGGGCGCTCCCTGGGAGGTGTGCTCCATCAGCACCACCACGCGGCGAACCCCCGAGACAAGATCCATCGCACCCCCCATTCCCTTCACCCGCTTCCCCGGGATCATCCAGTTGGCCAGGTCTCCCTGTTCGGAGACCTGCATGGCCCCCAAAATGGCCAGATCAATATGCCCGCCACGGATCATGGCAAAGGACTCGTCACTGGAGAAGGTGGAGGCACCGGGAAGAAAGGTTACGGTCTGCTTGCCGGCATTGATCAGGTCCGCGTCCACCTCGGAGGCATTCGGAAACGGCCCCATACCGAGCAGACCGTTCTCCGATTGCAGCGTCACGGTGATCCCGGCCGGAACAAAGTTCGCCACCTGCGTGGGCATGCC
>DAHWOF010000091.1 GCA_027335345.1 Granulicella sp. | reverse complement strand
CTCTCCGCCGGTGAGCTGATTGAGAGGTTGGGGATGGAGCAGGCGAACGTCTCCCAGCATCTGGCCGTTCTGCGCGCCAAGCACCTGGTGGCCAATCGCAAGGCAGGAAACCAGGTCTTCTATACGGTCCGGGATCCGGTCATCTTTGAAGTGTTGGCGCTGATGCGTCTTTACTTCCAGAAGAACATTCAGGAGGCGATGGAGATGCTTGATGAGATGGACAAAACTGTGCGCCTTCCGGAGCATGGGGAAGGTTCAGCGTCCTCGCTGAACCCGGGAGGCGAGATCTGACCGTGCCCATCTTTCATGCCATTCTCTCCTCCAGCGCAGCCGGCCCGGACGGCGATCTGCACCGTCTGCAGTGGCTGATCGGCGCCTGGTTGCTGATTGGGACCGCGGGTATGCTGCGTCCCCGCAGCCTGCGCTACGTAGCTCATTGGCTATTTCCGTTGGGAGCATTGGTTTCGCTGGGCATTGCTGCGACCGCGGGTGGATTCCTGGCCGTGGCGCCGATGACGCGTCAGGCCGCCGGCATGGCGGCGCAGACGCAGATTCTTCCTTTAGGTTTGCCCGATCTGCCCTTCCATCTGCGCCTGGATGCGCTCTCCGGATTCTTTCTGTTACTGCTGGGCCTGGCCGGCGCAGGCATCTCGACGTTTGCAGCGGGCTACTTTCGATCCGGCACGGGTTCGGCGCCTGGTCTGCTTGGTCTGGAGTATCACCTCTTCCTTGCCAGCATGGCCCTGGTAATCCTGGCGGACGACGCCTATCTCTTCATGGTGGCCTGGGAGACGATGGCGCTCAGCTCCTACTTTCTGGTCACCAGCCAGCACCGCATTCCAGAGATCCGCCGCGCCGGCTTTCTCTATCTGGTGATGGCTCATGTAGGGGCGATCTCCATTCTGCTCTGCTTCGGCGTGATGCAGGGGGGGAGTTGGCAGTTCAGCTTCCAGGCCATGCGCAGCGCCAGTCTCACCCCGTTCTGGGCCAGTGCGGCCTTTCTGCTGGCGCTGTTGGGCTTCGGCGCCAAGGCTGGACTGGTTCCGATGCATGTTTGGCTGCCGGAGGCTCATCCCGCGGCGCCCTCGCCGGTCTCGGCCATGATGAGCGGTCTGATGTTGAAGACAGCGATCTACGGAGTGCTGCGGGTAAGCTTTGATCTGCTGCACTTCCGCTTATGGCAGTGGGGAGCCCTGACCCTGGCGCTGGGGCTCTTTTCGGCAATCTTTGGGGCGATCTTTGCCGCGGTGCAGACGGATATGAAGCGGCTGCTGGCGTACTCCTCCATTGAGAACGTCGGACTGATCTTTACCGGCATCGGTTTGGCCATTCTCTTTGACGCCTCCGGAATGCCTCTGTTCGCCGCGCTGGCTCTTACGGCAGCCTTGGTCCACGCCTTGAACCACGCGTTCTTCAAGAGCCTGCTCTTTCTGGCTACCGGCTCGGTGCTGCATTCCACCCACCAACGGCTGCTGGGCAAGCTGGGGGGGCTGATCCGCTCCATGCCCTGGGTGGCAGTTCTCACCCTGGTGGGAACGTTGGCCATTGCGGGACTGCCGCCGCTGAACGGGTTCGTCTCCGAGTGGCTGCTGCTGCAGTCCTTCCTGTTCACGCCGCAGATCCCGCATGCCTTCCTGAACATGATCATCCCCACCGGGGCTGCGGCGCTGGCGCTGATCCTGGCGCTGGCGGCTTACGTGATGGTGAAGTTCTATGGTGTGGTCTTTTTGGGCCAACCGCGCGAATCCTCACTGACCCACGCCCATGACGCCAACTGGATGGAGCGGCTGGGGCTGGGCTGGCTGGCGCTGGGGTGCATCCTGATCGGAGTATTGCCGCGGCTGGCGCTGCGGGCTTCGAGCGCCGTTACGAGTAGTCTGCTGGGAGCGAAGGTCCATGATGGTTCTTTCCCCTGGACCATCGCTCCTGTTGCAGCCGAGCAGGCCTCTTACAGCGGATTGATCTTCTTTGTTGTCATCGTTGCCGTGGTGGGGATTACCTTCCTTCTGGTGCGGCTGCTGGCCCACGGACGCGTCCGCCGCACCCCGGCCTGGGACTGCGGATATCCGTGGCAGACCTCGCGCATGCAGGATACGGCGGAGGGATTTGGACAGCCGATACGGCATATGTTTGGGGCCTTCTTCCATATGGAGCGCGAGTTGCCCTCACCCTCCGACCCGGCTCCGCAGTACCGCATCCACATTGAGGACCGGCTTTGGCGGGCGATCTATCAGCCCATCGCCCGGGCGGTGCAATGGCTGGCGGACAAGGTCGGCGTTTTGCAGGGTGGCAGGCTCGCCATCTATTTGCTGTACAGCTTTTTGACCCTTCTGGTGCTGCTGGTGTTTGTGCTATGAGGATGATCTCGTTTATCTGGCAGTTCGGAGAGGTTGCGCTGGCTGTGGCCATTGCTCCCTTGTTTGCTGGGTGGATTGCGCAGTGTCGAGCCTGGATGCAGAATCGGTCCGCTCCGCCGCTAACGCTGCCCTACCGCGTGCTGGGTAAGCTGTTTCGCAAGGATGCGGCCCTGGCCACTGACGCCTCAGGGCTCTTTCGAACCACGCCCTACATCCTGTTTGGGACCATGGTGCTGGCTGCGGCGATCATTCCGTCACTGGCTACCGATCTGCCCTTTGCCCGGGCGGCCGATGCGATTGCCCTGATCGGGCTCTTTGCCACTGCGCGGGTGTTTCTCTCGCTGGCGGCGATGGATGTTGGCACGCCCTTTGGAAGCATGGGAGCGCGCCGCGAGATGATGATCGGATTCCTGGCCGAGCCGGCGCTGCTGATGGTTCTCTTCAACGCATTTCTGCTCTATCGGACCACAGCCCTGCCTAGCCTGGTCGATGGGTACGCAACCCACCACCAGGGGATGGACCCCAGTGTGATCTTCGCCGCCGTAGCTTTTTTGATGGTGCTGCTGGCCGAGAACGGACGCATTCCCATCGACAACCCGGCGACCCATCTCGAGCTCACCATGATCCACGAGGCCATGCTGCTGGAGTACTCGGCGCGGCATCTTGCGCTGGTGGAGTGGGCTTCCAGTCTGAAGCTGTTGAACTACGCTTGCATCGGATTCGCCCTGTTTGTTCCCTGGGGCATTGCGACCCACGGGGCCATGCCGGGATTGGATGGAGCGGCCATGCTGCTGATAGCCATCCTTGCTTTGGGAGTCAAGCTGGTCTTCAGCGGAGCTCTTTTGGCGCTCATCGAATCGCTCTCGGCCAAGCTGCGTCTCTTCCGCGCGCCCGAGTACCTGGCCACGGCCTTTCTGGTGGCGGTCCTCGGGTTGCTGGCCCATCTTCTTTTGGGGGCCAATGTCCATGGTTAGATCGCACCTGATCGCTCAGCTTTTGAACCTGCTGGCGGCCGGCCTGCTGCTGCTCTCGTTTTCCATGCTCTCCCGCCGCCGGACTCAACGCCTGATCAACCTCTATGCCTGGCAGGGCTCTATCCTCTTCCTCTCTACCTGCCTTGTGGCCTACGATGCCGGGCTCAAAGAGCTTTGGTACTCGGCTGCCCTCACCCTGCTGCTCAAGGTGATTCTTCTGCCCGTGATCCTGCATCGGCTGATCCAGCGGCTGGGCGCGCAGTGGGACACGGAGCCGGTGGTGGATATTCCTGTCACCATGCTGGCCGGGTTGGGGCTGGTGATCTTCGCCTTCGGGTTGGCGGAGCCGATCAGCCATCTGGCGACCACGATCACGCGCAATACCCTGGGCATTGCGCTGGCGGTGATTTTGCTCTCCTTCCTGATGATGATTACGCGCCGCAAGGCTGTAACCCAGGTGATCGGATTTCTGGCTATGGAGAATGGCTTGTTCTTTGCCGCCACCAGCGCCACCTATGGCATGCCCATGGTGATCGAGCTGGGTATCGCGCTTGACGTGCTGGTTGGCGTCTTCATTCTCGGCATCTTTTTCTTCCAGATTCGGGAGCAATTTGACAGCCTGGACCTGCACCATCTGGAGTCGCTGAAAGACGAATAAGTTGGGAGAACTCAATTGGAACTGCTGCTGATTCTCGGATTGCCTTTGCTGGGCACGCTGCTTCTGGCGCTGGTTGGAGCTCGCCGCTATGCCGCCGAGCTGAACGTCGTCATCAGCCTGGCCACACTGGTTGCAGCGGGTTTTCTGGTGCTGCGCGTGATCCGGTTCGGTCCTCTGCTGGTTTGGCATGAACAGTTCCTGGTGGACTCCTTCAACGTCTTTCTGGTCGCACTCACCGCCTTTGTGGGCTTCACCACGGCGATCTTCTCGCGGCCCTACATGCGCATCGAGCAACACCACGGACGCCTGAACTCCCGCCGTCTAAGGCTGTATCACAGCATGTACCAGCTCTTCATGGCGGCCATGCTGCTGGCCCTGCTCACCAACAACATGGGCCTGCTGTGGGTCGCGATGGAGGCGGCTACCCTCTCCACCGTGCTGCTAGTCTCGCTCTACCGCACCAAGGCCAGCCTGGAGGCGGCCTGGAAGTACTTCATCCTCTGCGGTGTGGGTATTGCGCAGGCACTGTTTGGCACCATTCTGCTCTACTTTGCCGCCGAACAGACGCTCGGTCACGAGGGCATGACCGCTCTTCTGTGGACGCATCTGAATGCGGTCAAGGGGCACCTGGAGCCCCGGGTGCTGGCTCTTGCCATGGTCTTTTTGCTGGTGGGTTATGGAACCAAGGTCGGCTTGGTTCCCTTGCATAGCTGGCTGCCGGACGCCCACGCCGAGGGACCGACGCCGGTCTCGGCTGTTCTCTCCGGCCTTCTGCTGAACGTGGCTCTCTATGCGGTGGTTCGCTGCAAGGTTCTGGTGGAGGGCGCGATCGGTCCCGCCCTTCCTGGACGCATGCTGATGGGTTTTGGGCTGATCACCGCGCTGCTGGCTGCGTTCTTTCTGTGGAGGCAGCGCGATATCAAGCGCCTCTTTGCCTACTCCTCCATCGAGCACATGGGCATCATCACCTTCGCCTTTGGAATCGGCGGCCCCATTGCGAACTTCGCGGCCCTGCTGCACATGACTGTGCATTCGCTGACCAAGAGCTCGATCTTCTTTACCGCGGGACATGCCACACAGACCGCCGGTACGCAGCGGATGGAAGAGATCCGCGGGATGGTGAACATCAGTCCGACCATCGGATGGGGCCTTATGTTGGGGTCGATTGCGATTCTTGGAGTGCCTCCGTTTGGCGTCTTTGCCAGCGAGTTTTTGATCCTTACCACCGCCATGCGCGAGCACCCCTGGACCACGCCGCTTTTGCTCATCGCGCTGGCCATGGCCTTTGCGGCCATCTTCAGCAAGGTGCAGCCGATGGTCTTCGGCGAGAATGACTCTCCGCCGCTGCCGCACTCCCCGGCTCTCACCCCGGTGTTTGTTCACCTGGGCCTGGTGCTGATGCTGGGGCTGTTCATGCCCCATGCGCTGGCATCCTGGTATCGGTCCGCGGCGCGGCTGATCGGGGGTTGAGAACGGTATGGGCCGGGCATCTGGTCCGACGAGAGTCAATGGAGTATGGAGGTTTTTGTGGAGCAGGGAGAGTTGATGCAACAGGGCGCGGATCTACCGTCGAACGTCGAGTGTCGTCGGCTGTGCGTGGACCGGGAGCAGTGGCTTCAGACGGTGCAGACGCTAAGCTCCTCCGCGGCCCGTCTGCTGTCCTTGTGGGGAGCCGATGATCGCGACCGCGATGGCTGCTTCCGCATCTATGCCGCATGGCTTCTTCCCGCCAGCGTGCTGGTGCTGGAACATCCCATCGACGACGGCGGGCTGGGTGCCGCGACGGCTCCGAGCTACCCCGGTCTGGCTCGGTTTTTCCCCTCGGCCCGGCGAATGCAGCGTGCTTTGCACGATCTGCTGGGCGTGGTTGCAGAAGAGCAAGAAAGAGACGAACGCGGCTGGCTTCGCCACGGAGGCTGGCCGGACAATCTGTATCCCCTGCGCCGTGACGCCGACGGCCACCAGAGCTATCCGGTGGTCTCCGCGGCGTATCCTTTCGTCACCGTACAGGGCGATGGCGTGCATGAGATCGCAGTGGGACCGGTGCATGCGGGGACCATCGAGCCGGGGCACTTTCGCTTCTCGGTGGTGGGAGAAAAGATGCTGCGGCTTGAGGAGCGGCTCGGCTATACCCACAAGGGCGTGGCCCGGCGCTTCCAGGAGCTGACGCAACTGGAGGGCCACCGTCTGGCGGCACGCCTCTCCGGGGACTCGGCCGTTGCCTTCTCCTGGGCCTATTGCGCAGCTTTGGAGTCCGTGACCACAACGCCGTGTCCTGGCCGAGCGACTCTGCTGCGGGCGCTCGCCCTTGAACACGAGCGCATGGCCAATCATCTGGGTGACATTGGAGCGATAGGCAACGATGCCGGTTTTGCCTTTGGTTTCACCCAGTTCTCCCGCCTGAAGGAGGATCTTCTGCGGGCGAACCGCTCCGTGTTCGGAGCGCGCTACCTGATGGATTATGTTTTGCCGGGCGGTGTGGCGGCAGACCTACCCCAGAACGCTCACAGCACGCTGCTGAATGTGTATCGCGATCTGGAGGCGGGCGTTCTGGCCATGCGCGCCATCTACGGTGAGCATGCGGGACTCCGGGATCGCCTGCACGAGACCGGGCGTCTGGGCCGCGAAATTGCGGAACAGATGGGAGCGCTCGGGCTTCCGGCGCGCGCCTCCGGGGTCGCCTGTGACCTGCGCGCGGACCATCCCTGGGCGCCTTATGACAAGCTTCTCCAGAAGCTATCCGACAAGGCGCCCCTTTGGCCGATCACGCATCCTGACGGCGACGTCGCCGCCCGGGTGCAGGTACGGTTCGATGAGCTTCTGCAATGTCTCGAGTTGTGCCGTGTGCTTCTGGAAGAGATCTCTTCCCCCGCGCTTTCTGGCCCGGCGCAGAGGTCGGTGCAGGCGGCCCTGCCCGCCGCTGCGCCCTACCGTCTGGGGATGGGTCTGATCGAAGGCTGGAGAGGGCCGGTGATGGTCGCGCTGGAGACCGGCACGGACGGCGCCATCCGGCGTTGCCACGCGCATGACTCCTCATGGCAGAATTGGCCGCTGCTCGAGTATGCGATTCTGGGCAACATCGTGCCCGACTTTCCCTTGATCAACAAATCTTTCAATCTGTCCTATAGCGGACAGGACGGGTGAGGCGACGATGATTGACGTTCTGACACGCATGCTGCGCACTGGAGTTCTCACCGAGCCTGGAGCCGGCCCAGAAGATTCGGCTCCTACGGCTGAAATCCTGCACAACAGCTTGTACGGTCTGTTGGGCCGCGCACTCTCGATCCGCCATGTGGACGCGGGCTCCTGCAACGGCTGCGAGTTGGAGATCGCGGCTTTGCACAACCCCTACTATAATCTGGAGGGCAGGGGAGTTCATTTTGTCGCCAGCCCTCGCCACGCCGATCTGCTGCTGGTGACCGGACCGGTCTCGGTCAATATGGAAGAGGCGCTGAAGCGTACTTACGACGCCGCTCCCGATCCCAAGCTGGTGATCGCCTTGGGAGATTGCGCTTCCTGTGGCGGAGTCTTCGGGCAGAACTACGCCAGCCGTGGCGCAATCGCCAACGTGATCCCCGTCCATCTCACCATTCCAGGCTGTCCACCGGACCCTGTCACCATTCTGACGGGTATCCTGAAGGCGGTCCGCACCATCCGGCTTACGGCCTGATGCTGGCCGGCTTACGAACTGATGCTGGGGAGTTGCGCCCTGAGGATCAAGGCCTGTGGCAATTGGCCCCAGACCACCCTGCGGCTGGTTCCTTCCGGCTTGCGGCGGAAGGGGCTTCGCACCGTCCCGCTGTGCGCCGAAGGTCCGGCATGGCTCCGTGGTCTAGCCTCAGTTTCTGCTGTCTTAGACAGCGGGAACCGGCAGTAGGCATCCGCGAGCCGAACGCCCCACTGCGGGACAGAAACATGCAGCCAGAGGGTTGCCGAACAAACCTCGCGCTCCCGGAGGTACAATTCCTGCATGCCGCTAAGCGCAAGCATTGAAAACCATCCCAAGGGGATCGCCGTCGTCTCCCTCTCCGGTCGCCTGACGCTGGGTAGCTCCCTGAAGATCGCAGACTCGCAGATTCAGGCTGCGATTGAAGACGGCGTGAGCCGGTTGGTCATGGACCTGACCGACGTTGAATATATGGACAGCGCCGGCTTGGGCATGCTGATGGTGGCCTTCGGAATGGTGAACGAGAAGAATGGCTCACTTCGCCTTTGTGGCGTGGCGCCCCGCGTCATGTCTCTGCTGCAGATGACCCGCACCGACGGGCTTCTTCCCATCGATCAAACTCGCGAGGATAGCCTGGCTGTGTTGCGCGGACAGAGCAGCCCGCCGATCCACAATTAGATCGCTGCCGATGCGTCCCTTGCATCCGCAGCATCGATGTTGGGTTACGCCGAATGGTGAAGAAATCCTAACGTTGCGGCCGATGACGATACTCGGCGCGTCGCGCTCGCCATCTCTCATTTTGCGCTGTTCTTCCCTGGCGCGCCCCTGCAGCCGCGTCATTGTTGGCGTTGTGCTTGTCGCGATAGATGGAGCGGCTAAGATTGTTTTGGCGTTGGTTAATCTGCTGACGCTGCGCCGCGGTCAAGTAGCCTCCGTTCGCCGCGCGATCGGACTGCGCCTGGCGATTGATGCTTGACGCGCGGTTCTCCAGATTTCGTGTTTCACCCGGGGTGAGCTGACCCGATCGAACCCCTTGCGTGATGCGCTGCTGCTGGTTCCCTTGGCGGCTATTGACTTGATTGCCGTGGCCAAAGAAGTCGCGCGAGTTCTGCGTCGCACGATTCATCCCGGCCACCTGCGCGGAAGTTGGGCCAAAGTGTTGCTCATTCATCGCGATGCGGTCCTGGGCTGTGGGGCGCGCCATAACCCCTCCAGGTCCGTTGAAGCTCGCATGGTTGAAGTTCTGTGGACCAACCACCGTCCGATCCACATAGGTGTTGTGGATGACAGTGGTGTTTACATTCACTACGGCCGTGTTGTAACGGAAGACTCCCCCACGCCACATGCCACCGACAAAGCCAACCCCGCCGTAGCCGAAGCCGTAGTTTACTCCACCGTAGAAGCCAACGTGCGGTCCCCAGTAGCCGACGTGCCAGGTGTAGACACCGCCGGCAAAGCCCCAGTATCCGGGCGTCCACAGGAGCCCAGGATGAGGTGGAGCCACCCAGACGCCCTGCACCCAATAGAATCCTGCGGGACCATAGCCCCAATAGCCAGGGGTCCATAAGTATCCCGGTGTGGGGCAAGGCGGCTGCACGTAGACGGGTAGCGGCGGCGGCGCGACATGCACGGAGACACCAATGCCAATTCCGACGCCAACCTGTGCGAAGGATGTCATCGGTGCGACGCACAAGAGCAAGGTGAGCAGAGAGTTATGGAAGATACGCATCTTCTTCATAGAAATCTCCATTGCCATGGGGCGTGGTTCTGAAGGTTTTCAAGTCTTTGCTTGCATGAGTTTGTCGAATAAAGGGTGCGGACAAAGAGCTGCTCAATCCTGGCAGCGTTTCTCGCCCCATTTACAATCTGCTGCACCACATTCGATGCTGCGTGTGGTCATCCATCAACTTCTAGCCCATGGGAGAAGCGCCCATCTGTTGCTGTTGCATCTGCTGTTGCATCTTCCGCTGGCGGGCGAGTCGCTCGCTTACGATCCGCTGGTATCGCCGTAGCTGCGGCCCGTTCAAAAGTGTCTCAATCTCACCGTCGCTATCGCGAAAGACCTTCTGGACTTTCACCCTCTTTTGCCAGGGAACAAGCGTTGGATCGTGACGGATGCTCGCAATCAGGCGTTGACGATTCACCAGAATCGGCTCAATCTGGGATTGCTGTCCGGGTGTCAGGCCCAGCCTTCTGGTCAGCATTGAGATCTGCCGCTGGGCTTGCCGTTGGGCAGGCGGAAGATTCTCTGGCTGCCCGTAACCGGGTGGCGCGTTTCCGGGTTGTGCGTATGCCGGCTGCGGCACGTTCGCGGCTGGCGCGGGAGCCTCGGGGGCCCCGGCTGGCGGAGTCTGGGATGCCGCGCCGGGCGGGGGCGCGCCTGCCGCGGGTTGTTCCTGCGCGCGAAGAGCGCTGGCGGAGAGGACGCAGATCAACGCCGCGCCAAGGGTCAACGAGAGAGAAGAAAGCCGCATGGAGATGCTCCTGGTTATCGAATCGAAGTCTTCGGTTGTCTTTAGCCTTAGATTGCCTTCGCAGATACAGACACCAAAGTCGCCGGCAAGTTTCGGTGGTTTTTTCTTGAGCGATAGGAGGAGCATTCCTCAACGCCAAAGCACGTCCTCCAACGAATCCAAGGCTGGGGTTACCCCCAGGTGAGACTGACGGCAAGATCGAAAGCCACTCGAGTTCGTCCATCGCGGCCTCCCGGTCGAGGCGACCCAACACCGGTCCGTCTCCAACCGTGGAATAGGAAGGATGCCCCTCCCACGTTTGTTTCCCGTATCCGCAAGCGTGATCGAACCGCTACTGCTTGTGCCATGTGGCGTCTACATGGACCGGAATTTCGTTCTTGATGGGCACGGTCAGAAACGATGGCCGCGTAATCTTGAAGTCTGAGCAGGTGGACGGAACAGTTCCCTGGATACGCACCTGGTTCCCCTGCTGCGTGCGCTGGAAGGGGACGTTCGCGTACTGGGCAGTCTGGCCGGCAAACTGGACCTGGAGATTGGCGTGAATCCATGGCTGGTTGAGCTCTGACTCCGGGAACTGGGCGCGTACAACCACCATGGGAAAATCGGCTCCGCGCACCACTTCAATCATATGCAGGTCGCGATTGGAGTCGCCCGAGTCGAAGGTCTTCACAGGAACGGCGATGAGAAAGTTGCAGCTCCCGCTTTGGCATACTCCCTTTCCCTTCGCTGCATGGCTGACGCCATCCACCTCGTGCATGGGATGCGACATGTGGTAGCTCAACGTGGACTGATCCAGAATCCATTGAGAGTTGTCTTGGGCAAAGATGGAGGGCGCAAACCACGCGATTGCGCCCAAAAGCAAAATGGAAAAAACTCTTCTCGTCATTCCTTCTCCCAGTCGTCGCTTCATTCCTTCTCCCGATCTTCTCTTCATTTCTTCTTCCAGAACTTGAGGTGGATTGGCCAGGAAACGGCGATGATCGAGGCAGTGTAGGCAATCACGGTTGTGTAGGCCACAAATCCGTGAGCTGCGGCAATGCCATGCACCTTTTCTCCGGCCTGTTCCTGGCTGAAGGCCATCGAGCCCAGGATCGGAGTCAGGATCATGCCTGGTCCGTGCACAAATGCCAACGCTTCATGCACGCGAATGGCCCCTCGCTTCTTCACCCCAGAGATTTTGGGGGCGAAGATGGCAAAAGATGCCGTCGAGGCATAAAGCGCGACGGTAGTGCTGCCCAGGGCTGCATGGAGATCGAGATTGGTTTGCGTGGGCTCGCTGATCAACTGCCCGTTCTTGCCTTTGGCCTTGGCCATGGGTCCGGTGACCAGGTCGGCTGCCATCGGGAGCAAGGTAATGACGCCGAGCTTCTGATGAATCTTCAGCATCTCCGTGCGCCGGTTCAGGCGGGCCTGCAGTTGCGGATTGCTCTGCATCTGCTGCTGGCTGAATCCGAGATCCTGCAGGGATGGCTCTTGCAGAGTGGCTGATGGGGCGTTGGGTAACTGCTGGCTTGGGGGCGCCGCCGCCAACATAAACTCAAGCGTGGACGTCTTGTTTGCAGTGATCGTAATTTTCTTCGTCTGGTTGCCGAATCCAGCGGCCGTCACATTCACATCGTAGTTTCCTGCAGCCAGCCGCAGGCTGAAGTTTCCAGAGGCATCGGTTGAGGTCTGTGCAGACGGCCCAGAGTTTGCACCCTTTACTGTGACCTGCGCACCGGCAACGGGGTTGGCAGAGCCATTTCTGACGGTTCCCGTGAGGACCGCTGCTTGTTGGCCCAATCCGGCCTGCGGGAAGGCAAGCAGAAACGCTAGGAAAGAGAGCCGAAGCAAAAACTTCTTGCGTTCTCCACACATGCCGAAACTCTCCTCTGGGAGACGCTGCACCGTCTACCGAAAAGCAAAAAAATCTCTCGGCAACAGAATAGAGGAAGGGTTCTGCGCTCGCAAATCTTGCCTGTTTTGCTCTCTTAGGCCAACGATCATGCGGCGATTGGCAAAAACAGGCCTCAATCGTTTGCCGTACGAGGGGACAGTTTCAACACGAGCCCTGTCTTTTCCGGCGAGGCGCAACCCCGCTCGGCTCTCCTCCTTCCGCCCGGGTTGCCTTCCATTTCACTAGATTCTTTGCTTCTCTTCTTTGGGAGTCGAACGGTATCCTTATATTGAAGGAGTCCAATTTCAAGGACTTTGAGGAGTTCAACTCGCATGACCCGATCGCAT
>DAHWOF010000073.1 GCA_027335345.1 Granulicella sp. | reverse complement strand
CTTGCCGGCCTTGATCTCCCGGATCGCTCCGGCCACATCCGTGGTCACCGTGCCGGTCTTGGGATTGGGCATCAGGCCACGCGGACCCAGCACCTTGCCCAGCCGGCCTACGGAACGCATCATGTCCGGGGTTGCGATAAGGGCATCGAAGTCGGTCCAGCCTTCTTTCTGGATCTTTTCGACCATCTCCTCGCCGCCCACGAACTCCGCGCCGGCCGCCTCAGCCTCTTTGACCTTCTCGCCGGAGGCGATGACCGCCACGACCTTGGTCTTGCCGCCCAGGCCATGGGGAAGCACCACGGTTCCGCGCACCATCTGATCGGCGTGCCGCGTGTCCACGCCCAGCCGCATGGTCAGATCGACGGTCTCGTCGAACTTGGCGTACTTGGCCTTCTGCAGCAGGGGGATCGCCTCGCTGATGGCATACGGACGCGGCTCGACGAGCGCACGCGCCTTCGCAATATTCTTGGATGTCTTCTTTGCCATGATTTCCTCGTCTCCCACCCCGGCATGCGCTGTTCCGCATGGGCGTGGTCCCGACTGGTCCGCACGGGAGTGCAGACAACCCTCTGAGTATGACAAATTCAGTCGGAAAGTGCAAACTTAACTCCTTTCCAAATGCCCTCCATGAGGCCGTTTTGCCTCCCCCTACCCGGTTCTCGCCGCAGAAAAAAGGGCCACGGCCGCCACACCGGACGCGGCGGCGTTGCGCCGGCGCCGCCTCTGTTGCGGGGCACAATGCAACGAGAAAGTACACCCTCCAGCACTTGCCGTGTGGATGGGTCCGCCGAAGGGGACCTGCGCTGGCGTTTTCTTTGCCGCAAACACCCAGCTTCTTTGCGGTAAACGCCCATCGAGGCCGGGGTGTCTGTCTATAGCTCCACAGAAAGCCATTCACAGGTGTACCCGCAGGCGCAGGCATCGGAGGAGACGGCCATTTCTTCTCCGGCGTCCGGATCATGGCTATAGTAGCCGGGAGGGAACGGCATGAAGAAATAGCCATGAGGGAACGGCATGAAGAGCGTGAACGTCGCGGAGCTCAAAAAAACCGTCTGAGCGCCTATTTAAGCTTCGCCCGGAGCGGGGAGGAGATCGTCATCCGTGACCGGAACCTTCCCATCGCCAAGCTGATTCCGTTCTCCACCGGGGATGCCGACGAGGATGAGATTCTGCTGGTGGCTGCGGGCAAGATGCGTCTGCCCAAGAGCCCGCTCGACGCCGACGCCTTGTGGAAGATTCCGACCGGCGCGGTGCGCTCCGGCCGCTCGGTGGATGCTCTGCTGAAAGACCGTGAGGAAGGACTGTGAGCAAGCCGACAGCCTACTGGGATGCCAGCGCTCTGGCTGCCACGCTTCGCCAGCAGCAGGCCGAGGCCGCAAAGCTGGATGCCGCCATCGCCGAAAATCCGGCGATTCTGGGCTATTCCCTGAAGGAGGAGACTCCGCCTTAAACTCGGCTTGGGAAACAGAGGGCGTGGAGGATCTGAGAGATGGGCTATGAGGAATTGCTGAAAGAACAGCGCGTGCAGATTCTCGACATTGCGGCCCGCTACGGCGCGCGCAATGTCCGCGTCTTCGGCTCCGTCGCCCGCGGCCACGCCGACGAGGCCAGCGACGTCGATTTTCTGGTCGAGATGGACGCCGGGCGGTCCCTCTTCCACCTGGGCGAGTTGCAGTTTGAGCTGGAAGCGGTGCTGGGCTGGCGGGTGGATGTGGTGACGGAGCGGGGTCTCAAATCCCGCATTCGCGGCCGGGTCCTCCAGGAGGCGATTCCCCTATGAGAGACCCCGCCGAACGCCTGCGGGACATTCTGGAAGCCATTGCCGCCATCGAGCGCCGGGCAGACTGCACCCGGCAGTCCTTTGAGAGAGACGAATTGCTCCAAACCTGGTTTCTGCGCCATCTGCAAATCATCGGCGAGGCGACCAGAGCGATCCCGGAAGAGGTGCGAGCATGGCGCCCGAAGTTCCGTGGCATCAGATCCGGGGATGCGGAACGTTTTGGTTCATGGGTACTTCGAGGTGGATACGGACCTTGTCTGGGACACGGCAACCCGTGATCTGCCTGCCCTGAGACCCGCAGCCGAGCGCCTGTTGAAGGTGCTGGAAGAGAGGGAAAGTTGACTGTGGACAGGCTCGCTGCCACACCTCACCCGCGAACTGTCAAGCATTTCTTGACGGTTGAACTTGTAAGCGATCCTTACAAGTTCGAATCGCTCAGACAGGTGGCCGAGGGGGCAACCGGTAAGGACTGCTCGCCAGTTCAAGGTTCACAAGCGTAAGACGGCCACGCCGAAGTTCGGGTACGAATTGAAGCCGCAGGAGTGCGAGGCGCGCGTGCCCACTGTGAGATCAATGGGGAGCCGCGGCCATGTCGTCTAAAAACTCGGATGCCGGCTCTGTGCCGGTCACCAGCAGGTGGTCGCGAGCGCGGGTGCAGGCGACGTAGAGCAGGTGACGTTCGGTGCGGTAGACATCCTCAAGCTCAGCTTCATCGGATACGGATTCAATGCGCTCCTGAAGCGGAATCACCTCGTCATCACAGGCCATCACGCCAACGGCGCGGAACTCCAGCCCCTTGGCAAGGTGCATGGTGCAAACCGACAGAACTCCCGGCGCGACTTCAACATGCTCGTCCAGCACACGGAACCTGATACCGGCGAGCTCGGCAGCTCTAGTCGCTCTGCCAATCTGATCGGCCGAACGGACGAACAGCGCGATCTCATGCGGGTGAAGCCCGGCCCCGGAGATCTGGCGTAACCATTCGGCTACGCCCTCGCTTTCCTCCTCGTGGGAGGGGTAGGTTTTGATATCCGGTTTGGGGCCGTTGAACAGGGAGACCGCATCCCTGCGGCTCTCTTCGTTGCCATCGACGTCGGCAATCTGGGGGTCAAGCAGGCGGTCGGCCTGAGAGCGAATCTGGTGCGAGGTGCGGTAGTTGATCTTGAGCGTCGTCGCTCGTCCGCGCACCTCCGCGCCGGCAGCCTTCCATGAGAACGGCTGCTGGAAGATCCGCTGCCCCAGGTCCCCGGCGAAGAACAATCCATCGGGTCTCCCGCCGGCCATGCCAGCAAGAAAGCGAAGCTGCGCGATGCTGATATCCTGCGCCTCATCGACCACGGCAAAGTCGAAGGGCGGCTTCGCGCCGTCGGCGTAGTGGCGGGCCAGGGCGTTGAACATCCCCGCCGTGGTCATCACGCCCTGCTCACGCAGTCCCGCGCGGACGGCCCCAAAGATCGTCCACAACAGCTTCCGCTGTTCTTCGCGGAGTCTCGTCTTGCGCCCGAGGCGGCTCACGTCGCGGTACGCTTCCCAAGAGTCCAGTTGCCAGCCATCGACAACCTGCTCCCACTCCGTCGTCAGGAAGCGCAGCGAGAGCTTATGCTCTCCGGCGTCCTTTGACGCCTGTCGCAGCAGATCGGCGATCTGCGTCTTGGTCGCAATCTTCAGTTTGCCAATGTTCAATTCATAGAGGCGTCGCCCGATGGCATCCATCGAGTACACCTCGATGCGCTCACCGAGGCGTGGTTCGTTGGTCAGCAACAGGCGCAACTTGGTGTGCAGCGCGTTCGCCAGCGGCGCGGAAAAGGTTGTGAGCAGGACACGCGCATCGCGGTGCGTGCGAGCCAGATATGCGGCGCGGTGGATCGCAACAATCGTCTTTCCCGTGCCGGCGGTGCCGGAGACACGCGCCGGGCCGTTGAAGTTCTTCTCCACCAGTTTGCGCTGTTCGGGATGGAGAAAGACGGCCCAACGCTCCCAGGGATAGTCCAACGCCAGCGCAAGCTCTTCCATATTCTTCATCACCCGGAAGCGCCGCAGCGCATCCGGGTGCTCGAACGGATTGGCGCCAGGAGCCGCCGGCTCCGGCAGCGGCGGGCGGATACCCGTGGCGAGGTTCAGCAGCGCCTCGGCGGCCTCCGCCGGAAGATGCCCGGCGATCTCCAGCAGGTCATCTTCGTTGGCGTTCAGGACTTCCGACAGCCACTCCTCGGGTACACCGTAGTTCAGCAGCGTGCCTTCCGAGATATTGGGCAAGGCCTTGCGCTCTGGAGCCGCGCGTTCCTCTTCCACATACCTAGGAACGGTGACCTCCTGCACCCGCTCACGAATCTCCACCAGTTGCGCTGCGCCGGTCCTCGGATGCGTCTCCATCCTCCGCCGCTCCGCCCAGTGGTAGGCATCGTCGTGGTGTGCGACGTAGCACAGTAGCAAGCTGGTGTCGCTGCGGTGGACGATGAGCCGAATGTCGCTGGTCACGCGGATCGACCAGAAGTTCTTGTCCCTCGCCTTGTCCAGCTTGTGGAAGCTCAGGCCCGGATGAGCCGGGTTCAGTTGCAGGTCAAACGCGGCCATCTTTGCGGCCTTCTGCTCGTCGCCAGTCAGGCGGCCAAGGCTGTCCGTAAATGTGTCCGCGATCCGAAATTCCATGCTTGCCTCAGTTCACCCGGAAGACCTTCATTACTTCATCGCCCAAGTGGTTGATAACTTTGACGGCGATGCGCCCAGACTCCGGCTTGTCGAAGGGGCGGGACGTATCGCTGTGTAGCGACTCCCATGCTTCCTCGTTGATCTCGGCTTTTAGGCTCGTCTTCAGCGCTTTGTACGGATCATTCGCGCCGAGGAAGTAAGCGTGGCGCACAAAGAAGCTTTCCTCGTTGTAGTCCGTGTCGATGAACCAGCAGGCGATCTCGTCCGGGCCGTTGCTGCGGACTTCGCCGGTGCTGGGGTGGAAGACATCCACGCCGCGCACCTTTACTGTGATCTGGCCGCCCGCGGCATCCTGAATCTCGATGTCCGGCTTGCCGAAGATGACGACTTGCCATCGTTGTTCTCTAGTTTTGTGCTGGCTGTGGTTGGGTAACGGAATCGACCATCTTCTGGAACTCGGCCTCGATGAGATTGGCGAAGTCCGCGTTCATCGCAAAGACTTCCGTGAACTCGACGAATGCCCATCGGCCAAACTTGCCGGAGTTGTTTACGCCCGGAATCCAGTAGGTATCCATCGTGATCTTTTTGTCTTTGGCGTCCTCGCGGCGGTATCCCTTCACCTCGACAACCAGATGAAGCAAATCCTCCTCACCGTGGCCGTCTTCGATGAGCACGATGAAGTCGGGACGGTAGATGCGGCTGTCGGAGCCGTGGCGATACGGAACATCGAAACCGAGATTGTGGTTCTTGACGTAGGCGCGGACGCGCGGATGGTTCTCCGCCACGCGGCAGAACTCCGCCTCCCAGTCGCTGTCTAGGATGATCCAGTTGATGTGGCAGCGGCGTGAGTCCGTCTGCCAGCGGCTGGTCTTCGACGTCGCAAAGTTGACGTGGGCGGTCGAGCCTTCTGGATTGAAGGGATCGAGCAGCGCCTTGATGGAGGCGCGGCCTACAGACTCCGCATTGATGGCCGCAGCGATGCGTTCGCAGGCCATATCTGCCAGGTGGGGATAGAGGATCTGTGCCGGGTAGGTGTCGCCGAGGCAGACCAGGCGGGTGTCCAGCCACTCTTTCACAATGCGCTTGAGCTGGCCGAAGAGATGCAGCGGCGGGTCTTCGCCGGGGTTGCGCCACTTGCTGTACAGCAGGTGCGTGGTGAGCTTATACAGAATCGTCGAAGGGCGGGTGTCGCGCAGGTGTGCGACGGTGAGGTTGACGCTCTCACCGACGATGCCCGCGTTCTGCGTCTGCGACGGGCCGGTCAGCTCCGGCGTAATCTGGAGTATCGAATCGTCGGTAAACTTCGCGGTGAGGCGCTCATCGGGCAACTCGGCGCGATAGCCCATGACGCGCGGGAAACGGATCTCCAGCTTGTCGCGCTCCGGGCGCATGGCCTTTACCTGGATGGTCTGGCGTGGAGGGATGGCCGCGACGACGACTGGCTTGGCCGCGAAGTCAAACGGGATGCCGAGAACATCGGCGTACTCCACGTTGAAAAGGCCTTCTTCGTTCAGGTCGTAAGACTGGCGGCGCAAAGCGCGACCAATGACCTGCTCGCAGAGCAACTGCGTGCCGAAGGCGCGGACGCCGAGAACGTGGGTAACGGTGTTGGCGTCCCAGCCCTCCGTGAGCATGGAGACGGAGACGACGCAGCGGATGTCGCCGCCGAGACGACCTTCCTTGCCGACGGTGTTCATCACCTCGCGCAAAATGGAAACATCGTCGATGTCTTCCACGCGCTCCTGCCGGCCGCTGCGCTCAATCCGCTCACGGCGGAACCGCTCGATCTCCGGGGCGGCGGCCTTGCGGAAGGTTTCATCGAGGGCGTTGCCGGACTCAAGTTGTTCACTGTCAATCAGCAGCGTGCGCGGTCGGGCGTAAGCGTTGCCGTGCTCGTCGAAGTTGCGGAAGAGTTCGAGACGGCCGTTCTCCAGTTCATCAACGCCGTTGGGGTTGGGGCGGAGGAAGCCGGAGACGTAGTCGTAGACGAGCTTGGACGTGGACGTGTTGTTGCAGATGATGATGAAGCATGGCGGGACTTTGATGCCAGCCTCCTGCCATGCCTTGTAGGTCTTTTCGTAATGCCCATAGAGCGCATCCAGCGCTGTGTAGAGCGGCGTGGGCAGGCTCAGGGGGTCAAGTCCATCTGCTTTGCCGCGGCCCTTCTTCGGCATTTTTTTGCGGATGTTCTCCCACAGATTGCGGAAGACAGGGATCTCCGCGCCGGGGATATTGTCGGATACAGGAACGCGTGGCAGCTTGACGATGCCGCACTCGATGGCGTCCATGAGCGAGAAGTCAGACATCGCCCACGGAAAGAGCGTGCCTTCGGCATAGCCGGAGCCGCGCAGGAAGAACGGCGTAGCGGAGAGATCGACGATCCGATTCAGGCCGATCTTGCGTTTGACTGATTCCAGACCGTTGATCCAGAGGCGAGCGGCTTCCTTGTTGCGTTCGGCCTCTTCCTTGTCCTCGCGGGTGAGGTCTTCCTCGTCCGGCGAGCCGGGCTTCTCCTTATAGCAGTGGTGCGCCTCATCATTGAGCACCATGATGTTCTTGAGGCCCATCAGGTCCGGCATGACGCGCTGTAGCATCTGCCCTTCAGTTTCCAGGGTGTCGAGGTCGGGGCCGCGGCGGCCGCGCAGCAGCGCGCGGTTGCCCGCGGAAAGCTCCATGCGCTCCCGCAGCTTGAATGCGTGGTAGTTGGTGATGACGATCTTGGCTCGCTTGACGTCGTCGAGCATGTCGGGCGGGACCAGCTCACGGCTTGCGTAGTAGCTGTCCGGGTCGCTGGGCTGTAGGACGCGCAGACGATCTTTGATGGTGAGTGCCGGCGTGACGACCAGAAAGCCGCGCGTAAAGTTCGTGCTTCCCGAACGGCGCTCGGCGTTCACCGTCTGCCAGGCGATCAGCATAGCCATGACCGTCGTTTTACCGGCTCCGGTCGCCAGCTTGAGCGCGAGGCGGTTCAGGCCCGGATTTGCGCCGGCGTTGGCCGCAGCCAGGTGCTCGACAAACTTCTTCCATGCCGGGCGCTTTGGTGCGACTTCTGTGAGCCAGATGGCCGTTTCAACTGCCTCAACCTGACAGAAGAACGGGCGGATGCCCTCGAAGGGATGATGCCGCCAGTGCTGGAGCAAACGCGCCGTCTCCGGAGTGACGAGCCAGTCGTTCGGGCTGGGCAGACGACGCCATTCGTCGACGTGCTGGCGGAGTTCATTGATGATGGGGATCGCTTCGTATCGCTGACTGCGGGTAGAGACGCCAGTTTCGTCATCGAACCCGATGTCTTCCTGCAGCGGCGACTGCTTTTGCTTGCGGGGCTTGGGGATCGGCGTAACAAACTGCGCGGTGCGGCGGGCGTCTATGGTGCGCTGCGTCGGCTGGCCTTGCTCATCCATCTCCCAATGGCGGGCGGGATATTCGTATGGCGAGTTGAGGATCGGGTGCTCGAAGAATCCATATTCCATCGTCGGCGGCTTACCTTCTGGCGTCGTACGGATCTGGTTGGGCGGTTCAGGTTACAGACTGCTTGAGGGCTCCAAACTCTGGGGTTGCAAAACTCATACAAGTGTACTTCGCAATCCGCTGACTCCGTAGCTTGGGGCGAAGGCTCGGCTCCGAGGCGAGTGCGTGGTCTTCGGCGAATCTCCGACGGGTGCGTTGGGTCGCCCGGCGCCAGGCGGACGGCCTCATCGTCCCGGGAGTCCAGCGAGCAGGGCGTCAATCTCCGCGCGCGCCGGCATGGACGGCGCGGTGCCCGCACGGGTGACGGAGATCGCCGCGGTCGCGCAGCCAAACCGGGTCGCCTCCAGCACGGAGGCTCCTTCGCTGAGAGCCGCGGCAAAGCCTCCGCAGAAGGCGTCGCCCGCGCCGGTGGTCTCCACCACGGCTCCGGCGTGGAAGGCGTCGACAAGCACGGCGGCTGCACTGCCGTCGCAGACCAGAGCCCCCTGCGCGCCCAGGGTCACAATGACGCAGCGGGCTCCGCGCCGCTGCAGAGCCCGCGCCGCCGCCTCGGCCTGTTCGCGATCCTCCACCGGAAGGCCGGTCAGGAGCGCCGCCTCGCTCTCATTGGGGATCAGCAGATCCGCCAGCTCGAGGACAGCGTCGCTGAGGGGTTGCGCAGGAGCTGGATTGAGGATGGTTGGCACGCCGGCCTCTCGCGCCAGACGCAGCCCGCGCTCTACGGTCGGCAGGGGAAGCTCCAGTTGGGTGAGCAGCAGGCTGGCGGAGCGGATCGCCGCTCCTGCCGCCTCCACGTCCTGTGGGGAGAGCGTGAAGCAGGCCCCCGGAACCACGATGATGGCGTTCTCTCCACGGGCCTCGTCGATGAGGATGGCTGCGGCCCCGGTGGGCGCGGAAGCAGTCGAGACCAGAGAGGCATCGACCCCGGCGGATGCCCAGGTCTGGCGCGCGAGATGGCCAAAGGGATCGTCGCCCAGCCGCGAGAGCATCTGCACGGCGGCTCCGGCGCGCGCTGCGGCTACGGCCTGGTTGGAGCCCTTGCCGCCGGGCCCCAGGGCAAAGCCGCTGCCCAGCAGCGTCTCTCCCCACGCCGGCAGCCGGGAGGCGCGAAAGGCCACATCGGCCACATAACTGCCCAGAACTACGATCTTCTTCGCCATGCGTCTGTTGCCCTCTCCCTACGGGGGGGAGGTCCACACCCCGGTTCGATGGTGTTCGTCGCTCGGAGCGATGTTCCGCTGCGGACTATCCTCCGGTCTTCGCTCTGGCGCTTGCTGTGATCCGGGGAGAGTCTTACGGCTCCTGATCCAGCGCGGACGCGCCGTCGTGCTGGATCTGCGGAGGCGGATCGTAAAAGTGATGGAGCAGCTCGCGCCAGCGGGGGAAGCGGTCGGATTGGCGGAAGCCGACGGTGTGATCCTCCAGGCTTCTCCACTGCACGTGGAGCAGATACTGGTTGGGCGCCTCCACGCAACGATGGACGGCGATCGACACAAATCCGGGGGTGGCGGCGATCAGCGGCCGAGCTGTCTTCAAGGCCGCCTCAAAGGCCTCCTCCTGACCGGGCTTCACATGCAGGATACCCACTTCAAGAACCACGGCTCCTCCTCTTTTTCTGTGTAACAGATCTGGTTGCTCCCGTCTGATGGCTGTCATTCCCGAGGGTTGCGTCCCAGCCAGGAGGAGAGCAAAGGTCTTCCACCAGCATACGCACGCGCAATCAATACCAGCTCCGGCAGGTAGCAGGGCACCATTGCCGCCTGCAATCGCCTGCCCCAACGAAGACCATGATGGCCGCGCTTCGGAGAGAATCGTAAGACACCCCTTCGCGGGACTTCACCAAGGGCCATAATGACGTAGGAGGTGAAAATATGTCATTCGGAAAAGTGATTCCCGTGACAGGACCGTGGTCGAACCCGGCGGAAAACGAGCTTGTGTGGTCGGGACCTTCGAGATACGCAGACATGCGAAGGCGGGCAGTGTCAGTTACACCGCCAGGCTGACCTTCGAGAATGGAGACGGCGAGGTTGAGCGGCTGTTCCGCGAGCACCTGACGGAATTTGTGGAGCGGCTTCCTGACCGCTTAGGCGCATAGCCGCGGGGGCTCCCGAAGGCGCTAGAATTTGAGGCGAGCGTATGCGCATGGCCGAGTATGTTTTGGAGGGGCTGAGAGATTTCGCGTCAGTGGTTGTCTCGGTAGCTGTCCTCGCCGTGACCTTGTCGTTCAATCGCTGGCAGCGACGCTTGGCAAGCGAGCAACTCCGGCACCAGCTCTACGAGCGCAGGATGGCTGCCTATAGCGCCTTTCGTGAACTCCTGCTGGCGCTCCCCGAGAAGAACGGAGAAGAGATTAAAGACCTCTTTCAGAAAGCCCACCTTGCCGGTTCTGAGATCCCATTTCTTTTCGAGGACGATAAGGATCTCCAGACCTATGTAGATCAACTATTGCAGCGTGTGAGGGATGAGGTCGTAAACGCGATCCCTTCCCTGGAGGTGATGAAGCAGGAGCCAGACATGCTGATGAGCGCCGCGATTGCCAAGGACTTGAGAGAGCAAGCGAACCAGTTTTTTGGGGCCAGACTCAGCATCCCTCGCGAGCACTTTACTCAACTGCCCCAGAAATTTGCTCCGTATCTGAAGCTGACTGATTTCAAGAAACGATAACCTGACACGTCTTTGTGGTAGAGAGGGCAGCCTGCGCACCCACCCCGCCCTGCCTCGCCTCCCCATGTTT
>DAHWOF010000053.1 GCA_027335345.1 Granulicella sp. | reverse complement strand
TATTGAATGCGAGCTATGAGCCAATCAACATCTGCGGGGCGCGGCGGGCGCTGGTGCTGGTGCTCAAGGGGGTAGCGCGGACCGAGGAGGAGCAGGGGACGGTTTTGCACGCGCATCGGATGAGCTTGCAGATGCCCAGCGTGATCCGGCTGCTGGAGTATCGGAGGATTCCGCACCAGACCCGGGCACTGAGCCGGAAGAATATTCTGCTGCGTGACCGGAACACCTGCCAGTACTGCCAGAGGGTGCTGACGGCTGCGGATCTGACGCTGGACCATGTGGTGCCGCGCTGCCGCGGAGGGCAGTCAACCTGGGAGAACCTGGTGGCGTGTTGCCGGGATTGCAACCGGCGCAAGGGCAGCCAGATGCTGCATGAGCTGACGGACATGAGGCTCCTGCGCGAACCGCGGCCGTTTACGCTGCATACCTCGCGGCATATCATGCGGATGATTGGAAGCGCGGATGCCAACTGGAGGAAGTATCTTTACTTTGAGTCCGAACCCGCTGCATAGCGTCCGCCCTGCGGATGGGCCTGCCGATACGGGCAAGCCCGTTGCGGCCTCCATCGATGGGGGTGAACGCCCGAACAGGCGAGGCGTCGGGATACACCTGCCGGGAAGAATCTTTATCGCAGAAGATCTTCCAGCGTGGTGGAGAGGTCGGTCTTTTCATCGCGATACTTGACGATGATGGGAGCGTAGATCGAGAGCCCGAGGTCCTTGCCGGGGCCTTTCTGGATGGCTCGCGCGCCCGCCACCACCACGGCGCCGGAGGGGATGATGAGCGGCATGCTGGCCGTGGCCTTGTAGACGGTGTTTCTGGGGATATCGTAGACCGGGGTGCCGCGGGTGAGGATGACGCCGGAGGCCAGGACCGCGCGCGAGCGTACGATGGTCCCTTCGTAGATGCCGGTGTTGCCGCCCGCCAGAACGTCGTCTTCAATGATGACCGGGGATGCGTTGATGGGTTCCAGGACGCCGCCGATCTGCGCCGACGCCGAAAGGTGGACGCGCTTGCCGATCTGGGCGCAGGAGCCGACCAGAGCGTGGGAGTCGATCATCGATTCCTCGTCGACGAAGGCTCCAACATTGACGTAGGCCGGAGGCATGATGACCACACCCGGGGCCAGATGGGCTCCCGAGCGGACCGAACTGCCACCGGGCACGATGCGGATGTTGTCGCCCGGAGTGAAGCGGCGGGCCGGGTAGGTGGATTTGTCGACGAAGGTCAGGGGAAAACGCCCTCCCGAGGGTTCGCTCATCTGGGTGAGCACGCCGAGACGGAAGCCGAGCAGGATCCCGCGCTTGACCCAGGTGTTGACGCGGTAGCCAGTTGGGGAGGATGGATCGGGCTCAGCGGAGCGGATCTTGCCCGACTCGAGCGCGGAACGGAACCGGTGAAAGACTGCCAGAGCGTCATGGTTGCCCGCGGCGGCCTGGCCCAGGGCAAAGAACTGTTCGATGAGGGGTTCGAGAGCGTCTCTCTCGGAGGTGGAGCGGGTAGCGTTCATGGACAGTTCGATTGTAGCGGGGCCGGCGGTGGATGGGCTGACGCCGGTTTGAAGCCCTTGTATCTACAAGGGCCTCGGCAGGAGGCCGAGTTCCTCAAGGAGCGCCTTCAGCTTAGCGCGAGAGGCCTCGGTTACGGGGACCATGGGCAGGCGGAGAGTCTCCGTACAATGGCCGAGCATGGCCATTACCGCTTTGATGGGAGCCGGGCTGGGTTCACAAAAGTGCGCTTGCATCAGGGCGAAGTGCCGCGCGTTGAGCTCGCGGGCCACGTCCCAGTCGTTGCGAAGCGCGGCGGCGATCATCTGCGAGATGGGGCCGGGGATGGCGTTGGAGGCCACCGAAACCAGGCCTTTGCCGCCGAGGGCGAGCACGGGCAACGCCATGGCGTCATCGCCGGCCAGGACAGAGAACGTGGAAGGGGCGTGAGCGATGATCTCCGTAATCTGGCTGATCTGGCCGCTGGACTCCTTGATCCCGATGATGTTGGGAGACTCGGCCAGGCGGAGGACCGTCTCCGGCAGCAAGTTGGTCGCGGTGCGGCCGGGAATGTTGTAGAGCAGGATGGGTACGTTGACCGCTCCGGCGATGGCGCGGAAGTGCTGGAACTGACCCTCCTGGTTGGGCCGGTTGTAGTAAGGATTGGCGGAGAGCAGGCCGGTGAGGCCGGGGATGCGGGCGAGGCGCTGGGCGTTGCGTACAGCCTGCGCTGTGGAGTTGTGAGTGCAGCCGGCGAAGACCGGGACTCGGCCGGCAGCGGCGGAGATGGTCAACTCGATCACTCGCTCTGTCTCCTGCTCGGTGAGCGTGGAAGCCTCTCCGGTGGTGCCGCACGGGATGAGGATGGAGACGCCCTGCTCAACCTGGGCACGGACGAGCAGATTGAGAGCTGGTTCGTCCAATGAGCCGTCGGGACGAAAGGGGGTGATGAGAGCGGTGCCACAGCCTTGGAGTTTCATCTCGATGAAAGTTTAACGCTGATCGTTGTGGGAGTGCTCGCCCGAAGAGGCGCTTCGGGTCCGCTGAGCAAGCGTTTGGGGCGGGATGAGCCACAGCAAGGCGACCAGGGCGATCATGCTCAGGGCGAGAGTCGGCCCGATGTTGGGAGCAAAGGTCGGCGCAAGAAAGGCGGCCGGAATCGCACCCAGGTAAAGCGCGGTGGAGACTGCCTGCTTGCTGAAGCTGGCGGCCAAGGGCTGTCCCGTATGGCGGCCGATCATCGTGGAGAGGACGAACCATGCGATAGCCGGCAGAGCGCAGGTAAGGGCGTAGAGAGCGATGGAAAAGGATGAGATGCCACGCATGCCCACCCAGCGCGTGGCGAAGGGGATGAGGGAGAGGAAGAAGAGCAGGCCCAGGTTGGACCACAGGATGCCATGGGTGACGCCCTCCAGTCTGTCGGTCAGGTAGTGGTGATTGACCCAGTAGATGCCGGTCTGGACGAAGCTGAGCAGATAGACGATGAGCAAGGGAAGGATCCGGCGCAGACCTTCCATATCCGAGATCTCTTTGGATGGCACCTGAAGTTCCAGCACCATGATGGTGATGATGACGGCGATGACTCCATCGGAGAAGGCTTCAAGGCGATCAGGGGAGAGTGGCTGGGGCATGATCGGATCAACCGGAGTTCCTGGAGGCGGCGGGGTAGATGGAAGGTGCGGAGACGACGGGATGGAAGGTTGCAACCAGGGTGGGGTTGCTCGGCGATCCCAAGGATCTTCGCACCGGCCAAGCGTAAGTTCTTTCGCAGCTTCTTTCCTCCAAAGCATACCTCGGACTGAGGACGGCGCGGCGGAAAAGGCGCCGGGTGGTTCGGCTGGAAGACTCTGGCGCAAGCGCAGCGAACGCATCCCCGGGAGGGTCCCAATGCCACCCG
The DNA here is from genome assembly GCA_027335345.1 of Granulicella sp. Lineage (GTDB taxonomy): Bacteria > Acidobacteriota > Terriglobia > Terriglobales > Acidobacteriaceae > Granulicella. The sequence goes on along the minus strand of DAHWOF010000053.1, from coordinate 32,322 downwards.
CATCTTGCGGTTGAAGCTGAATCCTGGCAGGGAGGTCTCACCGAGGGCTGTGTGGGAGAGACCGGTGCGCGTCAAGATCTGAGATCGCCAACGGCAGTGGGCTCAACTGGTGATGAGCGGCTTCGAAGTCTGGACGACTGCTTCCGTCATCAGCCCACAATCCGACGCATCGATGCAGGGCTCCGCGGCTGGGAGCCTGGCCGCCGGCATGAGTGGCTTTTCCCGACTCCCAGGACTCCCATTGGGTTGGAGATACCCCGTGCTACTTGGCCGCTGGAGTGAGTGTGAAGCCCTTGCGGATGTAGTTGAGTTGAAGCTTGGCCAGATCGGCCTCCATGAGGTTGCCGTTGCCATCCAGGTAGACCTCTGCCGTTGGACCGGTGTGGAAGCGCAAGATGAAGCTCTTGAGAGCGATGGATTTGCCGTCCAGGGTGCCGGTGCGGTCGGCGTCGGGCTGGATGCTGACCAGGATGTACTTGTTCTTCGGATTGATGGCGTCTTCAGGAACCAGCAGCAAGTACACGGAGTTCGGGCTGGGATGGGCTTTGGAGGCGGTCATGAGAACCTGGATGGCGGAGGGGTCGCCGTCGGTAACCATGAAGAAGTCCGGCTTGGGGAGTGGGGCGGTGGTAGGGCTTCCCAGGCTGCCGGCCTGAATGGTGGAGACCTCAATCGTGGTGCGCTGTTTGTTGGGCTGCCAACTGTAGGTCTTTTGAGCGAGCTGGTCCTGAATGGAACCGGAGAGAAAGTTGCCGTTGCTGTCTACCTTATAAGAGATATCGTACTGGCCCTGCTCGTTGGAACTGGCGTTGCTGTTGCCCTTGCCCTTGGTCTGCGTGCCGGCAGCGGGGGTGGAAGTGGAAGTGATGTTGTACTGGAAGCGACCGTCAATCTTGTAGCCCTTTTTGGATTGCTGGATCGAGTAGGAAGCCTTGCCGACGTTCTTGCCGCTGGTGGCGTCAACCAGAGTGAAAGTGTTGTCTTTATTCTTGGCAGCGAGAGCAGGCAGCGAGAGGGACGCCAGAGCGAGGAAGGCAAAAGCAGTACGAAGGTTCATATCAGTATCCTTGGGTGAGAGTGTGATGTTTCGACCCAGATGCCATTTGCGGGCCAAGTTGGAAAGTCATGCGGTGGAGAAGCTCGAATTTCATCCGATGATGGGTCTGTCATGCGATAGCAGCGGTGACCAGATCCTTGGCTTCACTCTGGATCTGTTTGAGGTGGGCCTCGCCCTGAAAGCTTTCCGCATAGATCTTATATACGTCTTCTGTGCCGCTGGGACGAGCGGCGAACCAGCCGTCCGCAGTGGTGACCTTTAGCCCACCGATGGAGGCATGGTTGCCGGGAGCCTCCGTGAGGATAGCGGTGATGGGCTGGCCCGCCATCTCTTTGACCGTGACCTGAGCGGGAGAGAGTTGCGCCAGCTTGGCCTTCTGTTCTCTGGTTGCATCGGCATCGATGCGTTGATAGACCGGGTTCCCATACCTGGCCGTCAGTTCGTTGTAGATCTGGCCGGGGTCCTTGCCGGTGATGGCGGTCATCTCGGCAGCGAGCAAGCCCAGGATGAGTCCATCTTTGTCAGTGGTCCAAACCCTGCCGTTGAGGCGGAGGAAGGTCGCGCCAGCCGACTCTTCGCCGACAAAGCCAAGCTCGCCGTTCATCAGGCCGGGAACGAACCATTTGAAGCCAACGGGTACTTCGACCATGGGGCGGCCAAGGCCTTTGGCGACCCGATCGATGATGCTGGAGGAAACCAGCGTTTTGCCAATGCCCACCTTTGGCGACCACTCTGCGCGGTGGGTGAAGAGGTACTGAATGCAAACGGCAAGGTAGTGGTTGGGGTTGAGCAGGCCAGAGCTGCGAGTGACGATGCCGTGGCGATCGTGGTCGGTGTCGCAGGCCCAGGCAACGTCGTACTGATCCTTGTTGGCGATCAGGCTGGCCATGGCGAAGGGACTGGAGCAGTCCATGCGGATGCGCGAGTCCCAATCCAACGTCATGAAGCGGAAGGTGGGATCGACGTAGGGGTTCAGGATCTCCAGTGGAAGCTGGTAGAACTCGGCGATGCGAGGCCAGTAGGCTACACCGGCGCCACCCAGAGGATCGACAGCGAGTTTGAGTCCAGAGTGACGGATGGCATCGATGTCGATGATGTTGACCAGGTCCTGGACGTAGGCGGTGATGTAATCGTGGCGGTGGGTGGTGGAAGCGGCCAAGGCTTTGGAGAAGGCAAGCCGTTTGACGCCTTGGAGCTTGTTGGCGATGAGTTCGTTGGCCCGGTTCTCGATCCACTTGGTGGCCGACGTATCGGCGGGTCCGCCGTTGGGTGGGTTGTACTTGAAGCCACCGTCCTGGGGAGGGTTGTGGCTGGGGGTGATGACGATGCCGTCGGCCGGCGCTTTGGTCCCCGAGGCGTTGTACTCCAGGATGGCGTGGGAGAGAACGGGGGTGGGGGTATAACCGCCAGCCTGTTCCTGACTGTCGCGGACGCTATCAATCATCACGTCAACGCCGTTTGCGGAGAGAACCTCCAGGGCCGTGGCGAAGGCGGGCTCGGACAGTGCATGGGTATCCTGGGCCAGAAAGAGCGGGCCGGTGGTCTTTTGCGCGGCGCGGTACTCGACGATGGCCTGGGTGATGGCCAGAATGTGGGCGTAGTTGAAGCTGGAGGTCAGCGAGGAGCCACGATGCCCGCTGGTGCCGAAGCTCACCTTCTGACTGGTGACCCCGGGGTCGGGGTGGTTGGCGTAGAAGGCTGTGACCAGGCGAGGAAGATCGGCCAGGCGATCCGGTGAGGAGCGATGTCCTGGGGTGTTGGCGAGCGGGTCAGTGAAGGCGGTCTCCATGGTTCCAAGGATAAAGCTTGCAGGGATGAGGGATGGGCTATCTGAGCGCGAGGGTTGCCTGCACCGGGAAAACTGCGGAGTTTCAACGGTTAAACAACCTGACGGTCCTGCGCAGGCGCCTTGACGGCGAGGGCCAAAGCATTGACCGCGGCCTGGGCCTCACGTGCGGCAATCTTTCGGTTCGTGATGGCTGCCGGGGAGAAGAGAATCGGTTCAGGCGCAAATCGTATGGTGGCGTGAAGAGCGCCGAGGTCAAAGTAGTTCCACACGTGCCGGAAGAGAGTCTGTGAACCCCAGTGAACATCGTCGCGGATCGACTTGCCTCGGGAGAGATCTTCTGGCGTGAGTTCGTAGTGGATGAAGGAGGCAATCACGGGCTGGTCAGCGGCGATGGCCATAGCGATCAGTCCGCCGTGGAAGGGCAGGGTGGGCAAGTCGCCGACGCCGGTCGTACCTTCGGGAAAGAAGACCACGGGGAGGTTGTCGCGAAGGCCCTTCGCCATGCCGGCGCCTGCTTGCAGCGCGCTGCGGCCGGAGGAGCGGTTCACATAGATGGTGCCGGCCATCTGGCTGATCCATCCAAAGATGAGGGTGGAGCAGAGTTCGATCTTGGAGACAAAGACGCAGGGGCGAGCGCCGGCGTGGACGGGAATATCGACGTAGCTCAGGTGATTCGAGATCACCGCCCCGCAGGCAGGGACGGGACCGATGGTAGTGACGGTGACGTGGCACAGGCGGATGACTCGCCGACAGAGGCGGCTCAGCCACTGTGCGCGAAGGGCGCGGGTGTTCGGGCGGGAGAAGAGAAGATCGAGGATGGACCAAGCCAGGATGGCAGCGAGCGCGAGCAGCCGCCAAAGGCGGCGTAACCCAAAACGGAGCGTGCGTAGAACGGACAAGCCAACCGGGTCCTTCACCCCAACAAGTGCCGGCAAGGAAGACACTGCGCTGAGTGTACCGGTATGCTGGTGACGTGGCCAACCTCTGGCAGCGATGGATGGTGAACCCGGTGACGGGCCTGCTGCGGATGGGCGCGGATCCGGACAAGCTAGCCTGGTCGCTGGCGCTGGGTGTGGCGGTCGGCGTGAACCCTCTGCTGGGCTCGACGACGGTGTTGGTTTTGGGGCTGGCGGCGCTGCTGCGGCTGAACATTGTGGCATCGCAGGTGGGTAACCACGCGGTGTATCCGCTGGAGCTGGTTCTGTTTCCGGTCTTCATCAAGGCAGGGTCGCTGGTCTTCGGCACACCCCGGCTGCCTCTGGAGGGCCATGCGCTCTGGGAGGCGGTGCGGACCCACCCTTGGGAGACGACGCGGATGCTGTGGTATTGGGAGTGGCACGCGCTGGTGGTCTGGGCGGCCTTTGCCGCCGTGGCCGTGCCGGTGATCGCACTCAGCAGCGAGCCGATGTTGCGTAGGATGGCGGCGCGGGCAAGGGAACAGCCATCCACCAGGTAATTGGGTGCGCCAGCTCTATCAAGCCGTTTTCTGCCGATGGCAGGGGAGCTGGTCGGCAGCAGTGATCTGCATTCAGGGCCGTGGATTTTGGGCCACGCACTCTACCAAAGAAAGAGAGATGCTTCCGATGCTCCTATTGGGGGCCGGGGTACTCCTGGACGGGGTCGGCGGAGTGAACCCAGGCGGAGACGATGAGGTCACGCAGTTCGATGGCTCCTGCGGCCAGACGTTCTTCGGTGAAGGATTTGGCCTGAGGCGTACCGGCGTTCAGAAAACCGCCTTGCTGGTCAAGCTGGTAGACCTTGGTGACCAGCGAGTGGGAGTGGAGAAGATAACGCCAGTACTGGGTCCACTCGTCGTTGATCACGGTGGGCGGCGCGGCGGCTACCAGCGGAGCCACATCGGAGGCCTTGATGTTGGCCGAGACGTAGACGGACTCAAACTGCGCGTGGATGGAGTGGCCGGTGGTGTAGTGGTGGGGATTGGGGCCAGTCCAGCCGTTGTATTGGATGGTGTCGTGGAGAGGCTGGGAACCGTCGCCTACGTAGTGGCCGAGCCATCCGGCGTCGTAGAGAATTGCGAGTTGGACGGGAGCCGTGTCTTGGTTGGCTGCGGTGAGTTGACGATAGAGGCGGAAGTCGGATTTGAGGCGCTGCCAGACCTCTTCCACCTGCCACGGCTGGAAGCCCACGGCCTCAAAGCTCTTGATCTCAGGGTGATGGGGAAGAGCGGCGGTGAGGTTGCGGATGAAGTCATACCGGGCGCGCGGGAAGTCATAGCCGGCGATGCAATCAGGTGTGCCTGCGGCGCACGGCGTAGCGCCGTAGATGGCCCACTCGTAGTCGAGGAAGTGGTCCGGGGACTGGGTAGCGGTCAGTTGGGGTTCGGCATCGCGATGCTTCCAGCGATCGGGTTCCGGTCCCATCCACTCCATCACGTCGATGCCGTTACCGTTGCGCAGGAAGTAAGGAACGTTTGGGGGAAGGTATTCGGCGGCCAGTTTGTTGATGATCCTGTGGCCATCGCGGCCCCAGGCGTGTGCCGTGGGAGCCAGGAGACTGAGAAACAAGGCCGCAGCCAAAGCCAGGCCAGTCAGGCGGGCAAGTGAAGATGAGACCGGGCGCATGGGGGGAGTATAGCGCTGCGGGTCCGGACTCGGTTGTGCGCCTGCGCTATCCCGCACGTGGGTTATACCAGGACGGGAACTTCGTTCTGGACGGGGTGATTGAAGACGCGCCGATAGCGTGCGATCAGGTCGGCAGGGCCGGTGGATTTGCTGGGGTTGTCTGAAAGTTTGACGGTAGGGATGCCGTCGACGCTGGTGAGCTTGCAGACCAGGCTGATGGGCTCGAAGGAGTCTTCGTTGCGGGGGTGGCAGCCGCGAAAGTCATTGGTGAGCAACGTTCCCCATCCGGCTGAAAAGCGAATGCGGCCGTTGAAGTAGTTGTGGATCTCGACAATGGCGGAGGCATCCAGCGCATCGGAGGCGATCAGGCGCTTGCTGTTGGGATCCTGGCCGCGAGCGCGGAGCCATGCGATGTACTCGTCGCCGGCCACAAAGGGGTCTTTGGAATCGATCCGTTCTCCGGTCCAGGTGGCTACCCAGGGAGGTGCGTTGTCGAGGAACTGGGTGGTGCCAAAGGTGTCTGGCAGAAGGATGAGGAGTTCGTTGTCGTAAGACAGGCGCCAGAGATCGAGGACCCGGTACTGGGAGTTGCGCAGGTCGCTATCGGAGCCCAGGGAGGCCAGCGCCGCCATAGCCATGGGCAGTTCGTGCCCGTTGGTGCCGATGGCTTCGAGGTCGTGTTTGAAGGCCAGCGCGGTGTTGGATGTACCCACAAAAGAGGGGCCGAGGGCGGTGGCCAGAGCCTGAATGCAGTACTCCTGCCAGAGGAAGCTGTGACGGCGCCGGGTGCCGAAGTCAGAGAGTTGAAGGCCTGGAACGGTGCGAAGCAGCTCGATCTTGTCCCACAGACGGGTCTTGGCCCGGGCGTAGAGTACGTCCAGTTCGAGTTCATTGAGAGTCGCCAGAGCGGCGCGGCTCTTCATCTCGCTGACGATGGCCAGAGAGTAGATCTCCCACAGGGTGACTTCGCTCCAAAGGCCGGAGAAGCGGATGTTGAGCTGACCTTCAGATTCGTCGATGGTGTAGTCCGAGAGGCGGAACTCGTGTTCCAGCCAGTGCAGAAAGTCAGGGCGGAAGATCTGCTTGGTTCCGTAAAAAGTGTTGCCGGCCAGCCAGACCAGCTCACTGCGGCGGAAGCGGAGCGAGCGGACGTGTTCCATCTGCTCGCGCAGGGCGGCGGCGGGGATGCGATCGGCCAACCGAATATGGAGAGTGCGGTTGTAGATCTCGCTGGTGGCGTGGGTGGTGGGGAAGTTCTTCCGGATGAACTGCAACATGAGCAGCTTGTAAAAATCAGTGTCGAGCAGCGAGCGGACGATGGGGTCCAGCTTCCAGTTGTGGTTATGGGCGCGCTCGGCAAAGTTGACGTTCATCGTGATTAACAGGGTATCAATGGGCGAGCGAAAGCGGAGAATATGGGCGAGCGGATGCGGAGAATTTCCAGTGAGCGGATAGGGAGAATATCTGGAGAGCCAGTGTGGAGGGGGTTCCGGAGGGTCCAGGTGCTGGAGTGGAGGCGATCATGCCGCAGGCTTGGTGTGCCCGGGCTCCGGTCCAACAGAGGTCCTTCGGCTGTTCAGCCGACGTTCCTGAGATTTGTAAATTCCCCAAATCTGCCCTGAAGACGGGGAGGGACGCGATAAACTTGAAGGGATATGACGACCAAAAATGAACTTCTGACGCACCCGATTCAGCACATCGACATCAAGCAGCACAACGTAGTGGCGCTGGTGGACGCCATGGCGTCCATGGCGTACAGCTCGCGCGATCTGGCGCGGGCGGCCCAAATCTACGAGAAGATGCTGCAGGATACCGATTGCGGAGTAATCCTCTGCCTGGCCGGGAGCCTGATCTCAGCCGGGCTGCAGAAGGTGATTGTGGATCTGGTAAGAAACAACATGGTCGATGCGATCGTCTCGACGGGCGCCAATATCGTAGACCAGGACTTTTTTGAGGCGCTGGGATTCCGGCACTATATCGCCGGCGATGAGTACAAGTATGGCGCCGGTGACGCCGAGCTGCGTGAGTTGATGATCGACCGCATCTATGACACGTTCATCGATGAGGAGCAACTGAGAATCTGCGACGAGACCACAGAGAAGATTGCCAATGGGCTCCAGCCTCGGCCCTACTCCTCGCGGGAGTTCATCCAGGAGATGGGGCGGTATTTGAAGGAGCAAGGACGGACGCCTGCTGACGGACAGAACGACTCGATTGTGCTGGCCTGTTTTGAGAAGGGTGTTCCTATCTTTTGCCCAGCCTTCTCGGACTGCTCCGCCGGGTTCGGACTGGTGGCTCACCAGCATGCGCGCCGTGGCAAGCCTGTGGTTTCGATTGATTCCGCCAAGGATTTCTATGAGCTGACCCAGTTGAAGATCGCCAACCCGACGACGGGACTGCTGATGATCGGCGGAGGGGTTCCGAAGAACTTTGCCCAGGATATCGTGGTGGCCGCTGATGTGCTCGGCATCGAAGCGTCCATGCACAAGTATGCCATCCAGATTACCGTGGCTGATGTTCGCGATGGAGCGCTGAGCGGGTCGACGCTGAAGGAAGCTTCGAGCTGGGGCAAGGTGGACCTGACCTTTGAACAGATGGTGTACGCCGAAGCCACGATCGCGCTTCCACTGATTGCGGGCTATGCGTTTCACAAGGGAGCGTACAAGGCTCGCGCCGGAAAGAAGTTTGCTGAGGTGCTGCTGGAGGCGGTGAACGTATGAAGGGAAAGCGTAGAGCATTTCTCCTGTAGGTGTATAGCTGGGGTTTCGACAACGATGGGCGTTTTCCAGTAAAGAAAACGCCGCTGTACGCCCCTCCCGGGATACCCAGCAACAGGAGAAATGCTCTAAGGGACTGGCACATGGAATCTGGATGAGAACGGCGAAGCGGCGTAGCTTCGCCGTTTTGATTTTGAGGGCAAACCGAGAACAGAGGCAGGGGTGAGAACGAGCCCGGATGCGGGTTGAGGCGGAGATCTGAAGAAGGGGTGTCTGTTCAGGGCCTTCTGCGTGGAGGGGCGTCCGAGGCGGGTGTGCTGTGGCATCTTGATTCCGGCTCTGGACGGGCATGCCTGTCTGGGATCCTGGATAGAGAAAAGCAAAAGGAAGTCGAGGCGCCACGTTACACTTACACTGAAAATGCACCAGGAGAGCGATGGGCGGGTTGCTGACAAATCCGGCAAATGTGTTCACCAGCGCATCGTCGCTGCTCGGGCGCCGCGTGTTGGGCTCGGATGGGAGGGTGCTGGGGCGGGTAAAAGACTTGGCCGTCGATGTCTCGGTAGACCAGTCCCATGTGGCCGAACTGGTGCTGCTGGCCGGCACGGGCCGGAAGAAGAAGGAGATGCGGCAACCGGTGGTGGACCTGGTTTGGCCGGCAAGCAACGAAGCGGAGCTGAGGGCGAGGTCAAATCCTGCGGAGTACAAGGAGCAGAACGGCTTTCTGCTGCTGGATTATGACGTTTTGGACCAGCAGATCATCGACGTGGACGGGCATAAGGTGGTGCGGGTGAACGACGTGAGCCTGGTCTGGGAGGCCGGACCGCGTGCAGGAGAGACTGCCGGGCTGCGGATTGAGGGTGTGGAGGTAGGCAACCGAGGCGCCATGCGACGGCTCTTCAAGGGGCTGCCGGTCGCCCTGCTGGATCAGTTGGTGGAGCGGCTGGCTTCACGCCAGATTCCCTGGGCCTGCGTCGACCTGATCGATCGCGACCCGGCGCGAATGGTGCGGCTGAAGATTGGCCAGGATCGGCTCTCCAAGCTGCACCCATCCGATATTGCGGACATTCTGGAAGATCTGGCTCCGGTGGAGCGAGAGGCCGTGTTCTCCAGCCTGCCCGAGGAGACTGCGGCTGAGACGCTGGAGGAGGTAGAACCGAAGCTCCAAAAGGCGCTGCTGCAGGGGCTGGACTCGGAGCGGGCGGCAGACATTCTGGAGGAGATGGATCCGGGTGCGGCGGCCGACGTACTGGCGGAGTTGAGCGACGAGGAGTCTGAGGCGATTCTGGGGGAGATGGAGCCGGAGGAACGGCAGGATGTGGAGGAATTACTGGAGTTCTCCGCAGAGTCCGCCGCCGGCCGGATGACGACGGACTACGTGAGCGTGCCCATGGATGCCACGGTTGGCGATGCTGTGCAAGCCCTGCGCGAGTTCGAAGGAGATCCCGATACCATTACCGAGGTCTATTTGCTGGGCGAGGAGGAGAAGCTGGCTGGGGTGGTCATGCTGCCCAGACTATTGCTGGCGACCATGGAGACGCGGCTGGCGACCCTCTCGGACGGGCATAATGTGTGCTGCCAACTGAATGCGAAGGAGAAAGAGGTAGCCGAGCTGTTTGATAAATACAATCTGCGGTCGCTGCCGGTGGTGGATCATCAGGGACGCTTGACCGGAGTGATCCATGCGGAGCAGGTGATTGCCCTGCTGCGTGAGAGATAAGAAACCAAGAGATCCCTCGGGCGGGGTGGAGAGAATGGAAGCCATTGCATCATTTTGCTGAGGAAGACGTAGCTGGATGGCCACGGGAGTGGCGGTTTCGTTTCACCCGTAACATTGCCTGGGAGGTAGAGCCGGAGGGTGGGACGGTCCTCTTACGGGACGTTGCGTTGACAAAAGAGATCTGGAGCCGACGACAAGATGGGGCGCGGATGCGGGCGGTTTGCTGAGGTTGGGGAAGAAAGCCGCTTCCAGAGGGCAGAGGAGTGAACGGTGAAGATTCTCTATGCGGCCCAACTCTCGCCGAATGATTCAGCGCAGTACCGCGCCTGGGCTCTGGAACGGCTGGGACACACGGTGGCGCCGCTGGATTCGTTCCGCTATCAGCCGCGTGCGGAGTTGGTTCGGAAGGTGGTGCATCGAGCGCAGATGGGGCCGTGGGTGATGCGGCTGAACCGGGATCTGCTGGTCCAGGCCGAACGGGAGCTTCCGGACATCTTTTGGGCGGACAAGCTGCTGGGGTTGTGGCCAAAGACGTTGGATCGGCTGCGGGGGATGGGCATCCGGACGGTAAGCTACATGATCGATAACGCGTTCGGGCCGCGGCGCGATCCGGGATGGAGACTTTACAAGAGGTGCATTCCGCACTTTGATCTGCATGTGGTGCAGCGGGACAGGAATATTGCGGATTATCGGCAGAGCGGGGCGCGCGATGTGCTGAAGATCCAGACGGCATATGAACCGACGATTCACTTTCCTGTGGAGGAGAACGGGAATAGGGCCTGGAGCGATGCTGACCGGGATCGCGGGGTCTCCTTCATCGGGACATCCTACGATGACCGACCGGAATTTCTTGCCCGGCTGTGGAGGGAGTGCGGGTTCCCGGTGGTGATTTCGGGCGACGCGATGTGGAGGGTGAGGTTGGACAAGGAGGCGGCCGAGAGGCTCTACACGGGATCAGAGCTCTATGGAAGGGATTATCGTGAGGCAATCTGGCGGTCGAAGATCAATTTGAGCTTCCTTACCCACTCCAACCAGGATGAGTTTGCGCACAAGAGCTTTGAGATTGCGGCTTGTGGCGGGTTTTTGCTGGCGGAGCGGTCTGAAGGGCATTGCGCGAGGTTCGTAGAGGATGAAGAAGCTGTCTTCTTCACGGGATTCGAGGAGTGCGCGGAGAAGATCCGCCGGTATCTGCCGGACGAGAAGGCGCGAGAGAGGATCGCTCGCGCGGGCCGGGAACGGGCGGTGCGCAGCGGATACTCCAACGACGCGCAGGTGGCAAAGATTCTGGCTCGTCTGGAGGCGCTGCGCTGAGACAGCGGAGGCGGGGAAAGACGGCCGGTGGAACGGTTCCAAGTGAGGATCGACAGAGGTGTCTCTCTGGAGGGGGCTTCCAAGGAGATAGGTGGAGGCTCCTCGCGAGGGTCGGGCGTTGGGTGGCTTGGATGGAAAAAGGCTCCAATGCCATAAGGCGCAGAGAGAAGTTAGTCTAAACTGAGTGCCGGGGAGGCAGGATGCTGAGGACAATCAGGTTGGTGGATGGCGCCATGTCCTGGCCCCTGCGGGGTGGGGTCTGCGGTGGTGTGGCAGACGGCTTCGCATTGGATGCAGCGGCTGTGTGCCGCGAAAGATCCACGGCGGCGGTGCGGGTGTGAGTTTCTGGAAGCGTTACCGGACCAGCATCCTTCTTTTTTTTGCGGTGCTGGGGCCGGGGTTTATCACGGCGAATGTGGACAATGACGCGGGGGGGATCCTGACCTACTCGCAGGCCGGCGCGCAGTATGGTTACCACCTGCTGTGGACGATGCTGCCGGTGACCCTGGCCCTGATTGTGGTGCAGGAGATGTGTGCGCGCATGGGGGTGGTGACGGGCAAGGGACTCAGCGACCTGATCCGCGAAGAGTTTGGCCTGCGCATGACCTTTGTGATGATGGTGCTGTTGGTTGTGGTGAACTTCGGCAACGTGATTGCGGAGTTCTCCGGGATCGCCGGGTCGCTGCAACTCTTCCACGTGAGCAAATACGTTAGCGTGCCGATCTGCGCCCTGGCAGTGTGGGCGCTGGTGGTCAAAGGGGATTACAAGAGCGTAGAGAAGATCTTTTTGGTCGCCAGCGTGTTTTACATCTGCTATGTCGCGGCCGGAGTGTTGGCGCAGCCGGACTGGCACGCGGCGTTGATTGAGACGATCAAGGTGCCGGGAAGAGCGGTGTGGCAGGATCACAACTATGTGTACATGGTGGTGGGGGTGGTAGGAACGACGATTGCACCCTGGATGCAGTTTTATTTGCAGTCTTCGGTGGTGGAGAAGGGCGTCTCCATCAAAGAGTATGGCGCATCCCGGTTGGACGTGATTGTGGGCTGCTTTTTCACTGATATTGTGGCGTGGTTCATCATTGTGGCCTGCGCCGCAACTCTGTGGGTGCATGGGATGCAGAACATCAATGTGCCGGCGGATGCGGCCCAGGCGATGCGGCCATTGGCCGGTGATTTCGCCTACATCCTGTTTGCGGCGGGTCTGTTCAATGCGTCGTTCTTTGCGGCCAGCGTGCTGCCAATCTCAACGGCGTACAGCGTGTGCGAGGGGTTGGGATTTGAGAGTGGGGTAGACAAGAAGTTCCGGCAGGCTCCGTTCTTCTACTGGCTATACACGCTGCTGATCGCCGCAGGCGCAGCGGTGGTGCTCATACCGCACTTCCCGCTGGTGATGATGACGATTCTGAGCCAGGTGCTGAACGGAGTGCTTCTGCCGTTTGTGTTGTACTTCATGCTGAAGCTGGTGAACAACAAGCGGTTGATGGGCGACCATACAAACTCTGCGTGGTTCAACTGGACGGCCTGGGCCTCGACGGTGATTATGGTGGGGTTGACGTTGATGATGCTGTGGCAACAGGTGGCTCAGTTGATGGGGCCGAAGCTCTAAGGAAAGTCTGCACAAGTTCTGCGACTTTGTGTCGACCGAGCAATCTCAACAAACGATCTGCACATTGCCACCACCGCGACTCTCTTGATTCTTCCGTTTCCTCTCCCACGGCTCGGCGATACCACTTCCGCTCTCTGGTCTGAGCCGGATTGATGCCTCCGATCAGCAGCACAACTTGCTCCCGGCTCAACTGCACACGCCTCTCGTCCTCCGCCGGCGCTGGCCTACACGCTCGTCAAAGCGCTCTGTCGGCTGGCCCTGAAGGGCGCCGCGCGTGCCCATGCGCAGGTCGATATCATTCGGCTCAGGCTGTTCAAGATCGGCGCCATGGTCCGCATCAGCGCCCGGGGCGTGTGGCTGGAGATGAACTCCACCTATCCGTGGAAACAGATTTACGCCCGCGCCTTCGACGCCCTGCGCTGCTGAAGTTCGCGGCGGCGCTGAAGACAACCTTTTCCACATCCGCCGCGCCTTCGGCGCAACGGAGCCCTGCGCAAAATCCGGCTTCGATCCTGAAAACCCCCTCCGCCTCACCCTTGAATCATCTCCACCGCGACTCCTCGCCGAATAACGACTCCACCGGGTGCTGCAACTTGTCCCGCATGACAGAAAATCGATGCGTGTGAGAACTCGCAGCTAAACCTTTAGCCAGGCACGGACAGAGAATTGCGGATCGAACTTCCGAGATCCGGGAAGGAGTATCGACTGGGGCGGTTCAGGAATTCGAGTTTGTCGTCACCTGCGTGCTCGTCTACGCACTGCGTTTCGTAACCGTGTAATAGGGCTGATTGGAGAGGGTTGTGTTGAACGCTGGTGCCAGCCATGCTGCCCCGGATCCAAGTTCGGGTTCGAAGTAATATTCCAGCGAGAACGGCGATTGTGTGTAATCGCCTGGAATCGCAGCGCTGTACCTGCCACCGCCGCCCTGCATCGGCATCGAGCTCCAGCGCTCGCCCTGATCCACATGTCGATACCAGAGCCGGACCGCGCTGGGTGCGGCGGTTCCGCTGCCCAAGCTTAACACTAGCCCCAGCGGTTGGCCGGGGACAAAGCTCTCCGGCGATGTATGGGTCCAGGAATTGCTGGGCCGGAGAGGCCGCCCGCTGGCGGCGGCAATCGCCTTGGTCGTCTGCGGATTGGAAGCCGAGGAGCGCGGCGTTGTCTCTACCTTCTGCTCCATGGCGGCGAGGTCGATATCGATGGCGGGGATGCGATCGGACCAGTGACCGCGGCGCATCGGGATCCGGCCATAACTGACATCAGCGACGTAGACTCGATTGGCGCGCGCGGACATCGTTGCCCATGCAGTTCGCGCCTTCTTGTATAGTTCGAGAGCCCGCTTGCCAGCGCTCGCATCGCCGGTCTGCTGAAAGATTTCATACAGGACGCCGCTGCGCAGCTTGGCCGCGAAGAACGCGCCCAGACCGTTTTGAATCAGCACATCTTCCTCGATGCGTCGGAATTCAGGCGAGGCCGTTGTGGAAGAAGTGGCTCGCGCCCGCGTCAGGGCGCGGCTGGAAACGGCAACGAAGTCTTCGATCCACTGCGCCACCTCGACCGGCGAGTACTTGGGATTCGCTTGCCCTGCGAGCAGGTCCTGTACGTACTCGGCGATGCTCGAGAAGAGCTGCGGGTCCAGCGGACTGACCGTCGCCCAGCAGCGCGGCTTGGGTGTGTCATCGTAGGGCGACGGTTCGCTGCCCAGCACGATGGGCATGTTGGTGTAGATCTCCGGCCAGAAGGCATGATTCGACGCCGAAGGCAGATGCGCTGAAGTGATGAGCGCCAGAATACGGCTGGAGTTGGCGCATGCCGCTTCGACCGGCTCGGCCCCGCGCCCGAACAGACCGCGCAGATAGCGGCGCGTGATGTCGAGATCGGCGCCGGGATCGTACAGCTTGCGGCCCCACACTCGGTAGTAATATTCGAATTTCTTCCAGTCGGCATCGGGGTTTAGCGACGCATCCGCATAGGCGCAGCGGCTGCCCGGATGGCCCGAGCCCTCGCGGCCCTTGAAGGTGAGCGGCTCCATCAGGTCGATGCCCAGGGCTCCACAAAAATGCGACGTGCGCCCGTAGGCAGCCGCCATCTCCGGATCGGCGCAGAGCAGATGCCGCTGCGTTCCCGGCCAGAGCCGGAATAGGACCTTCGCCTTGCTGCCTTCCTGCAGGAAATCCGCGTACCCATAACGCGTAAACAGCCGTGCGCCGCCGCTCAGGCTGAACAGGCGCATGTCGTCGTGGTGGTTGGGGTTGGGAATTTCCAGTGCGCGAATATCCGCCTGCTGATAGCCAAGACTCTGGTGCTCGGCCGAATACTTGGCGCTGAGCCGCACCGGCATCCCAGTCGCCACCGCAATGTCGATCATCTTCTGGTCCACGCCCTTGGCGTGCATGTCGATCTCGATCGTGCGGCCAGATCCCGAAATGGCTTCAAACAGCGTCTTCCAAAACGAGTAGCTGCCCTCGGGAATGCCGCTCTCGCCATGCACCCGCAGGGTCAGTCCCTGAATCTCAGGACACTCCTTCAGCAGCATGGCCAGCGCATCGCGGCAGTACGTGCCGTGCGTCTCCGGCGTCAGTCCCTCGATACGGTGAAAGGCGGCGGGACTGTCTGTCCAGGCATAGGCATGAGTCCACAATCCAAGCTGAAAGTGCAGGCCGCGCTTGCTCGTTTCGGCCGCGATAAACTTCAAGGCATCGAGGTTGCGCGCGCGCTCCTCCATGGTGATTTCGACGGGCTGAGGCAGCGGATTTCCTTCCGGCGAGCGAAGCTGCATCACCCGCACGTTGTAACCAGGCACTTCCAGCATGTACGGATACGGCAGGAGTAGATAGTCGTCCGTCACGCCCTTCGGAAAGTCGTACTCGAGCCCATACGCCATGCAGAAGCGATTGAATCGGCAGGCAATCAGAGTATCGAGATACGCTGGCCAGAAATTCTTGTCGTAGTACCAGGGCCTGTCTTCGATTTCGCTGCAGAAGTAGCGGCTCACGCAGCGGATTTCGTTCGCAGGCTGCTCCTCGACGGGCTCCGCGACATGCAGCGCCGCAGCCGGATTGGGCAGAACTTCGACCCGTTCGGCCAGTTCGAGCAATCCATAGATGAATCCGCGCGGGTCGCCGGCGGAGACCAGCAGGGCGGGCTGATTCCCCAGATGACCGGAAATCAGCCGCAGGCCTTCGGGGCCCTTTGCCTCCGTCGCGTCGGTGAATCCAGTGGCCAGCTCCGATCCGTCCGCTGCCACAACCACCGTCAGGCTGGCCCCGTGTGCCCGAGGCGCAGCAGTCACAATCACGCAATCAACGCCCTTGCCCGCAAGCGCCGCGCGCAGCTTATCTGCGGCCCGCCGAACCGACGCGGCCGAAGCATCGGCGTTGCCGGAGTCCAAAAGGATCGTCACGCGGCGGAGTGGAACAGCCTGTGCCACTGACGCAAGCCCGCACAAGGTGGTCGCGCCTGCAAGTTTGAGAAAGTTCCTGCGCAGCATGCTTGGGCGTGCTCCGGAATCAGAATGGCAGCCCCAATCGGAACGTGTCAACGATTTTGAGTCAGGTATGTTTTGAATTTAGAGTTGAAGGTCTTCTCTCGACGGGCTTGGGGAGGGCGGGTTGATCCAGACCGCAGTAGGCTGGGGCGGATGTTTTGGTGAAGTTCGGACGAAGCGTTCGGGATGGCGGGCGAAGGCGTCGTCGAGCACTTGCTGGCGCTGCTGGATGACCTCGCCGGCGAGGCTGTAATGCAGCATCTCCGGGGTTAGCAGGGCGATGGCGCTGTGGTGATGCTCGCGGTTGTACCAGGGGAAGAACTGCTGGCAGAAGGCGCGCGCATCTTCGAGCGATCCGAAGCGGTCCGGGAACTCAGGCCGGTACTTGACCACCCCGCGGATGAAGACCTATCCGCGGGGACCCCGGTACTTGAGCGTCTTGAACTGGCTTTCGGAGTAGGGGTTGTCGTCGGAGACATGCGGACGGCTGTGGGTCTTGGTCACGCCCAGATCGGCCATCAGCAGCGCCACCGGCTTGGAGGTCATCGAGGTTCCGCGATCCGCATGGATGGTCAGCGCCCCCGGCTGGATCTCTTGATGGGCGCAGGTTTCCGCGATCAGCCGCCGGGCCAGCTCGGCGGACTCGCGGTAGGCCACCATCCAGCCGACCACGCAGCGGCTGAAGATGTCCAGGATGACGTAGAGGTAGAAGTACGTCCATTTGACCGGGCCCAGCAACTTGGTGATGTCCCAGGTTCAGACCTGATTGGGGCCGGTGGCCAGCAGTTCCGGCTTCTTGTACTGGGGATGGCGGAGTTGGTTGCGGCGCTCCTTGAGTTCTCCGTTTTCAGCCAGGATGCGGTGCATGGCGCGGATCGAGCAGAGATAGACGCCCTCGTCGAGCAAGGTGGCATAGATCTCGGCCGGCGCCTTGTCGCGGAAGCGCTCGGAGTGTAGAGCATCGAGCACCCGTTGACGTTCGGCGGCGTGCAAGGCGCGCCGGGGCGTGGGCCGCGGCCGGCTCTCAGCCGACGGCCGCAAGTGGCGATACAACGTGGTCCGCGGCAGGGCCAAGGCACGGCAGGCTGCCGCCTGGCCCACGTCTTTGCCCAGACTCCGAGGCGGCGTTCATCCGTTCTCCTCGTCGATCTGGATGTTGGGAATTGGGTTGCCCAACAGCGCAGCCACTTTTTTTTGAACCTCGATGATCAGCTCGGCCTGCTTGAGCTTTTTGGTCAGGCGGGCGTTAGCGGCCTGGAGCGTGCGAATCTCCTTGGTCAGCGGGCTAATGGTGGCCTTGGGGCCGCGCTTTTTGGGCGTGAGAGCATCGATCTCGCCCTGCGCGCGCTGCCGCTTCCAGGTGATCAAATGCGACGAGTAGAGGCCCTCGCGGCGCAACAAAGCGCCAACCTCGCCGCTGTCCTGAGCGGCATCCGCCCGGTCGAGAATGGATCGCTTGTACTCAGCACTGAAGCGCCGTCGCAGGGGCTGGGCGATCACTTCGACCTCGGGCAATGCCGGCCGAGGGGCCGTCGACACGGCCCCGGAAGGAGAACCAAGCTGGGAGGGAGGCACGGTGTGTTCCACGATGAGATTTCCTTCTCCGCCCTACAGTAATTGCCGAGGGAGTACTTGTCTCACCATGATTGGCACAGAGAGGAAGAGCCAGCTGGATGAACTACCCAAAACACCAAACGGCCGCTGGCGTCCCCCTCCTGTGCTTGCATAATCCACGGAGATGGGCGCCTACGACTCCATCATTATTGCCGCTGAACGTGGTGGGATCCGGAGAGAGCCGGTGAAGGGCTTGGCGTCTGGTTCTTCGGGAGTGGCGAAGACAAGCTTGCCCGCGTTGGGAAGATCCACGGCAACGGTCACGGACTTGGTCTGTTCGAGACTAGCGACAATAACAGCACGCTTGCCGTCTGAACGCCGAAATACCGTGTACCGGACCTTGCCATCGGCAGGTACGTTGGCTCCCAGATTGTCGCGGAACTCGGCGTCCCACACCCAAGCCTGGTACTTCTTGCGCAGGGCATCGACCTTTTTGCCATACTCCAGGGTAAGCGGAAAATCTGTGATGTGCCCTTTGAAATTGTACGGCTCGTACTCCATGATGTAACGGTAGAGCAGGCACAGGTTGATCTCATCCCGGGCATTGAAGCCGCGGACAGCCGCCATGAGCGGGGCTTGGGGATCAATGTAACGTAGAGCATGCACCGTACCCCAATCGATCCGGTAATAGCCGAGCACATAGTATGGCATCAGCCAGTCTCCCGGACCTTCTCCGGAAAAGAGAAAATCCTCTCCGTTGGTGGCTCCGCCAGGCAGGAAGAATTTTGGGTCGGTGTTGACT
The DNA here is from genome assembly GCA_027335345.1 of Granulicella sp. GTDB lineage: Bacteria > Acidobacteriota > Terriglobia > Terriglobales > Acidobacteriaceae > Granulicella. The sequence goes on along the minus strand of DAHWOF010000053.1, from coordinate 13,697 downwards.
GCGGCCTGGCGAAACTGCCTGGCGAGCGGGATATCGGCGTTGAACAGGTAGCCGGGAGGGTTGTAGCCATGATCGGCGCTGAAGTTATAGATGACGCCGTTGTGCTGCATCACCTCGTCGAAGAGCCAGCCGGCGGCGCCCAGCTTTACCGTCTTCTCGAACTCGTGCGTGGCGATGTCGCGGTACTCCTGGCAACAGACATCCATAATGGCGCGCCGGCGGTTGTTGATTCCGGCAAGCTGAACCGGCGTAGTGTAGCTGTAGCCGCCGGACTCGTACTTATCTCCATAGGGATCGGTGCACTCGTACTTGTAAAGAACCTCCCTATACCAGGTCCTGGAGATGGCGGCGAAGATGGGCTTGCCAAACAGGATGATCTTGACGCCCATGGCCTGAATCTGTGCGATCGCGTCGTGGAGTTGCTCCCACGTGCCAAGGCCCGGGTCTGTGGAAAGGTCCGGATCGCCTCCGTCCTGGCCGCCGTAGGCCCAGCCGACCACTTGGATAGCCTTGACGCCGTTCTCGGCGCACTCCTTGCCGTACTGCACAAGATCCGTATAGGGCACCAGGTAGTCCTGCTCCGCGCCATCTACGCGAAGTTGCTGCCAAGAGTGGACTTCTTTCACCCAGTCGGGGATATGCGGCTTGCCGAACCATGTGGCGCGCCACTGCTTGTAGATATCCAGGCCGGCGTGCCAGTCGCCCGAATAGGGGCGCACCACGATGGGCGCGAGATGGAAGGAGGATTTGGGGTGCATGAAGACGAAGTGGCACAGACGGAATTCAAGATGCACCGGAGTTCCGGAGATGTCATCGGTCCGGGGAACGGCGTTGGTGTTCGCATCCACTACGCCCGGAAGTTGGGCAAAGATAAACTGCAGGAAATAACGGATCTCGGGGTCTTTCATGACCACATAGATGCCCTGCTCCGGCGATTGAATCAGGCAAAACTGGCTTCGAAACGCGCCGGTGTTGATGATCTTGGTGGGATAGCGATCTCCCCAATAGCCAAGGTTGTTCGAAAAGCTTGGATAGAGTTCCTGGGTCTGCAAGGCTCCCACAAACATGGAATGAGCCAGCATCGGTGCGTTGAGCGTGGGCGGGGTCAGATCCCCAAAGCAGGGATACTCGATCGTATCGACGCTCAGATCCGACTGATTGTGAATCACACCATCAAACGTGAGATCCCCGCTTTGGAGCGTAACGGTGGCCGTGAAGGTAATCGGCAGCACGCCTGCATGCTCACTGAGCAAGTCTGTCCATTCGATCTGAACCTGGTTGCGAGCGATCTTCTCCACACGCTTGGCGCGTTGCTTGTGCCCGACGATAAAGTTGTCGCTGCGGTCCGGCGTGGGAACCATCATGCGAAAGGAGGCGCCAAGGGCGGGGCGCCGCTCAATGGACCACATGGTTGACTTGCGTTGCATCCGGGTGAGCGCGCCGGAAGCAGGATCGAATGCAAGGATAACCTCCGCGTCTTCAAGCACAACCTCGCCGCCGGCGGCAGCGTCCTGCGCCACACTGGCGTTGTCAATATCGGCCAGAGCAGCCAACGCGGTAAAACCAGCCACCTTGTTAAACGTTCTACGATCCATTGCCTTCTCCCATTTTGGATGTCTATCGATGACGGCGAAACGTGTTGCGTGACATGCTTACTCAAAAGACCGGTTTCGCTTAGGCCGGCTTGGCGCCACGGTAGCGCCACATTGCGCAGTTCGCATTAAGCTTAGCCCAAGAAATGGCCACCTGATTTGACCCCCTCTTAGCATCTACAATGACTTTTCCATCGTCTGAGGGGCAGGCCCGGCGCCGCTTTGCGCAAAAGAGAGACGGTAAACAGTGGATCGCGATGGACAGAATCTCAGCGAGCAGGGTCTTCTGATACAGGCCTCCGGACGTAGGCCTCGAGGAAGTTTCCCTGGAAAAGATCCTGCGCTCCAGCGGCCCTCCAAAAACACCGCCGCTAGCTTTCCCCCAAAAAGAGACCGGCATTTGGCTCCGACCTTTGAGATGGATTATCATTTGGCAATAATCGTTTCCAATCGATTATACGTAAGGTAGAGACTAAGTCGAGGGCGCCTAAAACTCCTGCCCAAACAGGAGCACGAGCACAGCAGGTATTTGCAGCCAGGCACAAATGGGGAGCACGCCATGCCGCATTTGACGTAACCTTCTCGAAGCAACAAACGCGCCTGGCCGGATGGCTATTCCGACGAAGAACATCCTGCCGGCAGATCAATCAGAATGGAAGCTTGCAGCTTGGCAACCAGAACCCCGGTCGAAGAACTTACGGCGCCTCCTCCTCAGGCGAACGTCCAACGCTGGACGATTCTCTCGCTGCTCTTTGCGATCACGGTGATCAACATCATCGATCGTCAGACTGTGTCCGTGTTGGCGCCGCTGATCAAGGCGGCGTTCCACCTCTCCGACGAAGCCTACGGGCGAATCGTTGCCGCCTTTCAATTCGGCATGATGAGCGGCGAATTGCCCATGGGACAGTTGATGGATCAGTGGGGATGCCGCATCGGGATGTGCGCCGCGGTCTGCTGGTGGTCAATGTGCACAGGCTCGCAGGCGTTTGTTCGCTCCGGGATGCAGCTCGGCCTTTCGCGACTGGGGATGGGCGGAACCGAGTGCGGCAACTTCTCCGGCGGGATGAAGGTCGTATCCGAGACCTTTGAAGAGAAGGAACGCACCTTCGCCATAGGCATCTTCAACAGTGGTAGCGTGGTCGGCGCCGTGATTGCCCCACCGCTGATCGTCTATCTGGCGCAGCGCTACGGGTTCCGCGCTGCATTTTTCGTTCCCGCGCTGCTCGGATTTATCTGGGTGGCGCTATGGTGGCTCACCTACCCAAGTCACCGAAACAAGGAGTTGAAGGACAGCGAGACGCCGAAGATACCTTTGAAGGCGCTGCTGAGCAACTCGTCTACTTGGGCAGTGGTGCTCTGCCGCGCCTTCATCGGTCCCGTGATCCAGTTTTACTGGTACTGGCTACCTAGCTATCTCTATAGCGCACGGCACATGACGATGACGCAGATCGGCAGCCTCTCCTGGATTCCCTTCTTCCTGGGCAGTGTTGGAGGCGTTGCCGGAGGGTGGGCAGCCGGTTGGCTGCAGCGGCGCGGAGCGAATCCGCCCCGGGTTCGCAAACTCACCATGTACTTCAGCAGCGGCCTGTGCCTGGCCAGCTTTTTGGTGCCGTTCGTGGCGGGTCCCACGCTGGCGCTCACGATGATCAGCGTCGCGATCTTCGGACACAACTTCCTCTCCGTGAATATGTTCGGGGCAATCACAGATCTCTTTACCGGGGCGGAGGTGGGACGGGCGACCGGAATGAGCGGCGTTGCCAGCGGCCTGACCGGCCTGCTGTTTCCGCTACTCACCGGTTATTTGGTGGATCATGGCTCCTATCGGTCTGTCTTTATGATGGCGGCGCTGATGCCCTTGCTTGGAACCGTTGCGCTGTTTGTTCTGGCGCGGAAGTACCGGACGATGGCTCGGAACGAAGCAGCGCAAGCCTGAGTCGAATACTCCTGAAGCCGAGAGATGTTTCAAAGAACCTGCGAGGATGAGGCCAGCTTGACGCCAAACTTCTCCTGCCACGGAGTCGCGGCCTCAAGCACTTTGTTCACCTTGCAGATATTTTCCGCGCCCTCCGTCTCCAGCCACGCACGCAGCGCCGTAGCGCCTTGCTGCACGAAGATGGGCACGCCGCCTTGCCAGGTAGCGCGGCCACACAGGACTCCATGAAACTGAACGCCACTTTCAAGCGCGAACTCCAACCCTTCAATGAACGCGCTGTTGGGAACACCCGCGGAGAGATATACGAACGGCTTGGTGGAGGCGGCCGCGGCTCTCCGGAAGTACTCAGCAGCTTCAGCGCGAGAATAGGCTTGCTGACCTGTGTAGACCTTCATGCCAGGAACCGACTGCATGCGAACCGGGAACTCCAGTTTGAGCACGTCGGCCCCGTATCGATCCGCGGTGAACTCTTCGATGGAGCGAATCACAATCTCCGGCTTGCGCCTTGCATAGCTCAGGGAGCTTTCCTCTTCGCCCACGCCATAAGCGAGCAACTCCAAAAACAAGGGCATATCGAGCGCACGGCACTCGGCGCCAATTCGCTCCACCCAAGCCTTCTTCTGTTGATTCACCCAGGCATCTTCAAACGGCGAATAGAAGAGCAGAATCTTAACCGCGGCGGCTCCCGCTTCGCTCAACCGCAACACCGACCATCCTTCCGTCAGGCTGGGTAAAAACTCCGGAGCCGTAAAATCATAGCCGGACTTTTCGTAGGCCAGCATCGCGCCTTTCCCGTTGCAATGCGCGAGGGCCGGCAGGCCATACTCTACATCCAGCAGGATTGCCGATGCGTGATGCGTCAGCGCCTCGGTAACAATCTCCTTGAACTCGGAGACCATGGCATCGGTCGGTTCGCCGGCTCGCATCTCCTTTGCCATCATCTTTTTCAGCAACCCGCGCTGGTCCAGTGCAGCCGCCGCAATGACTCCTCGCGGATTGGCTACGGCGTTGAGACCGGCAATCTTTCCCTGAGTGAGAACTGAGGTCATAATCATCTTCTCTCCAATTTTCTGCCGGCGCCTCGTGGCCGCCGAAGCGTCTTTCTTTCAGTGACGCCTACCGCGCGGTCATGCGCTGGGGCGTTGCCTGATGGACCGCGCTCACCACCGGTCTACCCTCCAGCGCTCGAGTGATGTCCTCGCAGATGGCCACGGTCACCCGATCCTGGGCCTCGTGCGTCCAGGCCCCAATGTGTGGCATCAGAATCACATTGGACATCGACTCCAGCTCGCCCTGCTGCGGTGGCTCGGTGGCGCGAACATCCAGCGCCACACCAGCTAGCCTTCCGGACTTGAGTGCGGACAACAGATCAGGCTCATTTACCACCTTCCCGCGCGACGTATTGATGAAGTAAGAGCCGGGCTTCATCCTTTCAAAGCAGGAGGAGTTTAGAAGCCCCGATGTCTGCGGCGAAGCCGGCAGATGGCAGGAGACAATATCCGCTCGTGCAAACACCTCCTCCAGCGTCACCAACTCGGCCTGAAGATCGGCGAGCAGAACATTATCCGGGCTGAGGAATGGGTCGCAGGCCAGCACACTCATGCCAAAAGCCCGAGCGCGCCGAGCGGTAAGATAACCAATTTTGCCGGCGCCAACAATGCCCAGCGTCTTGCCATAGAGCTCTGAGCCGACAAAGCGGCGGCGGTTCCAGTTCCCTGCCTTGGTATCGCGGTCGGCGGCGGGGATGAAGCGTACCAGCGAGATCATGAGGCCGATGGCAAGTTCTGCGACGCTGATCGCATTCTGATCCGGCGTGAAGGCTACCACTATGCCGGCCTGGCGAGCGTAATCCACATCCACATTGTCCAGTCCTACTCCGGCGCGCCCGATCACCAGTAGCTCGGGGGCCGCATCCATCAACTGCGCCGTTACCGGCGTCTGATTACGCACGATGAGCGCACGGCAGTCCCTGACCTTCTCAGCCAGAAGCTGAGGCGACTTCCAGGCGTCCGGCAGATAGAGCACATCAAAACGGCTGCGGAGCTCGTCCACTGCCGCCCCTTCGATAGCTTCGGAGATCAGGATGTCGGGCATGCGGTCACCTCGGGACAGTCAAATGCAATCTTCAATCGCCGGCACCACTGTTCAATCTCGGCGAGGGTCTCCGGTGCAAGGGGAATACCCCGCGCCTGGTTTTGCTCAGCGATGCGTGCGGAGCGCTCTCCGGGAATCAGAATCTCGTCCACTCCACTGCGTCTCTGCGAGGACTTGATCTGGTCGATCGTCTCGTCCATGCGCTGCAGATACGCTTCGTAATCCAGGAAGGCGGCGATGTCGAACAGGCAGAAGAAATGGCCCACATTCTGTGGGCGATCCAGGTTCTTATACATCGAGCCTACCTGCGAGCCAATAGCCGCTCCGGAGAGAACTCCGCTGAATAACTCCACCATCAGGGCCAGAGCATAACCCTTGTGGCCAGCCATGGTGAGAACCGTGCCCAACAAGGCTGCCTGGGCATCCGTGGTGGGTTTTCCTTCTGGATCAAGCGCCCAGCCCTCTGGAATAGGCTGATTGCGCCTTTGCGCGGCAATGATGTTGCCACGGGCCACGATCGAGGTAGCTAGATCGATCTTCACCGGAAAACCCCGGCGAGTGGGGAAAGATGCGGCAATGGGATTGGTGCCGAAGAAAGGCTCGTAGCCGCCCGCAGGCGACATGGCCGGTTCACAGTTGGTCATCGCCAGCAGCACCATGCCCTGCTCCGCCGCGGCGTTGCAGTACCAGGACAGCGCGCCAAAGTGCTGCGAGTTGCGGATGGTGGCCGCGGCTACCCCGTTCTGTCGCGCTAGAGGGATCAGACGATCGAGCGCCTTCCGCGCCTGTACCTGCCCCAGTCCATTGCCTGCATCCAGCGCCAACACGCTGCCGGCTCCTCGATCCGCGGTGAGCCGCGCTGCGGGATCTATCAACCCCTCCTTTATGCGGCGCAAATAGATACTGAGGCGCGAGACTCCGTGCGTAGAGACGCCATGCAGATCGGCATCAACCAGCGCACGCGCAAACAGAGCCGCATCCTGCTCAGGAACCCCAACGCCAACGGCAAGCCGCGCGACAAGGCGCTCCAGCGTTTCTTTTCGATAACGAACCATACATTCCTGCCCGAGATCCTTGGCAGAGGCACAGCCCACGGAACTGCGCCTCTGCGCGTTGAGAGAGACAGATCAGGCGCTGCGATAGAGTTTGGTCATCACAAACTCGCGATGGCCGAGCGCCTCCGCCGCCGTGAGCCTGCCGTTTGCCGTACGAACAACCATCTCGATGAGAGCGTCGCCGGCCTGGTCGAGCGTCATCTCGCCCTGCAAAATTGGCGCAACATCCAGGTCGATATGCTCCTTCATCGTGGCGACGGTTTTGGGATTTCCCGATAGCTTGATAACCGGCTCAATGGGGTTGCCGATGACGTTGCCCTGACCGGTGGGAAACAGATGCACGACCGCGCCCGAAGCAGCCCACAGCGTCACTGCCTCCGCCGCGGCGCTGGAGGTGTCCATGAACCACATGCCGGATTTTGTCGGGGCTTCCGCGGGCTTGAGACACCCAATGAACTTGGTCTTCTTGCCTAGCTTTTCCACGTTGCCTAGCGCCTTCTCTTCAATGGTTGAGAGGCCGCCGGCAATATTCCCTTTGGTCGGCTGCGACTCGGACAAGTCGTTGGTCTTTTCTCTGAAGACCAGACGTGTGTAGTCCTCGAAAGCCGCCATGAACTGCTTGCGCACCTCTTCATTGGCCGCTTTGGCGGCGACGATATGCTCCGCTCCGGTCAACTCGGTCGTCTCACCGAAGGAGGCTGTCCCGCCCAGCGCGCAGTGCTTGTCCAGAACGTTGCCGACGGTGGGGCAACTGGCGAGGCCGGTGGTAGTATCGGACTCTCCGCACTTTACGCTGATATAAAGCTCACTCAGCTTGCACTCCGTGCGCTGCAGCTCCGAAGCCCACTGCACGAACTCCTTCGCCTTGTAGGAAGCATCGGCGATGGTGCGTATATCGCCATGGCCCTCGATCGAGAAGCCCTCCACCGGTTTGCCGGTCTTCGCAATGCCATCCACGATGCGCTTGGTCCAACCCGCCTCAATGCCGATCACCACCACGGCCGCAACGTTCGGATTGCTGCCGATACCAATCATCGTGCGGAAGAACAGCTCAAAATCTTCGCCAAACTGCAGGCGGCCGTAAGCGTGCGGCAGAGCGAGCGTCCCCTTGATATTATTGGCGACTGCTTCGCAGGCGGCGTTCGAGATATCGTCCACCGGCAGGATGACGACATGGTTGCGGACACCCACCCGCCCGTTTTCGCGTCGAAATGCGTGAATCTTCCGGTCTGTCATGATCTACCACCTTTTCGTCTTCAGGTTATGCACGTGAACGTGCTGTCCCGCGCGGATGGGCTGCACGACTTTGCCAATCTCGCAGCCATACTTAATTGCTGTATCGCCGACGGCAAAATCCCGTAGCGCAAATTTATGCCCAAGCGGAATAGCCTCGGCCGTCTTCGCGGTGAGCGTCTTGTTGGTCGAAAGATCCCGACCAGTGCACTCGGCGCCGGCTGCAAGGTCGGTTACGGCCACTGCGACCGTATCCGCCGAATCGTGAATAAGAAAATGAATCATAGCGTTCGATTTCTCCTTTCAAGAGCTTTAAAGGACGCCGATGGAAACGTGCTTCGTTTCGAGAAACGCGTCCAAACCCTCGCTGCCCAGCTCGCGGCCCCATCCGCTCTGCTTCACACCGCCAAAGGGACTCTGGCTGGTGGTGGGAGCGCCGTCGTTAATGCCCAGCGTGCCGGCTTCAATTTTTTCGGCGAGCCGGAAGATCCGCGCCGCATCTCGCGTCATGGCATAGGCGCTCAAGCCATACTCCGAGTGGTTGGCCATCTCGATAGCCTCTTCTTCGGTATCAAAACCGGCAATCGGTGCGACCGGGGCAAAGGTCTCCTCGCGCATGCACATCGCGCCCTGGGGAGCGTTATCGATAACCGTTGGCTCCAAAAAGAAGCCGCCGGCGCCGGCTGCGCGCTTCCCGCCGCAGAGCAGCTCCCCGCCCAGGCTGACGGCGTTCTCGATCTGGTTCAGAGCCCCGTCAAGTGCCTGCTTGTTGATCAACGGACCGATGTCAGCACCGGGCTCCAGCCCTGAGCAGGCCTTCAGCTTCTTTACTCCATCCACAAAACGCTGGACGAACTTGTCGTGGATGGAACGTTGGACGTAAATGCGGTTGGCGGCAATGCAGGATTGACCAGTATTCCGGAACTTGGCGATGAGCGTCTCGCGAACCGCCACGTCCAAATCGCAGTCTTCAAAGACCAGAACGGGCGCCAGTCCGCCCAGCTCCAGGGAGAGCGGTTTGATTGTTTGCGCCGCGCCAGCAATCAGTTCCCTTCCCACCTCGGTGGAACCGGTGAAGGTGATCTTGCGGCAGATGGAATTGGCGAGAAATTCTTCGGAGATCGCCCTTGCATTGCCCAGCACTAACTGAAAGGCGCCAGGGGGAACGCCGGCGCTCTCCACGCACTCCGCAAAGGCGATGGCGCAAAGTGGGGTCTGCATCGAGGGCTTCAACACCACAGGGCAGCCCGCCGCCAGCGCTGGCGCCACCTTGCGCACGGCCAGCACCAACGGAAAGTTCCACGGAGAGATGGCGCCAACGACGCCAATGGGAGTCCGAACGACCAGGTTGCGGCGGCCGTCGGTCTGATGCGGAATGATGCGCCCATAGACCCGCTTTCCCTCTTCAGCAAACCAGCGCAGGTGCTCTTCCGCCATGGCCACCTCTCCGCGGCTTTGCGCGAGCGGCTTGCCATTCTCCAGCGTAATTGTGCGGGCAATCTCGTCCCGCCGGCGAGCCAGCTCGTCCGCAATTCGGTGAAGATAAGCTCCTCTCACCTTCGCATTCAGCGCTCGCCATGAGGGGAGGGCCCGATCCGCATCCTCAAGGGCCATAGCCACCTGATCCCGCGTGATCCGCGAGACCCGCGCAAACGCCTCGCCTGTGGCAGGATTGATCACGTCGGCGACATCCGCGGTGACGATCCAATGCCCGTTCACATAAGACCCGCGCACCTCGTCCGGTTTCTGCTCCATCTCGGCCCTCTCTCCTTCAGTCCACCCATTTAGGAACAAACTTTCCTTGACGCGCCTGCGAATCGATCATCTTGGCCGCCTCCGCCACGTGATGCCGGGCCAATCGCTCCGCGTTATCCGGTTGGTTCTTCTCAATTGCGGTGATGATCGCCAGGTGTTCATCGTGGATCGTTCGTGGCTCGCGCGAAGCGCGCACCATCATGCCCAAGACGCGATACGTCTCCGCCAGGCGCGTCAGAATCTTGTTTCGCGATAACTCCGTGATATGCAAATGGAAATCGCGATCCAGCCGGCCCATCGCCTCTTCCTTGCCCTTCCTGGCCAGTTGATAGATCTCATCGGCCATCTCTCGCAAGGTGACGATGTCGGCAGGAGCCACATTGCCACAACCCAGACGGGCAGCCAATCCCTCCAGCGCTTCGCGAACCTGATAGGCTTGGCAGATGCGATTGGCATCCAGGCTCCCGACAAACACTCCCAACTGATCCACCGATTCGACCAGACCAAGCCTCTGTAGTTCAAACAGAGATTCGCGAACCGTACCCTGCGCTACTCCCAGTTCCCGAGCCAGGCTCTGCTGGCTGAGACGCTCCCCGGGCTTCGATTCCCCAGACAGAATTCGGCGCTGGATCTCTTGACGAACATGATGGCGCGCTACACGTGCAGGCATTGGGCCTCCCTTTCCTTTCGGCTGATTGCGGACTTGCGCAATGAAGAGCAGTCAGGCTCTGGTCTTGGAAGCTGATCAAGAAGCGGAGTCCAAGACGCTACAGCATTTTCAGTGTAAGTGTAGACAGACTCCTCGACCTCGATGGGCGCTTTCCCCAAGGAAAACGCCACTGAAAGCCCTCTTCGGGGCGCCCGCCAACACTGAAAATGCAATAGCCGATCCATTGCGTTGCTCTGTTTGCCACTTCATCTTTTCGCTACGCCTCGCTTGTTGCTTCGGCACGTTTTTCAATCAGCTACTGGTCATAAACTATCACAATCGATAATCGCTATCATCTTGATAAATCCGCTGTTACCAAATCACTGCCACCATGAAATTCCCAGCAATCTGGCTAGCCGGCGCAAAGTTTCGCCATGGGTTCCAAAGGAGACCAGCACGTGGTGCGGCAACCCTGCATGCAGCAAACGATCAAACCAGGGAGGAACGGCGACGTCCGGGATCTGGACCAGAGCGGTATTACCCGTAAGCTTGCGGCGTGGCTCGATGGTATGGCCTTCCAGCGCCGTAAGATGGTAGCGATTATCGCAGCGCCACAGACGCAGAACCGTCACAGGCTCGTTCGTTCGGATACGGCCATCTACCACCAGCGGCTTGGCGATATTGAAGTGGGGCGCCAGCGCGGGAGCCCCATCGCACCCAGGGCCGTCGCACATATCCATGGGAGCCATACCGGGGTGCCAGAAGAAGATCGAGTTCTGGTCGTGTTCCAGCCAGTCGGTCAGAAATCCAGGCCCAGCCCCAATCAGAAGACTGATCAGACTGCTCAGGGCCCCATCCACATCGCCTTCGATGGCGACGGCGCGTCCCTCAGTGCTTAGCCGCGAAACAGCGAGATACGGCCACTGCCCAAGCAGGTTCGGCAGTTCAGGCCAGCATTGGATGGCCAGAGCATCCAGCCTCTCCTCTTCCATCAGCTCTCGCATCGCCAGGTAGTAGCGCGAGTTGATCGTCAGATCCTCGGCCACCACGCCGCGCAGAGGCAACTTTATCTCCTGCACCTTCTGGACATCGCGGAGAACAGCTTGCTCAGGTAGCTCTCGGACGCGCTCAATAAACTGCGGCAGGCTGAGCGGACAAAGCTGGGCGCCGACCGTTTGACGCAGCAGAAACGGCTCTACCGCCAGATCAATGAAACCCGGAACGTGCGTCCCCACCAGACCGACACGGCTACGGCGAAGGCGAAAGGCCGCGCGCGCCAGCGTGACCGCCCTCGCCAACTCCTCACGCGCAGCGCTGTCATCGGGATCGCCATAGACAAATTCAAAGGGATGTCCTGCCTGCCGCAGAGACGAGGCCCAGAGATGCTGCCCCACCAGCGAACAGGAGCTCACCTTCCCATCGCCAGGCCGTTCCGGAGTCGCCCAGAGAATCACCGGATCAGACCATCGCTGGGCCACTGTAAGGGCCAGTTGTCCATGGGCAATCGAGGGCTGCAGCAGCAGAAGCGCCTCGCACCCTGCCCGCTGAACCTCCTCCAGAGCTGCTACGGTCGTCATCTCGTCGACCACTGGCTCTTCGATTCGCATCGCGGAGTAGCCAAACTTCTCCAACCTCTCCAGGCAGCGGGCCGTCATTATCTGATTCCACTCCTGGTCAAATCCCGGGCGCTTGCGGCCCACAGAAATAACGCCTAGACGAACGCCCTTCCGAGCTTCGCTATTGGATGACATGTTTCCTCTCTTCTTCGGAAGCGGTCTCCCGAAAGCTTGGCGGATAATCCGGCAATGTGATCTGAGGGTGTGAGCCCAACTGGCCGATCAGCGGTCGGATGTACTCGAAAAATGGCGCGGCAAGCGGAACATCGCCATCTTGAATCCACTCGCCAGGAATTGGACGCTCCCTGCCCGCAACCTCAATCAGCGGCACAAGATCATATTCTCCTGACTGCGTGCTCTGCAGTGGTCGCAGCGATACCATCCGCGCGGCGCCACCCTCCAGGAGAGCTCGCACCCCGGCTTGCCCTACCAACTCCGCGTCCTCACGATCCTGGCGAGCCACATGCTGCATCGACGATCTCCCCAACAGGCCGGGCTTCTCACTTCGGCAGCGCAACTGGAGATGCTGGGCCACCCTGTCGGCCAGGTACTGCGCGACTCCGCCTGTGATGGATCGTTTCAGCGCATCAGCCTGAGCCGGATCCTCTACCTCATAGACCATGCGCCCCTGTGGATCCCGAAGACCTTCCGCCACTACAACCACACACCACCCGCGCCGCATAACGCACTCGTCTACCTGGCCCAAAAAACGATCCAACACGAAGGGTCTTTCCGGCAGAAGAACGATATGAGGAGCTTCCGCCTCATCTCCTTTTGTTGCTGAAGCCGCAGCCGCCAACCATCCTACGCTACGCCCCATCGTCTCAAGGATAGAGACCGGCTGCGGCATGGAGCGCACGTCCGCAGCAAGGTCGCACGTTACCTGAGCAATATAGCGGGCCGCGCTTGCATAGCCCGGGGAGCGGTCCGTCCTCTCCAGATCATTGTCAACCGTCTTCGGCACGCCGACGATCCGGATCAATCGTCCCTCCTGCTGAACCCGATTGGCGAGTTGATTCGCGGCATGCATGGTTCCATTTCCGCCAATCAGCAGCAGATCGGTCACCCGCAGGCGTTCCAGGTGCTGCAGTATCGCTGTAAGGTCCTCTACCGTCAACTGATAGCGAGACGCACCCAGCGCTGCTCCAGGCGTGCTTCGCAGGACGCGAAGATCCTGCGCGGAGAGACCGGTCAGGTCCGCCACTTGTCCCTTGGCAAGCCCCCTCATGGCAGAGCGAGCGCCCAGGATTTGCTGAAAGGCCCCCGATCCACGAGCTTCTTCCACAATGGCTGCCAGCGAGGTGTTCAGCACCTGAGTCGGACCGCCCGCCTGCACCACCAAGATGTTGCGCTCCGTCATCTGAGGCTTGCCTCCGCTGCGCCACCGACCGTTTATGCTATATTGAGAATCAGCTAAAGATGAGCTGAGATATCCCCGTCATGCTATGATCGATTACTATCGATTGTCAAGATGACCGCTCAGCCTTCACAAAATCGCTGAACTCCCTGTTGCTGATGCGTCCTTTTCGACGCTCTGCTTCGCAGCAATCCCCGCCCGCCCCGCAGTGCGTGACCGTCCTGTCAAGGCCTAGTATCACGACCTCGTGAATGAGTAATTAAGTTTCAGTCGAGCCTCTTGCAAAATTCCGTATCTCGCCGGATTTTGCGGATAGGGGCGTGGATCGCCGGCATTAGAATCGGGTTGCGTCACTCATTCTTTTGCGGAGCGATCCCGCCTTATGCAGTTTAGCGTTTCCGGCCTGTTGCAGC
>DAHWOF010000048.1 GCA_027335345.1 Granulicella sp. | reverse complement strand
TATTGGTTTCACCGTGCTGCCGGCGTAGGGGTGAATTTGAAGGTGAAGCCCTTTATGGACAAGAAGACGCACGGGCTGTTTGCCACGCGAGCTCCGATTCGTCCGAATCTGATTGGAATCTCGGCGGTCCGGCTGATCAAGAGGAGTGGCCATCGCCTCCGCGTGGAAGATCTGGACATGGTGGATGGAACGCCACTGCTGGACATTAAGCCTTACGTTCCGCAGTTTGACAGCTTTCAGAATTCTGCTTGCGGCTGGGTTCGCGGTACAGACCCCAGGATGGTTTTGGCCGACGATCGCTTTGCGCAGAGCAGGACGGCGGCGACGACGATGTTTCAGCAGGAACGAAGAAGGAAGCAACACCAACCATAACTACAAGAGAGACAGGAGAGATGAAGCGATGAAAGTAGCCATTCCATTAGCAAACGGAAAACTGACCATGCACTTTGGGCACTGCCGGCAGTTTGCGCTGGTTGATGTGGACGAAGCACAAAAGAAGATCGTAGCGCGCAATGACATCGATGCGCCGCCGCATGAGCCGGGGCTGTTGCCGCCGTGGCTGGCGGAGCGGGGTGTGGATATGGTCTTTGCCGGCGGCATCGGTCAGCGCGCGCTCGGTCTGTTCGCCGAGCAAGGGATTGAGGTGATCTTCGGTGCGCCCGTCGAAACTCCGGAAGAGCTGATTGCCGGCTACTTGAGGGGAAGCATGACGGCGGGAGAGAACGGTTGCGAAGGGCACAACTGCGAACATTGAGACCGGTTGGCAAGCCGGCCAGGTTTTTGAACTTCAGCAAGGAGCGGATGAAGAGGAGTTTTTTGACGGAGAGGAATGGGCGCCATGCGGCAGACAGACATACTGATTATTGGCGGGAACGTGGCTGGGTCGGCGGCGGCGATTACGGCTCGCCGCCACTATCCGCACAAGGAGACTTTGCTGGTGCGGGCGGAGAAGAAGGCCGTGATTCCCTGCGGCATTCCCTATATCTTTGGAACGCTCGGCAGCGTGGACAAGGATCTGCGGCCGGATGCGCTGCTGGAGAAGGAGGGGGTGAAGTTCGCCTTTGAGCACGTGGAGGCGATCGATCTGGCCCGGCAGCGTGTGCAGACCTCCGAGGGGCAGATCGGCTATGAACGGCTGATTTTGGCTACCGGCTCGATACCCGCACCCATACCGATTCCAGGAGTGGAGAAGGAAGGCGTCTACGCTGTCTCAAAGGATACGGCGCATCTGCAATCCCTGCTCCACCGGCTGCGCGATGCGCGGCATGTGGTGGTGATTGGCTGCGGATATATCGGCGTGGAGTTCGCCGATGAGATTCAAAAGCTGGAAGGCAAGAAGGTTACGGTGCTGGAGGTTGCGCCGCACTGCCTGACCATGGGCTATGACGTGGAGTTCTGCGTGGAGATGGAGTCCGTGCTGCAGGAGCGCGGGTTGCACTTGCGCACGGGCGTGAAGGTGGCGGAGATTCTGGGCGAGGAGCGGGTGAGCGCAGTGCGGCTGGCCGATGGCGCGGAGATTCCGGCTGAGGTGGTGATTGTTGCCGTGGGCGCCGCGCCGAATGTGGAACTGGCCAGGGCCGCCGGCCTGAAGCTGGGACCAACCGGAGCCATTGCGGTGGACCGTACGATGGAGACCTCGCAGAAGAACGTTTTTGCCTGCGGGGATGGGGTTGAGAAGATCTCCTTTTTTGGAGGACGAAGCTCGACGATACGGCTGGCAACGGTGGCAGCCATGGAGGCGCGTATCGCGGGAGCGAACCTGTATGGGGTGCGTCGCGAGAATATAGGAACCGTCGGGGTCTCGGCGACTTCGGCCGGGAGCCTGGTTCTGGCCGCGGCTGGATTGACGGAGGCGGCGGCAAAACAGCATGGCTATGATGTTGTCTCCGGGACGGTGGAGGGAGCGAATCGGCATCCGGGAGTGATGCCGGGCAGTGTACCCACCAAATTGAAGCTGGTCTTTGATCGCAGATCGGGAGTTCTGCTGGGTGGCCAGATTCGAGGCGATCAGGCCGTCGGGGAGATGATCAATCTGGTTTCGGCGTGTATTCAACAGCGTATGACGGCCGATCAGATTGCTATCTTCCAGGCGAGCACGCAGCCGACGCTGACCGCCTCGCCGGGGACGTATCCGCTGGTGAACGCGGCGGAGCTGGCTTTGGCCAAGATGGCCCAGACAAGATGATCCAGACGAGATGATCCGTGAGCGCTGTGTGAACCACATCTTGTGCTGAGGGTGGAATGGCTGCATGGTTGAGGGATGAGGGATCAAGATGTACAGGCGCGGTCCAAGTGGCGGGGTTTGGTATCGGAACAGGTGGGAAGCGGCGAGAGCGTGAAGGCCTTTTGCGGTAAGCGAGGCTTGCGCGCGTGGGAGTTCTACGCGTGGAAGAAACGGCTGCGTGAGAGCGAAGGTTGTGGGTTTGTGGAAGTGACGGTGCCTGCCGCGGGGCAGCAGGAGCGGACGGGTGGCAGCCATAGAGCGATCGAGGTGCGCTTGCGGGCCGGGCGGAGTCTGGTGATTGAGCCTGGTTTCGAGGCGGAT
>DAHWOF010000043.1 GCA_027335345.1 Granulicella sp. | reverse complement strand
CGAGCCTTGGGGTCTTGGGCGCAGGGACATCCCGGTTTGCCGCACTTGACGGTGCGTTCGGATAAGCAGCCGCGGCGCATGGGCTGGGGCTGGGCCAATGCAGTAGCCAGTTGGCGGAGGTGTGCTGGAGGCGGTGTGTTGTCCATGTTGCTATCTTACGGATGTAATATCCGTAAGATCAACCGCAAAATCCCCCGCCGTTCCAAAACACTCACTCCTGTGTCGTGCGCCCGTTTCCCCAGGGCTGCGTGCCACGCATCGGCTTTCTGCGCGAAAATAGAGAGCGATGAACCTCAAAACCTCCACCCGCAGCGCCAAGGAGCCAGCCGACAAATCAGATCCGCCCCAACGGACGATTGTCCTGGCGGTCACTGGCGCCAGCGGCTCGGTTCTTGCCGTGGAGATGTTGCGGACCCTGGAAGCCGATCCGCGCGTCGGCCGCATCCATCTGGTTGTCTCGCCCAGCGCGTTGCGCGTACTGGCGGAAGAGACCGGAGCCGGCGGCCGCCACACGCTCGTCGAGCAGCTCGTCGGCGCGCGCTCGACCAAGGTCTCGCTGCTGGCGCACGAGGATATCGGAGCCTCCATCGCCTCCGGCTCCTATCCAGTGGATGCGATGCTGGTGCTGCCTTGCTCCATGGGAACACTAGCCGGCATCTGCCACGGCATGGCAAGCAACCTTATCGAGCGCGCCGCCGACGTCTGCCTGAAGGAGCGCCGCCGCCTGGTGCTCTGCGTGCGTGAGACGCCACTCAGCCTGATCCACCTGCAAAATATGCTGTCCGCAACCCAGGCCGGGGCCACCATCTTCCCCGTCGTTCCCTCGTTCTACAACCACCCTCAGACAGTGGCCGATATCACCAGGAACTACGTCCATCGCATCCTTCAGCACATCGGCCTGCCTCAGCCGGGAGCGTACGAATGGGGAGCGAAGGCGCCCGCCAAGAGCACGAAGTAGGCAGAAACCTACCGGCCCTCTCAATCGCGCTCCGCATTCGCAACTTCTCTTCAGTGCAATTTGCTCAGGGTGTATGTTCCGCCGACCGGGGCCGGATTCTCCTTGAGAAAGTCCACGGTGACCGCAGCCGCCCGGTCCGGGCAGGTCTTCGGCGTCAGGTGACCGCAGCCGGAAAGAATATCCAGCTCGGAGCTCGGATCCAAAGCGTGCATCCGTTCACCCGCCGATAGCGGAATCAGATCATCCACCCCTCCCCATACGATCAGCAGAGGCTCTGTCAGGTCGCCTAGCCGCGTGTCCAACAAGTCTTTTCCGGTCCTCATGGAAGCCAGGCTTCGGTCAATCACCCACTGCTCTTGTTGAAATCGGCGCAACGCCGCCCGCTGAACGAATCCCGGCAGCGGCTTGGCCTCCGGCTCCATCACGTCGGCCAGATGCTGCATCTGCGCTGCGTCGGTGGGATGAAAGATCTGGTCTCCGCCGCCCAACTGAAAGGTAATTCCCGCGCTGTCATACACCACCACCCGATTGACGATCTCGGGATGATCAAGCGCCAGCTTCAACACGATCCACCCGCCCATCGACCAGCCGCCGACATCGGGCCGCTGCAGACCGATAGCCTGGATGAAGTCGGCCACGAACTGCTCCTCTGTAGAGATGGAGTAGTCGCTGTCACCGGGCTGGGGTGAACGGCCGTAGCCGAGCAGATCTGGCGCATAAACGTGGAATCCAGCGCGCTTCAGTCGCACCAGCATCGGGGCCCAGCTCTCATCCTCGTCGCCCAGGCCGTGGATAAGCACCAACGGTATGCCTCCCCCAGGGATACGCGACTCAGCCTCGTAGTAGTGAACGCGGCCCTCCGGCAACATCACATAGTTGCTTTGCACCCGATGCAGAAACAGGCCGAAGTGAACTCCCTGCCGCATGACCCATAAGGGGCGCTGATAAAACACCCCCGCAAGCAACAGACCTGCCAGAACCAAAAGCACCAGCACTCGCCTTAGCGTTTTCATGCGCGGCCCTCATCCAAATCCAAAGCTCTGCGTATCACTGTACAGGCGCGCGCCGACAATGCGAAGTCCCTGTCTTCCAGGACACGCTGCGCATCGGCCCACACAGCCTTGCTCGCGTCGCTGCCCGGCCGCGGTTCCGCTGCGGATCCTTCGCAGCGGAGGTGGCAAAGAAAATCGACGATCAGGTAGTGATACTGTACCCAACCCTCGGGGTCGCGGTGGATGATGTCAAAGGTCTCCACCGCGGCGACCGGCTCTACCCTCAGCCCGGTCTCCTCCAGCGTCTCCCGGATGCAGCCTTCACGGGCTGTCTCGCCCAGTTCGATCGCTCCGCCGGGAAGGCTCCAACAGCCCGCCATTGGCTCGCTGCCGCGCTGCACCAACAGAACCTGGGAACGTCCCTCCACCCTGCGCAGCACCACCGATCCCACCCCGGCAATGGGCCGCTCGGGATACTCGCGAGGTCGCGGTCCGCCGCTCTGCGCACTGGATATCGGTAAAGAACTCATGAGCCTATCTGAAGGGCCTTCCATACTCTTCGCTGAAGACGGTGCGGGCTGGGTCGAAGCGTCCTCCATTGAACTTATCCGCGCCCTTCAGGTGACCGATGGCCAGCAGGGAGACCACCCAGTAGCTCATCGGGAGGCGCAGCGTCTCGCAGACCCGCTGCTGCTCAAAGCCCTCCATCATCGCCGTGTCGTAGCCCAGGACCTCGGCCATCCACATCATGGTCGTTGCGGCAATCGACACATGTTTATTCAGCCAACCCGCCAGTCCTTCCGGCGAAAAGCTCGAAAGGTACTCGGGAACATTGGCAGCGGCCTGCGCGGCGTAAGTCTCCGGCATACCCGCGGCGCAGCCCATACGAATCATCTCCTCCAGATCTCTCCGCCAACCGTCGCGATCGCCACAGCAGACGATCACCGCTGAAGCCTCCTCGACCTTCGCCTGGTTGTAGCTGGCCGCGCGCAGCCGCTTGCGCTGCTCCGCATTCTGAACCACAATAAAGCGCCACGGCTGCAGGTTATATCCACTGGGCGCCTGTAGACCGGCATCGATGATCTGCCAAAGGTCTCTCGGCGGAATTGGCTCTGCGTCAAAACTTGGCGTCGATCGCCGTTCGCGGATAGCCTGTACCAAAGGCTTATGGAAGCTTGCCATGAACTCGTCTCCGCAACTCTCTTTCCTATGCAAAGGATGGATTCAGAGGCAGGAGCTCAGCCTGAGAGCGCCACCCCATCGCCAAATTCAACCCCTAAAGCCCTCTCCGTGCAGTTTTAGCCCAGTGTACCGACCTCATGTGGGCATTTTCCCCAATGATCCGGGGCCCCAGCAGGCTTGTCCGCCGGGATCGAATAAAACGCCGCGGCAAGTCCGCTTCTGGAGACCCATCCACTCGGAAAAAACTGGATCTCCTTTGGGGTCTGGAGATAACCATATCCCACTTCGGTGACGAACCGTCAATCCAACCTGCGGATCGACGATGAATCAAGGAAGACTCGATATAATTTGTTCGGTTACCAGCGGCTGGGATCCCGGCGCGGCAGCCGCCGCTCCAGCGGAGCCCGGCGGAATGGTAAAAACCCAGACGCTGTAAAAGGCCTGGCGCAGCTCCACATGCGCGTCGATCATCGCCCGCGCAGCCTCCTTGCCTCGTTCCTCCGCCGCGGCGCCCGCCGTCAAGCCATCGCCAATCAAATGAAGGATCAGATTCAAGTGCTTACCATCTTCGGAACCCTCTGCCGAAAGGCCGGAAAAGCGGTAGGTAGCGGATGCTGCTTGGGCGCCGGCCGTCAACACCAGAGGATGATCGGGACTCACCCCGCCAATCAGATCCGGGGGAGCCGCTGACCACTGCTCCGAACGCAAACGGTCCAGGTTGGTGCTGGATACAAAGTTCGCTGGGCGCAACAGGGTATCTGCTTCCCCATAGAAGAGCCATGCCAGCCAAAGCTCATCCGCACTGGCATATTTGCGCGCCGACCTCCAGTACCACAGACCATCGTGGCCGTCCGCCAGCCGCGCTCGAGGATAAAAGCCAGCCAGTTCCCACTGCCTACCATCCTGCTGCAAGAGGAAGGAGAGCAGCCAAGGATGATCCCCCTTGGCCTCCACCATGGCAAATCCATAGATCCCCGACGGCAGGTCTGGAATCGCAAAGTCTACCTCTGAAGTACTCGCTGCCAGTGGACAACTGAAGCTGGTCACAGAGGATTGCTTGGAGCCTGCCAGATTGGAGTCGAGCTCGTAGATCTGCGTCACCTCCAGATCATCCCCCTGCAGTTTCGACGAGGTCTCCTGCACCAGATTCGCGGTTGGGGCAAAGGCCGGGCCGCTGGCGAATTCGGCGATCATCTTCGCCTGCACCTGGGCTACGTCGTCCTTCTGCACCGCCCCTGCAAGATCGCCGGCAGCCCCGCTCAAACTGGTGCGAAGCTGCGGGGTCATATTGGCCTGAGTTGTGCACGTCTGGCCATGGGACCCACTTGGCCACGCCGTCATCGCTACCAACAGGAACGCGCCCCGCAGCGTCCCCACTCCTATTCGGCAGACTCTCTTCCGTTCGCTCACTGCCTCACCCCTATCCAAAACGCTTCCACTTGGAAGCCTTGCAACAACCTATGCGATCACCCTACCACCTACCCTGTCCAGCTTACGAAGACCCTGGGAGCAAGTCCATATCGAGATCCGACCCAAAATCACCGGAGCTTGCCTGGCAAAATCCCGTTGCGCACCACTTCCCAGAGAGCGCAGCAAGTGTCTGCAGGCAGCAGACGCCGTAGCAGGAGCCGGTCTGCCGCTCCTCCCTTCCCAGCCATGACCACGAATACGGGTTTGAGGCTATCCTGATGCTGTGAAGCTAACTTCTCATCGACGGTGGCGTCCCAAACGAAGGTTGCAGCAAATCCGTTCTCACCGTCTCCGTCTTCCCGTGATCGCCGGCTGGCTCATGGTTATCCTGACCTGGATCGGGGGAACTGCCTCGATGCACGCGCAGACTCTGCCGGCTACCCAACCGACCGCTCGCCTCACGCCGAACACCCCGGGCAGTCCCGCTCAGGCCACCAACTCCGCAGCCAACCTGCCGCACCGAGCCCAGGTTCTCTATGCCAACGGTCAGCTCGAGGTGCGGGCTGAGAACTCCAGCCTCAACCAGATTCTACGCACCATCTCCCAGCAGACCGGTCTCAAGATTACCGGGGGAGTTCAGGAACAGAGGGTCTTCGGCGACTACGGTCCGGCCTCCATTTCCAACGTGCTGAGCACCCTGCTGGACGGCGCGGGAGCAAATGTGATGATCCTGGCTGGTGACGCCCAACATCCGCCTCAGCTCATCTTAACCCCCAGCAACGGGGGGCCCGAACTACCCAGCCCTACCTCTGCAGCTTATGCCATGTATGACGAGAGCAACGACCATGAATCCCCGGTGCCTCCGCCGGCCAAGCCGGGCGCCGGTTCCCCGGCTCCCAGCAATGCTCCCGGCGGTGGCGCCGCGAAGCCCGTCGTACCATCGTTTTTGTCTCGCGCCATGCCCACAACGGCTCCCGCCTTAACGCCCAAGGGCACCTCTGCTGCACTACCCACGACCGCCCCCGCTGTTGCCTCCAAATCCCTGCCGCTGCCCGCAACCAAGGCCGGCGCCGCCGCCTCGCCGGCCAGAGTTTTGACCCCTGAGATGGTGGAGCAAGAACTTCTGAAGATGCAGGAACAGCAAGCTGCGCAAAAAAAGGCAAAGTTGAAAGAGCTGGACACGAAGGTGCAGCAGGAACAGTCTCAGGCGGCAAAGTCAGCGGCCACAAGCAAGGCTCCAATGACTCCGCCCAGCCAGCCGCCCAGCAGCGTGCCTCCACAGCCATGACGAACACCATGGCTCCGGTCACCTGCATTTTCAGAGTTGATGGGCGCCCATGAGGGCTTGAAGTGACGTTTTCATTATGGAAACGCGCATCAAGGCCGAAGCCGTTCGTTTACACCTGTACTGAAAATGGCTTAACGATTCGCATTCACGCTTACGCCAGCCGTCAGTTCCCGCCGCGTCGTGGACTGAACATGGACATCAAAGGCTCGGAAAATAGCCAGGCAGATTCCATACGCCAGGAGCACTCCGAGCGCGAGAGATGCGAAGACAGCTCCCACCAGTAGAATCGTCAAACCCATCCGAAAAAGTCTCCTCTGGCCGCACAGGCCGCCCTTGCACTGGATGCAGCGAGCGGAATCGACAGCGATCCTGCGACCAAAGCTATTGTGGACGATTCAGCAGACCTCTGGAGCATGAAACTGTGTCACCTCTAGTATCGAATGATATTCCATCACCCAATCTCTTTCAGCGACAGCCCCACCCTGAGCCATCGGCACCCTTGCAGGCTCGGGCTTTTCGCAAAGAGCTTTGCCTTGCCATTTTTGCTGGAAAACCTCCAAACCTACTCGGCTCTTTTCCACTGTCGGAGGGATCTTGCAGGCATCGACAACATGAGCGGACAGCAGAGGAACAACTTGGCCAGGCAGCCGCCGTGCGGTTTTGCCCAGAGTTCTCGCAGCGGTCTCTGGAGAACATTCGGGCTCTCAAGTTCTTCCATTGGGGTGGTTAGCCGGCTTCCAAGCCGGTTGGGTACCGTATCATCTCTCCGGGTAAACTAGTTTCTTGGCCACTTCTGCCCAAGTCGGTGCTTCCGATGGACGATCCTTATCTGTTGGATCAGAACTCGATGCCTCCTGCGGGCGTTCGTCGCCCCTGGAGAGGGAGAGTTCGCGCAAGGTGCTCAGCCACATTGAGGTTCGGGGGGCGCGCCAGCACAACCTGCGCAATATCTCCGTCTCCATCCCTCGCAACACGCTGACGGTCGTCACCGGTCTATCCGGCTCCGGAAAGAGCTCCCTGGCCTTCGATACCATCTACGCCGAAGGGCAACGCCGTTACGTAGAAACTCTCTCGGCCTACGCACGCCAGTTCCTGGATCAGATGGAGCGGCCAGAGGTGGACTCCATCGACGGCCTCTCTCCGGCCATCTCCATCGAGCAGAAGACGACCTCACGCTCCCCTCGCTCCACGGTCGGCACCATCACAGAGATCTACGACTATCTTCGCCTGCTCTACGCCTCCGTTGGTCAGCCGCACTGCCCGAACTGCCACCAGCCCATCTCGCGCCAGTCTCCGGAACAGATCGTCTCCCAGATCATCGAGCGCCACCTGGCCGAATCTCCGGGAGAGCGCATCACCGTAATGGCCCCCATTGTTCGTGGTCGCAAGGGCGAGTTCCGCGAGGAGATTGAAGCTCTGGACAAAAAGGGTTTCCGGCTCCGCATCGACGCTGAGATCGTCGAGGTGGAAGAGGGCATGCGCCTGGAAAAGCGCAAGAACCATACCATCGAGGCCATCGTCGATCGCATCATCCTCAAGCCGGCCGCAACTGAGAATCGCGCAGAGTCGCTCTACGATACGCGCCGTTTGCTCTCCGCCGTGACCACCGCCCTGCAACTGGCCAACGGCCTGGTACTCATCGCTCTCCCCTCGCCCCGAAGCAAGCCGAATGAAGTCAAGGAGATGCTCTTCAGCTCGTCGATGGCCTGCCCGCAGTGCGGCATCAACGTGGCCAAGCTGGAGCCCCGCAGCTTCAGCTTCAACTCCGCCTACGGAGCCTGCCCGGAATGCCATGGTCTTGGGTCCATCTATGACTTTGACCCCGCCAAAGTCATCGTCGACTGGTCCAAGCCTCTGCTGGATGGAGCCATGGGGCCGGGAGCTTCCTCCCAGTATCTGCAGCGGCTGATCCGGCTGGCTGGCCAGAGATACAAAATCAACCTCAAGCTGCCCTTCTCCGAGCTTCCCCGGGAGCAGCAAGATCTGCTCTTGGCAGGACCGCCCCGCGATGAGCTTGGCCGTACCGGCTTTCACGGCATCCTCAACTGGCTGCGAGACAGTCTGGAGGACACCCGCTCGGAGGGGTATCGCGAATACATGTTGCAGTACATGTCGGCCGCTGAGTGCCCGCGCTGTCACGGCCGTCGTTTGCGCCCTGAGTCGCTGGCCGTCACGCTTCCCCTCTGCACCGCAGTGGACTCCCCGATGGATCATCCGCGTGGCGAAGCTCCAACGCATGGCTCCAACGGCGCTCCCGACGGATTTGTCGATGCCTCCATCGCCGACTTCACCGCCCTTCCGATCGAGCGAGCGCTGAGCGCCATCCGCTCACTGCGTTTGAGCGGCCGCGATCTCCTCATCGCCGAACGGCTGCGCCAGGAGATCCTCGACCGGCTGGAGTTCCTCCACGCCGTAGGCCTGGGTTATCTTTCGCTGGCCCGCAGCGCGGCGACCCTCTCTGGCGGCGAAGGCCAGCGCATTCGTCTGGCCACCCAGATCGGCAGCCGTCTGCGCGGCGTGCTTTACGTCCTCGACGAACCCTCCATCGGTCTGCATCAGCGCGACAATCAGCGTCTGATCGCCGCGCTGGAAGAGCTGCGCGACCTGGGCAACACCGTCATCGTGGTGGAACACGACGAAGATACGATGCGCAAGGCTGACTTCCTTTTGGACTTGGGGCCGGGGGCGGGCAAAAACGGCGGGCAGGTGATCGCCTCCGGCACACCGGAGGAGGTCATGGCCAATCCTGCCTCCATCACCGGCAGTTATCTGGCCGGGCATCTCTCGTTGCTCACCCGCCCCGCCCCGAGTGCGGGGCCGCAACCTCCGGGCGGTCGCTGGATCAGCATCGAAGACGCGACCGCGCACAATCTGAAACACGTCACCGCACACTTTCCTCTGGGAGTCATGACGGTCGTCACCGGCGTCAGCGGCTCCGGCAAGAGCACTCTGGTAAATGACATCCTCTACCGCTCCCTGGCCAAGGAGTTGTACGGCTCACGCGAACAGCCGGGCGAACACAAGGCGATTCATGGCGCCAGCCAACTCGACAAGGTCATCTGCATCGACCAGTCGCCCATCGGGCGCACGCCGCGCTCCAATCCCGCCACCTACACCGGCGTCTTCACCGCCATCCGAGATCTCTTCGCCATGCTTCCGGAGTCCCGCGAGCGCGGCTACAAGCCGGGCCGCTTCAGCTTCAACGTCCAGGGCGGCCGCTGTGAGGCCTGCCAGGGAGAGGGTCAGCGCCGCATCGAGATGAACTTCCTGCCTGACGTCTATGTGTTGTGCGAGATCTGCAACGGCCGCCGTTATAACCAGGAGACGCTCAGCGTCCAGTTCAACGGCTACTCCATCGCCGACATCCTCGACCTTCCCATCGAAGATGCCCTGCCAGTCCTCAAAGACATCCCCGCCGTCTACCAGAAGCTGCAGACCCTGGTGGAGGTCGGCCTCGGTTACATCCACCTGGGTCAATCCGCCACCACCCTGTCGGGCGGAGAGGCCCAGCGGATGAAGCTCGCTCGCGAACTCTCCAAGCGCCAGACCGGCCGCACCCTCTACCTGCTCGACGAGCCCACCACCGGCTTGCACTTTGACGATGTTCGCAAGTTGCTGGAGGTCCTGCATCGCCTTACCGAACTGGGCAACACCGTCATCGTTATTGAGCACAATCTGGACATCATTCGCAATGCGGATTACCTCATCGACCTTGGCCCCGAGGGTGGCGAGGGAGGCGGTCGCATCGTCGCGCAAGGTCCCCCGGAGGCAGTCGCCGGCGTCACTGCCTCACACACCGGTTTCTATCTGGCTCGCTTCAATGAGCACGGCAACTCGCCCCTCAGGTCATCCGGAACCGGGGCGGCTTGGACCGCGCCACCGGATATGACCACTCCCAGGCCAGAGAACCGCACCGCGAAGAACAAGGATCAAGGTTGCGGCGCCGCGAAGAAGCCGGAGAAGAAAACCGGGGTCCCCAGCGGGTGTTCTCGGCCCGATGGGCTGGAAACCGGGATCCGCAAGCGCTTAACTCCAGGATCCAGCTCTACCCCGGCGCGCGCCGCATCCCGGGCAGCCACCCAACCTGCGGCCAGGCCAAAGGCCGCCAAGACACCGGCGCGCCAGTAGAAGTAATCTGATCTCTGTCCTATGAGCCATCACCCCCTACCCGACGCCGTCGAGCCCAAATCGCTCGATATCCAGCACGACACCGATCCGGAGCAGGACCACGGATTGGCCCGGCGAATTCCGCACATGGGGCACGCTCTGTTGTTCTTCACCCTGGCCTGGATGCTGGTGAGCGTCTCTGCCCTGGTCATCTTCAGCCTCGCCCACCTGAACCAGGACTCGATCGCTCAGCATCCGGGAATCGTACTGCTGGCGCAGGCCCTGGCCTACGTGTTGATTCTCGCCGTCTCCTACTGGCTCTTCCCCCATCTGTGGGAGATCTCCTTCCTGCAGGGAATTCATTGGGGCCTGCTCGCCGCCCGCCGCAAGTGGTACTGGATTGTTGTGGGAGGCGTTGTGCTCAGCGCCGCTGCCCAGTCATGCCTGTACTTCCTTCCCCAGCCCAAGACCACCCCCTTTGACCAACTGCTTAGCACTCGGATGTCCGGCTGGCTGCTGGCCATCTTCGCGGTGACTCTGGCCCCGATCACGGAAGAGATTGCCTTTCGCGGCTTTTTGCTGCCGGCCTTGGCCACAGCCTATGACTGGCTGGCGCTGGAGCGATCTCCGGCAGGCCTGGGCCGCTGGCAACAGAGCACGCAGCACTCCACCTCCGCGCTGGCCTTCGCCGCCATCTTCTCTAGCGTCCCCTTTGTGCTGCTGCATGCAGACCAGATCTCCCACGCCTGGGGGATCCTCGGCGTGCTGTATGGCGTCAGCCTGGCGCTGAGCCTGGTGCGGATCCGGACGCACTCGGTGGCTTGTTCTACTCTCTTGCACGCCACTTACAACCTCACCATCTTCGCCGTCACCCTGGTCTCCACCGGCGGATTCCGGCATCTGAGCCGCTAAACGAGCGGCATGCGTCTGGAACGGTAGACTAGGAAAGAGATGATTCCAACCTTTGAATGGACGCCGGCAGGCATCAACTTCCTCGACCAGACCAAACTCCCGCTTGAAGAGAGCTACGTTCTCGCCACCGACTACCGGCAGGTAGCCACCGTCATCCGCGATATGATCGTCCGCGGAGCCCCGGCCATTGGGGTTTCGGCCGCCATGGGTGTCGCCATCGGCATCGAACGCAGCACGGCCGGCGATCTGCCCACCCTTTCGGCTGAAGTCGAGATCATCTGCCGCACCCTGGCGGAGACCCGTCCCACCGCCGTGAATCTCTTCTGGGGCATCGCGCAGGTACGCGACCTCTACACCCGCCTTGCCTCCTCCGGTGCGCCCATCCCGCGGATCAAGCAGGAGGTGGTCGCCCTGGCCAACCGGCTATATGACGAGGACATTGCGCAGTGCAAGGCTCTGGGCGCTCATGGCGCAAGCCTTCTGCCCCAACAGGGCACGGTGCTCACCCACTGCAACGCCGGAGCCCTGGCCACCTGCGGCTACGGCACCGCCCTGGGCGTCATCCGCGCCGCCGTGGAGCGCGGCCATCGCCTGGATGTGCTGGCCGACGAAACCCGTCCCTACCTCCAAGGAGCCCGCCTGACGGCCTGGGAGCTGATGAAGGACTCCATCCCCACCACCGTGTTGTGCGACAACATGGCCGGCCACCTGATGAGCAAGGGCCGCATTCAGGCCGTCATCGTTGGCGCGGACCGCATCGCCGCCAACGGCGATACGGCCAACAAGATCGGCACCTACAGCGTCGCTATTCTAGCCAAGGAGCACGGCATCCCGTTTTACGTCGCTGCTCCCTTCAACACCATCGACTTGGAGACTGCCAGCGGCGAAGGGATTCCGATCGAGCAGCGCAACCCCCGCGAGGTGACGCACTCCAACGGCAAGCAGATGACTCCCGACGGCGTGGGCATTGAAAACCCTGCCTTTGACGTCACCCCGGCGCGATACATTACGGCGATCATCACTGAGCACGGCGTTCTGCGCCCCCCCTATGCGAACGCGATCCGCTCCATGGCCGCAGTCTCTGCCGGCGCCATGACTGCAGTCTCATCCGTCCGGTAACCCAGCCAACAGTCCCGCCCTCCGCAAGTCCTTGCCCGCGTTGGCGTGCGACAACTCGTAATCTTCTGATTTACAATCAGCGCCAACATAGGCGTTCTCCCCGTCGATGACCCCAGCCATCTTCAATCCGCGAACCCACTCCCTTATTCGCGGGAATCTCCTGGTTTTTGCCAACGTCGCCCTGGCCACATTGATCTCGCGTTTCCCTGCCCTGCACGCCAATCTCTGGCTGCTGATCCCTCTTCTCGGCTGCTGCGCCGGCATGGTGGACACGCTGCGCTGCCTCCAGAAGCGATGGAACTTCTATCACGGCGGGGTCATGTTGTGCCTGTATATGGACCTGATGGCCATCATGCTGGTGCTCTTCTTCCTGGTATACCCTTATCTCCTTTGGGTGGGCGAGGCCTGAAGTTTTTTGAGAAGCAGAATTTCAGAGGGGATTCGGCTTCATCCCTTGCCCAAGCCCGCATGTCCCTGGACTCGGCTTCGCGCTGCGCGCGATGCTACGAAGCGTTTTCAACAAACGGCCGAGATCGCGTCGCACCTTGATCAACCTGTAAACTGACATTGCGCAATGTCAGACAGAACGTTTTACGTCACCACTCCGATCTACTACGTCAACGCGCGCCCCCACATCGGCCACGCCTACACCACCATCGTCGCCGACGTGCTGGCGCGCCGCCATCGCCTGCTGGGAGAGAAGACCTACTTCCTCACCGGAACCGACGAGCATGGCCAGAAGATCGAGCGTTCCGCCGCCGCTGCCGGCGTTGCTCCCCAAACGTTCGCCGATCAGGTCTCCAGATCCTTTGAAGACCTCTGGCGCCGCATGGGAATCACCCACAATGACTTCATCCGCACCACCAGCTCCCGGCACAAGGAAGCGGTGCAGCATCTCTTCGCCACCCTCTACGAGCGTGGTTTCATTGAGCTGCGAACCTACACCGGACAGTATTGCGTCTCCGATGAGGCTTTTGTCGAAGTTGGACCGGGCGAATCCTGCCCGGAGTGCGGGCGCATCACTGAGACCCTGTCGGAGGAGAACTTCTTCTTCAAACTCTCCGCCTTCCAGCGCCCGCTCATTGATCTCATCGAATCCGGCCAACTCGCGATCACGCCAGAGACCCGCCGCAACGAGGTTCTCAGCTTTCTCAAAGGCGGCCTCAAAGACCTCAGCATCTCGCGCAGCTCCTTTAGCTGGGGAATTCCGGTCCCCGAACCTGCGGCCAGCGCGGCGGCGCAAAAGCACGTCATCTACGTCTGGATGGACGCCCTGGCCAACTACATCACCGCCCTGGGCTACGGCAGCAGCGACGATTCGCTTTTCCGCACCTTTTGGCCGGCTAACGTGCAACTGGTGGGCAAGGAGATCATCCGCTTCCACTGCATCTACTGGCCAGCGTTTCTTCTAGCGCTCAACCCCCGATTGCAGCACAAGAGCAGCGAAGAACCACCCGTCCTGCCTGCGGAGGAGCACAGCGCTTGGGCGCGGGAGTGGCTGCCCAAGGCTGTCACGGCGCACGGATGGCTACTCTTTGAAGAGTCGAAGATGTCCAAGTCCCGGGGCAACATCGTCCGCACGGAGACCATCCTGGATGCCTTTGGCCCCCTCTGCCCGCAGCCAGAGATGGAATCGGCCGCCTTGGGGGCACAGCACGGACACGATCTCTTCGCCTCCGATGTTCTGCGCTACTTTCTGCTGCGCGAGATCCCCTTCGGCCAGGACGGCAGCTTCAGCTTCGATGCGCTCATCACCCGGTACAACGCCGACCTGGCGAACGGCTACGGCAACCTGGTCAGCCGCACGTTGGCCATGATCGCCCAGTACTTTGAGGGATCCATCCCTTCTCCGTCGCTGGAGCGCAACGGCGGCCAAGATCCTGCAAGGACGGAACGGAGAGCCATGGCAGAGGCGATTCGCGACGACTTCCAAGCCATACAGGAACGCGTGCATCCGCTCTTCGGTCGTTACGCCTTTCATGAATACCTGTTGGAGGTCATGCGTCTCATCTCGCGAATCGACAACTTCCTCTCTGCATCCGCCCCCTGGAAGCTGGCCAAGTCCAGCGACGAGGAAGACAGGAAGGATCTCGCCACTTCTCTCTTCGTCTCCGCGCAGGGCATCCGTCTCGCCACAGCTTTTCTCCATCCCGTCCTGCCCTTCGCTACGGCCAGGGCCTGGGCCCAGCTTGGGCTGGGCAGCATCGAAGATGCCGCCGCTCAAGGAGAACTCAAGCTCCTGCACTGGGCCGACCTGAAGCCCGGCACACAACTGGGCGTCCTGGGCGCCATCTTCCCCCGCGCCAACAAAGGACTTGCGCAGAAAATGACTGATATGGAATCCCCCATCGCCCCAGCCTCCATCGTCTCCACACCGGTCGAGCCGGCCCCCGCGCCCGTAGCAGCCAACACCGCCGAACAGGCAGCAGCGCAGCCCACAGCGCCTTCCTCCATCAGCATCGATGACTTCGCCAAAATCGAGATGCGCGTGGCGCAGATCGCCGTCGCCGAGCGCATTCCCAAGGCAGACAAGCTGCTGCGCCTGGTGGTGGATCTGGGCAACGAGCGGCGCCAGATCCTCTCCGGCATCGCCGAGTGGTACACCCCGGAAGAACTCATCGGCCGCCGCATCATCGTGATCACCAACCTGGCCCCGCGCAAGATGCGCGGCCTGGAGTCGTACGGCATGCTCCTGGCCGCCAGCCAGGACGGCGGCAAGCCCTACCTAGCTACCGTTCCCGATGAAGCTCCCATCGGCTCCCGCCTCAAGTAAGCACCCGTTTACCCCCTCTGGAAACCTGGCCCTGATGCTGATCGACTCCCACTGCCATCTCGACGACTATGAAGATCTCCCCGAAGTGCTCGCCCGCGCCCACCAGGCCGGCGTGGGCAAACTTCTGGCGATCGGCATCGGCGACGGCCCCGAGACTATGCACCGGGCTTTGGAACTGGCCCACGCTCACAGCGAGCGTACTCCCGAGATCTGGGCCTCGGCCGGTATCCATCCGCAGGAGGCGCATCGCGCCTCTCCCGAGGCCCTGGCCAAGCTCGCTACTCTCGCCCAGGACCCGTGCTGCCTGGCCATCGGAGAGATCGGGCTGGACTACTATCATCTGGACAACCCCGAGATCCCTGTTCAGCAATCAGCCTTCATCTCCCAGATGAGGATCGCAGCAGAGGTGGGCAAGCCCATCATCATCCACTGCCGCACCTCCGAACTCGCCACGCCGGCCGCGAAGGAAAAGTTTGCCTCGGCCGACGCCTGGGAGGATCTTCTCGGTCTCATCCGCGAGCATTGGATCCCCACCGGACTGCCCGGCATCATGCACTGCTTCTCCGGCAACCAGGAGCAAGCAGAGCGCTCGCTGGTCGCTGGTTTTTATCTTTCCTTTGCGGGCAACGTGACCTATCCCAAGTCCACCGTCATTCAGGCAGTGGCCGCCAGAGCGCCCTCGGATCGAATCCTGGTCGAGACCGACGCCCCATTTCTGGCCCCCATTCCGCTGCGCGGCAAGACCAACGAGCCCGCATTCGTCGCCCATACGGCGCAGTTCGTCGCCGCGCTGCGCGGGGTCTCTGCCGCTCAACTGGCGGAAAGCACCACTTCCAACTTCGGGGCGCTATTCCCAGCGTCACAATCTGTTTCGCAGCACGTCTGAGAGACTAACGCTATCACCTACCAGACGCATCTCATTGGCAAGAGGAGCAACCTATGGCGGCTGATAACAGCTTCGATATCGTAAGCAAGGTAGAGATTCAGGAGGTAAAGAACGCCATCGACCAGGCGAGCAAGGAGATTCATGCGCGCTTTGACCTGAAGAACTCGAAGTCCTCCATTACCCTGGAAGGACAGGATACTGTACAGTTGGCCTCCCAGGATGAGTACACCCTCAAAGCGGTGATCGAAATCCTGGCGCAGAAGTTCGTCAAACGCAACGTCTCCCTCAAAAACCTTGAATATGAGAAGGTCGAACCGGCAGCCAACTCCTCGGTCCGCCAGAAGATCAAGCTCAAGCAGGGAATCTCTTCGGATGCCGCCAAGAAGATCGTCGCCACCATCAAGGATTCCAAACTTAAGGCGCAGGCCAGCATCCAGGGGGATATGGTCCGGGTGACCAGCAAGGATCGCGACACGCTGCAACAGATCATGGCGCTGCTGCGCGGCAAGGATCTTGGCCTCGAACTGCAGTTCACAAACTATCGCTCCAGCTAGAGCCATCTTCCTGGCAGCGGAACATGGAGCCCGGCCATCGCCGGCTGTTTTCTCCAACTGGCTTGGCCGGTAATCGTATCTCCACAGAGCAAGTCCGCTTTCATCTTCAGCGCTGGCTCCTTGGGGGCGTAGAGCCTAACCTGCATATCTCACACGGCGACAGTTGAAGGGGAAAGTCAGCGGGCAAAAATATAACTGGAAAGGCCGTCTTTTCTGTGGCATAACTACGTTGTCAGAGCGTAGTTTTCGCCGTGTGGAGGCAGCCTTTCCCATGAC
>DAHWOF010000021.1 GCA_027335345.1 Granulicella sp. | reverse complement strand
TTGCCGATCTTGGCCGTAGTCTTCATGTTGATCACGCCCTTGCCGCCGCGCGACTGCAGGCGGTAGGCATCCACATCGGTCCGCTTGCCGTAGCCGTTTTCGCTCACCGTCAGGATCAGGCAGGGGCAGAGGCCGAGCTTTTCATCCAGCCGGGCAAGCTTCTCCTGCACCTCTGGAGAGACCACGGGCGCAGCCACGGTATCGTCGGCCTCGGCCAGCGTCAGGGGCTGGGAGGCGGCTGAGTCGGAGGCTTCGTCGAGCACACGCTCCACCTGCGAGGTCAGGCCCGCCTCGGCGGCCCTGGCCATGCGCTGTTGGTTGCGCGCCTCGTTGGAGGGCGTCACCGCGGCCCCGATCACATAGTCGCCCTTCTTCAGGTTGATGCCCCGGTTCCCGAAGGCCGGCCGTCCCATGGGCCGAAGATCCTGTTCGTTGAAACGGATGGCCATGCCCTCGTGGGTCGCCAGGAAGATCACCTGCTGCCCGTCGGTGATCTTGGCCGTGATCAGCTCGTCGTCCTTGTCGATCCCGATAGCGATGATGCCGCGGGCCATCACGTTGGAGAAGTCGCGCAACGCGGTCTTCTTCACCGTACCGTTGCGCGTGGCAAACAGCACGTACTTGCCCTCTTCATCCAGGTTGCGCACCGGAAGAATCGTCACCACCTTTTCACCCGGCTGCAGATCGATCAGGGAGGCCATCGCTTTACCCTTGCCCGCCGCGCCCACGTCGGGAATCTCGTAGACCTTGAGCCAATAGATCCGCCCCGTATTGGTGAAGCAGAGCAGATAGGCGTGCGTGCTGTCGATGATCAACTGCGCCACGAAGTCTTCCTCACGGGTCTTCATGCCCAGGCGGCCGGTGCCCCCGCGCTTCTGCTGGCGGTAGGTGGTGATGGGCGTCCGCTTCAGGTAGCCGGTGTTGGAGACGGTGACGGCCACCTGCTCATCGGCGATCAGGTCCTCCAGCGTCAGTTCGGTGCTCTCGTCCAGAATGATGGTGCGGCGAACGTCGCCGTACCTGTCGCGAATCTCTTCCAGCTCCTTGACGATCACCCGGCGCAACTTCTTCTCCGAGGCCAGGATGGACTCATACTCCGCAATGTTCTCGCGAATGGTGCGCAGCTCATTGAGCAGTTCATCGATGGAGAGCTGGGTCAGACGGTAAAGCTGCAGCTCCAGAATCGCGTCGATCTGGCGATAGCTCAGGATCAGGGAGCCCGCGGAGTTGTTGGCCAACTGAGCGCTGACGCTGCCCCCGGCAAGATCAATCGCGTACTTGGACGGATCCAGACGGACCCCGGCCAGCTCCGCGCCATTCAGCGCGATGCGGCGGTTGCTGAAGTAAGCGAAGAGATTCTCCCGGGCGCTGGCGCGCGAACTCGACTGGCGAATGATCTTGATGACCGTATCCAGATGATCCAGGGCGATCTGGTAGCCCAACAGAACGTGCTCGCGCTCCCGAGCCTTGTTCAGCAGAAACGCGGTCCGCCGCCGCACCACATCGATGCGGTGGTCGATGAAGGCGTGGATCGCGTCCGGGAGAGACAGCTCCTTGGGCTGGCCGTTGTGCACCGCCAGGAAGATCATCGAGAAGCTCTCCTGCATCTGGGTGTGCTTGTAGAGCTGGTTCAGAACGATCTCGTTCTGCGCTCCGCGCTTCAGCTCGATGACGATGCGCATGCCGTTGCGATCCGACTCGTCACGCACGTCGGAGATGTCATCGATCGTCTTGTCATTCACCAGTTCGGCGATGCGCTTGATCAGGTTGGACTTGTTGACCTGATACGGAATCTCCGTGACGATGATCGCCTGGCGTCCGCCCGAGATGTTCTCCAGGCCACACTTGGCGCGCATCATGAAACGTCCCCGGCCCGTCTGGTACGTCTTGCGGATCTCGGCGCGGCCGTAGATGAAGCCGCCTGTGGGAAAGTCTGGACCCTTGACGTGCTCCAGCACCAGATCAAGGTCCGAACGCAACTCCCCCTTCTCCTTTTGAAGCAAGGCGATGGTGGCGTTCAGCGTCTCGGTCAGGTTGTGCGGCGGAATGTTGGTCGCCATGCCCACCGCGATTCCGGTTCCACCGTTGATGATCAGGTTGGGAATGCGCGCCGGCAGGACCGTAGGCTCGGTGGTGGACTCATCGTAGTTGGGAGTGAAGTCGACGGTATCACTGTCGATATCGGCCAGCATCTCCGACGCAATCCGACTGAGACGCGATTCGGTGTAACGCATGGCGGCGGGCGGGTCGCCATCGATCGAGCCGAAGTTGCCCTGACCATCGATCAGCGTGTAGCGCAGACTGAAGGGCTGCGCCAGTCGAACCATCGTGTCGTAGATCGCCGCATCGCCGTGGGGATGGTAGTTGCCCATCACATGGCCCACCACCTTGGCCGACTTGGTGTACTTCTTGTTGAACTGCAGTCCCATCTCCTGCATGCCGTACAAGATCCGCCGATGCACCGGCTTAAGACCGTCGCGGACGTCGGGCAGAGCGCGGCCGATGATCACCGACATCGAGTAGTCCAGGTAGGAGCGGCGCATCTCTTCTTCGATATTGATGGAGAGCATGTTCAACGCGCCCGGGCCGGTGGGAGCGCCCGGAGCCGAGGGCTCACCAGGAGCGCCCGGGGCCGAAGGCTCGACGGGAGCCCCGGAAGCTGATGGGTTCCTGGAGATCCCATCCGGCCGGGAAGGATCGTTGGGACCAAGGGGGAGAAGGGGATTGTCGTTGATCTCGTCAGGCATGTCAGCCTTCATTATAGCGGTTGGACAGGGCCGGACAGCGCCCTTGGGCAGAGGTGCCTGAAGAACAGAATCGCCGCAGATTCATTGGTTTGCCCTGATCGCCAAAGGTCAGAAACTGGCCCACCGCGCCCGGCTGGAGCCAACCTCCAGCTCCCGGCTCGGCGGCGGGACCACCACCTCTGACCGCTGCCTTCCCCTGGGCCACAGCCAGGAGCCTGGCAGCGCTACAACCAAGCCGAACTCGTTACCTTCGAATGTCCTGTGGATACCGGGATAGGTGACGAAAGTTGGGAAGCTTTGTGGAAACCTTCGTGCGCTGCAAGTGCTTGCAGTAAGGTAAGATTCCGTCATTGCAGGTCCATCCTCTCTGCGTCTGGAAGCCAGGCTAGATCGATCCCCGCCGAACCGTGGCTGAATGGATCGAAGACTCCTTCACCGCACCACGGAGGTTGTGCTGCCGGGCTATCCTGCACGCCAGGCCTGGGGGAAACCTGCCAGACCGGCAGGACAGAAGATGGTCGTTCGCTCACCGCAAGGGCAGCCGGCGGCCAAGGAACTGTGGACCAGGGGCCAAGGTACTTCGGGCCAAGGTGCATGGGTCAGTTTGCGTAGGGCCGGGAATGCGCTGCGGAGGCTGCGGTCCTTCTCCGCAGGGCGCCAGCTCCCCCGCCGCTCTTCAGCGAGCCAGTGGGAAACGCGGACATCCCCCGTCCTTGCTCTGCGGGAACGGCAGGGATAAGCCACCGTGGCCGTCTTTCCCCGCTGGGAACCGCGCCCTTGGATTCCGGAGATGAGGGCTCGGCGGGCAGATTCCCGGGCAGGTACGCAGTTAGAGCATCGTCGGTTGAGAGGAGATCAGGATCAGTTGTCTGAAAGTGACACAATTTGAGTTTTCAGAGTCAAGGGGCCGAAAAGAGAAGTACAGCGAATCGACCGTTCGTACCACGATTCGCCTGCCGGCACGCTGGTGGGTCATTACCTCCCGAGCGGCAGTTCCGTAGATTGCAGATCGGGCCCGTGCTTCAGGCGTGAGAGTTTGAAAGTAGAGTGCCATGCAAGGTCCTGTATCTGATCTCGTGCTGTTGACGTTGCTAGTCCTGTTCTTTGGACTGCAGCAGTGGAGACGTCCGCAGGCCGACTTCCGGTTCTGGTTCGCCGGCTGGATCTTCATCCTTGTGGGTTACTTCCTGTGGGCCGTGGGCGAGGCCCATGCGCCGCTGCCACGGCTGGAGAACGCCCTGTGTTTCGACTTCACGATGTTGGGCATCATTGCTTTTGTGTTCTCCGCCGTCGCCAAGGACTATGGGGTGCGGCGAGCCCTGTTCGCCGGGCTCGCCGTGACGCCGGCAACCATGGCGATGGTGGACATCCAGGACTTCCTGCCGGTTCCGCGGGTGGAACTGGCTGTGGGGTTGCTGCTGGGCGAGTGTGTGGTGTTGGCGGTGACCTACCATCTGCAGCGGCAAAGACCGCTGCGCAAGATGATTCTGACGTTTGCCGTCGGCGCAGTCTATGGATCAGGACTGGCCGTCTATGCGCTGCTGACGCCGGCGGATAACCTGGCCAACGCAGTGATGGTGCAGGCTCTGCTGACCGCGGCCGTGTTGTTTGCGGGTACGAAGCAGAAGAGCGGTCGATCCGTGCTGCAGTGGTCAACCACCTTCGGATTCCTTGCCTGGGCAGCTTTCTACCTGTTGCGAGCATTCCCAGCCAGTCCCGCCTGGCTGCAGAATGTGCTGGATGAATTCTGGAACTTTCCCAAGTACTTTGTCGGTGGCTCGATGATCCTTTACGTACTGGAGGACGCAGCCGAAGACAAAGCGCGGGCCGCGGAGACCTTTCGCGACCTGTACGAGGACTTCCGCCTGCTCTTTGACACCCACCCCCATCCCATGTGGATCTGTGACACCGAGGGAGGGCACATCCTGACCGCCAATGAGACGGCGCTGAAGCAGTACGGCTACACCCTGGCCGAGTTCCAGGCGCTGCGCATACAAGATCTGGAGGTGCCGCCCGATGGCGAAGCCGAAGAGATGGAACACATGCTGGGCGGAACGGCCGAAGGTGGAGTCCGGGAGCGGCACCGGCACAGGGATGGAAGTGTGGTCTGGGTCAACCGTGTCGAGCGGGAGATCGCCTATCTGGGTCAGAAGGCGCGCCTGGTGATCGCCAGAAACATCACCGACCGATTGAAGCTGGACCGGGAACTCTCCTTTAGGGCTCAGCACGATGCATTGACCGGACTGCCCAACCGGCAACTGCTCGAGGAGCGGCTGGAGCAGTGCCTGCAGTCCTGCCGCGTGGAAGAGCGCCGGGCCGCCGTGCTCACCATCGATGTGGACCACTTCAAGCTCATCAATGACACCTACGGTCACCTCGTCGGTGATGAGTGCCTCAAGGAGGTGGCGGCGCGGCTGAAGAGCAAGATTCGCAAGGTGGACACCATCGCACGCACCGGGGGAGAGGAGTTCACCGCTGTGGTGAGCGGATTGAGCAAACCTTCCGATGCGGAGAAGGTCGCGGCCAGCCTGATGCGCGTCTTTGAAGCTCCCGTGGAGTTGGCCTTCGGAGCCTTGGGCGTAACCGTCAGCGTGGGCGTGGCGATCTATCCTGACGATGCCACCGACGCGACCTCGCTGCGCAGGCTATCCGATGAAGCCATGTATCGCGCCAAGCGCGCAGGAAGAAATCGCGCTGCGTACTCCTCGGAGAAGGCCCCGGTGCTGGACTTCAAGAAACCTGAGATCGAACTGAAACAGGAACAGCACTCCAGTTAGACCCGCCGTGAAACCTCCGAGCCCCCCTCTTTTCTCTTTCGCTACAACCGGAACCAGCTCCCAGATAGGCTTCCAGATACGCGTCCACATACGCTCCCGAACGGTTGGAATACACCCGCACCCGGAACGGCGCACTGCGGAAGGAAGACAAGACCCCCTTTCTCACACCGCTTCGGCGTCTCCCGCTTCCTCCACTCGTCGTGCGCTTGATGGCCGGCGAAGCTACTGCGCAAGCCGGAGTCTTTCCCAAAAGACCGCTCCCGCCGTGCGCCCATCCCCAGCGAGCTGCTCCAGGATGCTGGCGTTCGCCAAGGCCTTTGGAACCCCCTTCCGCTGGCTTCAGAGACGGAGTCGATCATGCAAAGAGGGTAAGCAGAATGACCGAAGAGGCAAACGAGAAACAGAAACTGCTCCCAGACGACATAGCGAACCAACCTCGGCCCGCCCCTGTCGCGCCGCGATGGATCCAGCGATGATCTTCTTTATTCCAGCACGGAAGGAGAGCACCTTACGGGTAATGACAATCGAGTCGCCTCTGATATAACCAAGATCACAGGCGTCCGATGTGGAACAATGGCAACGGCCCAAAACCAACCCAGTTGGGTTAGGAGTTGCCTGGCTCCGCTGTGCGACGTTGCGGCCCAACGGCAATGCATGCTGGAAGAGCAGGCGAAAGGACGATCTGAAATGGAGCGAACTTCCCCGGCCATCCGGTGAGGGAATGCGAACTCTTCGGGAAGCTCAAACATGGATGGAATCGCGCACTTCTTGGCTCTTGTCCCGAATCCGATGCTCTTGGTAAAT
Organism: Granulicella sp.; assembly: GCA_027335345.1. Lineage (GTDB taxonomy): Bacteria > Acidobacteriota > Terriglobia > Terriglobales > Acidobacteriaceae > Granulicella. The sequence goes on along the minus strand of DAHWOF010000021.1, from coordinate 13,595 downwards.
ACGCAGGGCGTCATCGTGTTGGGCAATGAGCGTGTGTGCCATCTGTTCGGATACGAAGAAGGCGTGCTCACAGGAAAACAAATAGGGGATCTGCTGCCGGAGCGGTATCGCGCCTCCCACGCCAAGCAACTGGAGCAGTACTTCACGGCGCCGCGCGTGCGCGAGATGGGCATTGGGATGGAGTTGACCGCTCTGCACGCGGATGGATCGGAGTTCCCCGTCGAGGTCAGCCTGAATCCTTATGGAGAGCCAGGAGCGATGTACACGCTGGCCTCGGTGCGCGCCATCACCGAGCGCAAGGCGACCGAGATCAGGATTCGCCACTTGAACCGGATTCTGACCATGCAGAGCCGGATGCAGGCTCTGGTGATGCGGGCTCATGATCGCGATGAACTCTTCGGCGACGCCTGCCGCATTGCCGTCGAGGCCGGCGCGTTCTCCCTGGCCTGGATCGGGGTGATGAACCCGGAGGGATCGCAGTTGCGGGTGGTAGCCAGCCACGGCGCTCGCTGTGAGGAGTACCTGCGCCAGATCGAAGACGAGCTGCCTCTGCTCGAGGGACCGGCGGGCATCGCGATCCGGGAGAACCGGCCGGTATGGCTCCCGAACGTTCAGCACCAGCCGCCCGATACCCCCTGGGGCCGGCATAGCGCGGCGTTCGGCTGGAGATCTCTAGCCGCCCTGCCGCTGCACCGGTCTGGCAACCCTATAGGGGCGCTGATCTTGTATACCTCTGAGATCAGCGCGTTCGATACGGAAGAGGAGCGGCAACTGGTGGAACTGGCCGCCAACCTTTCCTTCGCCATCGACCACATCGAAAAAGAGCGCAAGCTGAACTATCTCGCTTACTATGACCCCCTCACCGGCCTGGCCAACCGCACCCTGTTTCTGAATCGCGTGGCGCAGCATCTGCGCGCAGCCATTAGCGGAGAAAAGAAGCTGGCGGTATTTCTCATCGATCTGGAACGCTTCAAAAACATCAATGACAGCCTAGGCCAACTGGCTGGGGACAGGCTCCTGCGTCAGGTCGCCAAGTGGCTGATCCGCGAGACCGGCGACGTCAACCTGCTGGCGCGGCTGGGCGCCGACCACTTTGCCGTGGTGATCCCCGAGATCCGGCAGGAAGATGACGTGACCATGCTGGTCGAAGGATGGATGAAGGCGCTGCGCGACCACCCGTTTGGGGTCAAAACTGCCACCTTCCGCATCAGCGCCAAGGTGGGCATCTCCATCTTCCCGGAAGATGGATCGAGCGCCGATACCTTGTTCAAACACGCTGAGGCCGCGCTCAAGCAGGCCAAGACCAGCCGCAATCGGTATCTCTTCCACACCCCCAAGATGACCGAGATGATGGCCGGGAAGTTTGTCCTGGAAAATCAACTCCGGCAGGCGCTGGACAAGCACGAGTTCATGCTGCACTATCAGCCCAAGATGAACCTGGCAACCGGCAAGCTGACCGGAGCCGAGGCGCTCATCCGCTGGAACGATCCGCGGACCGGTTTGGTGCCTCCGGCCCGCTTTACCCCGATGCTGGAGGAGACCGGGCTGATCTATGAGGTGGGACGCTGGGCGCTGGGCAAGGCGATCGACGATTACCTGCGCTGGCGCCGCGCCGGCCTGCCGGCCGTGCGCCTGGCCGTCAACGTCTCTCCCCTGCAGCTTCGCAACCGTCACTTCATCAGCGACATCGAGCGCGCCGTGGGCAGCGATGGCGATGCCGCCGCCAGCCTCGAACTGGAGATTACCGAGGGCCTCATCATGGAGGACGTAGAGTACAGCATCGCCACCCTGCGCACCATCCGCGACATGGGCGTCAGCATCGCCATCGATGACTTTGGCACTGGCTTCTCTTCGCTCAGCTATCTCTCCAAGCTTCCCCTGGATACCCTCAAGATCGACCGCACCTTCGTTACCGATCTGACGGAGGCTCCCGAGGGGCTGGCGCAGGTCTCCACCATCATCAACCTGGCGCACTCGCTCAACCTCAAGGTGGTGGCCGAAGGAGTCGAGACCGCCGAGCAAGCTCGGCTGCTGAAGATGCTCGGCTGCAATGAGATGCAGGGATTCTACCTAAGCAAGCCGCTACCCGGTGAGATCTTCGAGAGCCGTTATCTGGCCCCTTATCAGGCCGGTTGAGAGCCCCGACCACTCCGCGGGAGGACTCCCACGGATCATTCAGCTACCGTCCGCCAACTTCTCCAGCCTCCCGCGCACCCCAAGTGCCGTCCTCGGGGGAACCAGCAGACCGATGCCGGGAGCGGATGGGTTGTAAACTCGCCCATTTGGTGCGGAACAGCCTACCCGGAGGCGCGCTGTGACTCGCGCAGCTCCGCATCGAGCCAGTACCCTCCAGGGAACCTGAAGCAAAGAATTCAGACTCTATTCTTGCTGCGGTAAAGGTGCATTCGCATCCGTCCGGCATGCTGGTGGCAGTCAGGAGAACTGCGCAAGGAGGCCCGCCGATGCAATCCATCGTTACCAGCCAATGGAAGCAGCCGCACGCAAGCGGAGAGTTCACCACGGGCGTCTCCTTGCATAGCCATACCAGCGTATCCGAGGAGACCCTCGGATTCGTCCATGCCTTGGTCACCGCTCTACCGGGCTTGAAGGCGGTCTTCGAGTTCTACCGCGGTCGCAGCGCACGCTACGGGATCGTGCTGGACTATGCCCGCGCCAACTGGAGACCGCCGCTGCAGCCCCGGATGGCCTATGACCTGGAGTCCAGGCAGGTGCAACGACTGGGGCTGAGCCCCTTGGTATCCATCACCGACCACGACTCGATCGAGGCTCCCCTGTTGCTGCGAACCATCCCTTCCTCGCGGCATATCCCGGTGAGCCTGGAGTGGTCCGCTCCCTTCGGTCAGACCATCTTCCATCTGGGCATTCATAACCTTCCCAGCCGCAGCGGCATCGAGTGGATGGCCCGCCTGCAGCGTTACACGGCTGAGGCTCATGCCGCTACCGAGGCAGCTCGCAGCTCGGAAGAGATGGATGCGCGGCTGCTGAGCATGCTGCGCGAGCTGCACGAGAGCCCACAGGTGCTCATCGTCTTCAACCACCCGCTCTGGGATCTGCACAAGGTTGGCTCCGTCCACCGCCGTGAAGTGAGCCGCTTCCTGCGCCAGGCCGGCCGTACCGTCCACGCCATCGAGTTGAATGGCTTGCGCCATGTCCGCGAGAATCGCGACGCCGCCCAACTGGCCCGCGAGACCGGCCATCTGCTGATCTCCGGTGGCGACCGGCATGGCCTGGAACCAAACGCCAATATCAACCTCACCTGCGCAACCAGCTTCAACGACTTCGTCGAAGAGATCCGCATCGACCGGGTGAGCCACGTACACTTTCTTCCCCAGTACCGGGGAAACTGGGAACAGAGGATCCTGCGCTCGACACTGAACGCCGTTACCGACTTCCCCGAGTTCCTGCCCGGCTGGCAACGCTGGGATGAGCGCGCCTTCCACCCGGATCAAAATGGCGTGATGCGCCCGTTTGCCGAACTATGGCCCGAAGGCCATCCTCCGCGGCTTTTGCAGGCCGCCATCCAGGTGGTGCGGCTGGGAACCTCGCGTGGGCTCTCCGCTCCGCTCAGCCTGGCCTTTCAGGGCGTAAACCGCCTGGAACATGACCTCGGCGCGGGCATGGAGTGGGTGTAAAGATCGCTGAAGCAGCGTAGGCTACGGACCCGCACATGACGCCTGCAACAGATGCCTCTTGACAGACCCTTTCCAGGAAGCCCATCTTCTGGAAGCGCGGCTCGCTCGCTACCCAGACCCCTGGGCGCAGGTAAGAGGCCGTCCCTTCTCAACCTTCGTTTCGAACGCGGGAGGGGGTGGAGGCCGGAAGAATCTTGCCCTCGCGAATGTCGACATACGCTCCCGTGTAGGGACGTTTGAAGAACACCGTCCAAAGGTAGTTGATGGAGTAACGCGCGGCCATGGTGAGCATGCCTTCGCTTTTGAGCCGGCGCGCGGAGGACCACATCCTCAGATGAAAGCTGAAGCGAACCTCGCCCACCGGATGGAGACGGCAGGCGATGTCCGTATCTTCTCCATAAAAGCTGATGGTCAGATTGAAACCTCCGATAGCCTCAAGCGCGGCGCGGCTCACCACAAAGTTGCCTCCCTGCACCATCGATCCGACGCGCAGGATGTAGCGATTGATCGCGTAGGTGGCCCAGGCCGTCCCATAAAATACTTGAACCAGACGGCGCTGACGAGGCGAGAGGTCGTAGTAGACCAGGGGCCCGGAGAAGGCCACCAGCGGACGCCTGGCCCTGCCCTTCGCCGCACCCCTATTTTCGAGCGCAGCCTCAGCGGCCCGGGCGGCGGCGAAGGTGGATAGCACCTTTTCAACCCAGCCGGGGGTTAGGCGAGAGTCGGCATCGACGTTGGCGATAAGCTCTCCGGAGCTGGCCGCAAAGCCGGCCTGCCGGGCAAAGGTAAGGCCCTTACGAGGCTCCTCCACCACGACCACTCCAGGGAAGCTGCGGGCGATCTCGCCGGTGCGGTCCGTGCTGGCGTTGTTCACCACGATCACCTCGCAGCTTCCCGGCGGAAGGCCGCTGGCGGCCGGATCGATCTGCTTCAGGATGGACTCGAGACAAGCTGGTAGATAGGCCTCCTCGTTGAACGCGGGGACGACGAAGCTCAGGCGCATAGTCGAAGGCTACGCAGACAATGTTGCAGGATGAGAAATCTTCGCCAGGCAGGTGCATCCATGGATACGCGAACCTCCCCGCAAGCCCGCAACTCACCCTCTCGCGTCTGCGCTTCCGAGATCTTCCGTACGGCCCACATCTGACGAATCACGACACCCTGGGCGCCTCGGGTCTCGCTCTTGAGACCGGGGAGGAAGCCAATCCCTATTGCATTTTCAGTGTAGGCGTAGACAGATGCCCCGACATCGATGAGCGTTTTTCCCAATGAAAACGCCACTGAAAGCCATCTTCGGGGCGCCCGTCACTACTGAAAGTGCTATAGCCGCGACCTCCGGGAGGAGCATACACAGCCCGGCTGCCGCATTCACGCCGAGGCCTGTGGCGGATCGCTCTGACGCGTCTCGCGTTGCGTCGAACCCTGAACGAACTCGAGAGCTCTATCCTCATCCACGCAGGACCACGCCGCGGCATAGCCGTCCCGCAGATTCTCCCAACCCGCCACACAGTACCTTCAACGCTCAAAAAGGGGCGCCCTATTCAGAGCGCCCCTTTCGGAATCTCAACCGCAGGTTCTCCGCTTAGATCTCCTTGACGCCATCCACAAACGCCTTGAGCTTGCGCGAGCGGCTGGGGTGGCGCAGCTTGCGCAGCGCCTTGGCCTCGATCTGGCGGATGCGCTCGCGCGTCACCTGGAAGCTCTGGCCAACCTCTTCCAAGGTGTGCTCGCTGCCATCCTCCAGGCCGAAGCGCATCTTGATCACCCGCTCCTCACGGGGCGTCAGCGTGCGCAGCACCTGCGAGGTGTACTCCTTCAGGTTCACCGAGATCACCGCGTCTGACGGGCTCACGGCCATGCGGTCTTCGATGAAGTCGCCCAGATGCGAGTCTTCCTCTTCGCCGATGGGCGTCTCCAGTGAGATGGGCTCCTGGGCGATCTTGAGGACCTTGCGCACCTTGGCCACCGGGATGTCCATGCGCTTGGCGATCTCCTCAGAGGAGGCCTCGCGGCCCAGTTCCTGCACCAGTTGACGGCTGGTGCGGATGAGCTTGTTGATGGTCTCGATCATGTGCACCGGAATGCGGATGGTGCGGGCCTGGTCCGCGATGGCGCGGGTGATGGCCTGGCGAATCCACCAGGTGGCATACGTGGAGAACTTGTAGCCGCGGCGGTACTCGAACTTGTCCACCGCCTTCATCAGGCCGATGTTGCCCTCCTGAATCAGGTCCAGGAATTGCAGGCCGCGGTTGGTGTACTTCTTGGCGATGGACACCACCAGGCGAAGGTTGGCCTCAATGAGCTGACGCTTGGCCTTTTCGGCGTCCATATCGCCCTGGATGATCTCCCGCTGGGTGCGCTTCAGAGCGTCGTGCGAGATGCCGGCATCAGCCTCCATGCGATCGAGATCGATGCGGCAGTTCTTCTGCTGCCGGCGGTACTCCTTCTTGAGTTCCTCGGAACGCGACGCCTCGTGCTTGGCCTCCAGAGAGCGAATCTGGCGCTCCAGCGTGCGCATGGAGTCCAGCGTCTTGTTCACCTTGTCCAGCAAGCGCTTCTTCTCGCTGTTGGTGTACTTGAACTCCCGGACGATCCGCGAGACGTAGACATTCTCCCGGCCCATCAGCCAGAGGTTCTTGCGTGCGTAACGAGCCTTGGCCTTGGCCTCCTTGCCCTGTGGATCCAGGTACCTTGCCAGATACTCCGCTGCCTTCTTCTGGTGTTTGACCAGTTCATCGGTGCGGGCCACCGTCTGCTTGACGCGCGCCGCAAGGATCTCCTCGGTGAGTTCCTCTTCATCGAAGGTCACCACTTCCTTGATGTTGCGCACGCCGCGCTTCAGGTCTTCGCCCAGACCGATGATCTCGCGAATCACGATGGTCGAACGCGAGATTGCCTTCATGACGCGAAGTTGGCCGCGCTCGATGCGCTTGGCGATCTCGACCTCGCCCTCGCGGGTGAGCAGCGGAACCGTGCCCATCTCGCGCAGGTACATGCGCACCGGATCGTTGGTCTTCTCCAGTGTGCCCGGCGTCAGGTCCAACTCGACGTCGTCGGAGTCTTCTCCGGACTCGGAGTCCACGTCGCGTTCCTCGTCGCGCGAGCCGCGGCGGCCCTCCGTCAGGACGTCGATGCCCTGCGTATTGATAGTGGCCATCAGGTCATCGAGTTCGTCCGGCGAGGTGATATCCCCCGGAAGCAGGTCATTGACCTCACCAAAGGTCAGATAGCCCTTCTCCTTGCCGGCATCGATGATATGCTCCACATCTTCTTCGTACTTATCGAGTTCTTCAGCCACTGAGGCGCTCCTATCAAGAAGGCTCGCGCGCAACCGAGCCTCCTGATCAATTGCGGGGGAAAGGCCTGGCGCTGATCTCTCAGTGCGCGCAGACGGAGATCTCCCCGGGTTGTATCGGGATCGCTGGAACGAGGATGCGGTCAAGGCCGCGGGCGCAGGCGGAAGTTCTCAAGGGTGAGGCTTCGGCGACTCGGGGGCGCGCACGTCTCCAGCGATTCTAGTCTACCACATTCATAAGACGTGTTTCCTGAGGAAAAAGATGCTGGAAAACCTAAAGTTACCCGGCAAAGATCAGGTCAAAGCTGCCGAGCAAAGATCAGGTCGCTGCACTGCCGGCTGCCCACCTGAAAGAGCCTTGTCCCAGCCTCTCGAAAGCCGTTGCGGCGGTAAAACGCGATCGCCCGGGAGTTGCCCGCATGCGTGCCCAGCAACAGCCGGGCACCGCCCAGAGCGCGGGCATCCGCCACGGCAGCATCCATCAGCGCCTGCGCAGGACGAAGGTTGGCAATCAGCCGGCCGGAGGCGTCCAGCACCGGAGCCGAGCGAAAACGCGAGAAGAGATAGATGCGCTTCAGCTCCACATCCGTGGGCAAAACAGGAAACGAGGGCAACTCCGGGGCACAGATCAAAACGTAGCCCACCACCGAGCCGGGCTGGTCCGGGCAATCAACCGCCGGACCGGTGACGGCCAGGGTCACTCGCGAGCTGGGCTCGGCCAGGTAGTGCGCGTAGACCTCCACCGTATGGTGTTTCTGGGTGTGAGCCACGATGTCGGGGCCGGGCAACATCCAGGTGAAGGCCTCCAGAAAGGTGGCCGCTCCGGTCAGCGCCAGCGCGGGGGCGTCCTCGGTGGTCGCCGGGCGCAGGGTAATCGTCTCAATGCTCTCCAATGCGGAATGCTTCGCCACGGAGGGATTAGAAGCGCCGGAGATGGAATCTTCTGACAAGAACGATCCTCGCAACAACGATCCTAGCCGAATCTTCGCGCAGATGGATATCCCATGGGCATGACCTCCGCCGCTCTCCGCTTAACCGCTTCGACAGAAGCTTCGGGACGTACTCCCCTCCCTCCATCCCCAGCCTTGCGCACTCCGCCTCTGCGGAAGATTGCTTCGGCCCACCGCAACCCATGAGGTAGCTTGGAGTAGTAAGGACGGAGAGACCTTTGCAGCCCCCCCAACCACAAACGCGGAGCGGATGGACCGCCGCAGAGAAGGATCTCGCCTTCTTGCGCCTGGCCGAGGAGATGGCCGCCGACCAGCGTGTGCCAAAGGCGCTACGCGAGTTGGTCCAGGATGTTCGGATCCAGGTTCGTCGAGCCGGCGTTCCGCTCCCGGAGGGCAGATGCATTGTGTACTGGATGCAGCGCGCTCAGCGCGGGCGCGACAACCACGCCCTGGATGTGGCGATCGCCGCTGGCAACGCCCTGGGTCTGCCGGTGGTGACCTACTTTGCCGCCATCAGCAACTTTCCCCACGCCAACCTGCGTCACTACGCCTTCCTCAGCCAGGGACTGCCGGATGCCGCCGAGGAGTGCGCCGAGCGGAACGTGGGCTTCATCCTGCGCCGCACGCCCCAGGAGGATCCTCTGCGCTTCTTCACCGAGGTTCAGGCGGCCTTGGTCATCGGCGATGAGAATCCCCTGCGCGGGCCGGAGCTCTGGCGTATGAACATCGCCGGGCAGCTCAAGGTTCCCTTCTGGACCGTCGATGCCGATGTGATTGTGCCCTCTCGCCTGCTGGAGAAGGCCCAGTTCAGCGCCGCGGTGGCGCGTCCGCGGCTGCTGCGCGCCCTGCCGGGGTTTCTCACCGCTTACGCCAATGCCGGCGCACAGATTCCCTGGCGGCAGCCACGCGGCCTCTTCGCCGAGGATGTGAAAGGTGACATCACCCGCGGTTGGACGGAGTTGGATCGCAGTGTGCCACCCGTTGAGGCCTGGACCGGAGGCAGCCACGCGGCACAAAGGCGCCTGCAACACTTCTGCGCCGTCATCCTGCCGGGCTACCCCGATGATCGTAACCATCCGGAACTGGACGGAAGCAGCCGGATGAGCCCCTATCTGCACTTCGGCCACATCGGGCCGCAGACCATCGCCATGGCCGTGGAGGCGGCAGCCGCGCAGCATCCGAAGGAGCTGGAGGCAGCCCGCTCCAGCTTCTTCAACGAACTTATTGTGTGGCGAGAGTTGAGCGTCAACTTCGTGCGCTATCAGCCCGGCTACGACTCGCCGGCCTGCGCCGACGCCTGGGCGCAGAGAACCATCGAGGAGCACGATAGGGATCAGCGCCCCGTGCTCTACAAGCTGCCCCAGTTGGAGCGGGCCCAGACCCATGACGACCTCTGGAATGCCGCCCAGATCCAGATGGTGCGCTTTGGCTGGATGCACAACGTGCTGCGCATGTACTGGGCCAAGAAGATCCTGGAGTGGACCCCCAACGCGCGCATCGCGATGAAGGTGGCCATCTACCTGAATGACCGCTACCAGATCGATGGGCGCGATCCCAATGGCTACGCAGGCATCGCGTGGTCCATTCTGGGCAAGTTCGATCGCGCCTGGTTCGACCGGCCGATCTTCGGCAAGCGGCGCTACATGTCCGCCGCCAGCACAGGCCGGAAGTTCCTCTCTTCGCTCTACATCCAGCAGATGCGCTCCCTGGATAGCGATTGACCGCTTAACCGCCTCTTCGCCGTTGCCGGGACGGAGCCTCGGCAGCGCCGGAGGCTTACCCCTCCACCCGGCAGATCAGGCACTTGAGGTAGCCCGTCTCCGGAAGCGTCAGAATCTCGGGATGGTCCGGTGCGGCGCCGCTGCGCTGGAGAAGTTGAACCTTGCGGCGCGCATCCGAGGCCGCCGCCGCCACCACCGCGGTGAACTCCTCCATCGAGATGTGGTGAGAGCAGGAGTTGGTGATCAGCGTACCTCCCGGAGCCAGCAGTCGCAGCGCGCGAAGGTTCAGCTCCTTGTAGCCACGCAGTGCTCCCTCCACGGCGCGCTTTGACTTGGCAAAGGCCGGCGGATCCAGAACGATGGCGTCAAAGAGTTCTGCGGAGGGTGGTTGGCGTGAACCGTCCGCTCGCGCCGTGTCGTCCAGATGGCGCAGATACGCAAAGGCGTCGGCCTCCATCCAGTCCACCTGACAGCCTGCAAAGAGCGAAGGATTGTGGGCCTGATTCAGGGTGAGGTTGCGTTCGGCTGCCTCCAGCGCCGAGCGGCTGGCATCCACGCCGGTCACCTGGGCGCACGCCTGGGCCAGATGGAGGGCAAAGCCGCCCTGATAGGTGCAGACGTCGAGCGCCCTCGGGCCATCCGCTCCGGACCGTCGCGCCGAAAGCGCTTCAGCCACGGCGCGAGCCGCGGCGGCATAGTTCAGCCGCTGATCCAGAAAGGCTCCCGTCTTCTGGCCGGCAGCGGCATCGTAATGGAAGCGCAGGCCATTGAGGGAAAAGATGGTGGAACTGGGCGGCTCGGCCTGGGTGCTGAACAGCGCTCCAGCCGCTGGTGCGGGAAGCTGCTCCAACTCTCGGACGCGAGCGTCAGGACGCTCCCAGATCGTCAGCTCGCCCGGCTCCTCGCCGGCCACAGAGGCTGAGCGGAGAGCTTCGACGAAGACGGAACGAACGTCCTCCTGCGCAACCCCCTGGGTGAGCAGTTGCAGCAGCACAAGATCGTTGTAGCGGTCGGCAACAATGCCGGGAAGGTTGTCCGCCTCAGAGAAGACGATGCGGTGCGCATTGTTGGCGGGCGAGCTGGGCGCAAGCCGGCTTCGAAGATCCAGAGCGGCAGCGATACGGGTGCGCACATCAGCCAGATACTCCGCGCGAGTCAGCCCCGGCTGAGATGAGACCAGCCGAGCCGCGATCTGCGAGGTCGAGGAGTAGAGCGCCGTGCCCAAAGGCAACCCGCGCGGATCCAGCAGCGTGACCAACGAGCCGGGCGCGCCTTCCTGCTCGACGGCAAGATCCGAACGGTAGACCCAAAGATGGCCCGATCGGAGGCGGTCCGCAGCCCGGCGGCTAACCGAGAGAGTGAACATACAGCCTAGAGTACAGAGAACAGTGAAGGCCACCAAACTACCCACATTACTGTAACCCGGCATCGCATGCGACCGAAGGTCCATGGGCCACAGCGGCGCTTCTCCGCGCCAGCCACCGGAGTCCACGGCAACACCCCCCGCGCGAACCGCAGCGTTATTGCGTCCTCTGTTCCCTAAGCTCAGCCGGCGGGACGTTCTGTGGCTTTCTTCAGCGGGGAAGGCGCTCTGCCAATCCGGGGAACGGGATGCACTGTCCTACCGCGGAAATCCTGGGGCGAATATAGGCCCGGCCCCGGTGCGCAGGACAAACTCCTCGCCAAATTTTGGGAGCCGCGCCTGTAAAATCTCGGCGTTGGACAGGAAGCGCAAGACGCCGAAGTTCCTTGAGACATCGTTGACCGGCTTGGGGCTGTTGACCTCGCCGATGTTCAACAAGGGGACGGCCTTTCCAGAGTCCGAACGGGACGAGTTTTCTCTGCACGGGTTGCTGCCCCCTCACGTGGGCACACTGGACGAACAGGTGGCGCGGCGGCTAAGAGCGTTTCGTTCCCTGCCCGACGACTTTGCCCGCTACACCCTGATGTGCGATCTGCAGAACGTCAACGAGACGCTCTTCTACGCCCTGGTCACGCGGAACGTCGAGGAGATGCTGCCCATCATCTATACCCCTGCGGTGGGTGAAGGCTGCCAGAGGTTTTCCGAGATCTGGCGACGGCCTCGCGGCGTCTTCCTCAGCTATCCCAACCGCGAGCGCATGGAGGCCATCCTCAGCCACCCTCGCTACGACCACGTACGCTGCATCGTAGTCTCCGACGGGGAGCGCATTCTGGGGCTGGGCGACCAGGGAGCGGGCGGCATGGGCATTCCCATCGGCAAGCTGGCGCTGTACACCGCACTGGCCGGAATCCATCCCATGACCTGTCTGCCGGTGCTGCTGGATGTGGGCACCGATAACCCCGCGCGGATCGCCGACCCGCTCTACATCGGCTGGCGGCATGAGCGGGTGCGGGGCGCGGAGTATGACAAGTTCGTGGACACCTTCGTCCGCGTCGTTCGCAAACGCTGGCCGCATGTGTTGCTGCAATGGGAGGACTTCGCCGGCCACAATGCCCGCAGACTCCTGGACCGCTATCGCGACGTGCTGCCCAGCTTCAACGACGATATCCAGGGAACAGCCGCGGTCGCCGTGGCAACCCTGCTGGCCGCGGTGAACCGAACCGGAGTTCCGCTCGCCGAGCAGCGCGTGGTGGTCTTCGGATTCGGATCCGCCGGGATGGGCATCACCGAGCTTCTCACCCGGGCGCTGGTCGACTGCGGCCTCAGCGAGCAGGAGGCGCGCCGGCGCTTCTATGCTGTAGACAAGGATGGGCTGCTGGTGGAAGGGATGCAGGGCGCGGCCCATGGTCCTGCGCAGAGTGCCGCCCAAGCCCCGGACCACGCCCGGTTGGCCTTTGCGCGACCGCTCAAAGAGGTTCGTGACTGGCGGCGCGGCGAGCAGGGAATTAACCTTTTGGAAGTGGTGCGGCGAGTGCGGCCCACCGTCCTGATTGGGGTCTCCGGCCAGGCTGGCGCCTTCACCGAAGAGGTGGTGCGCGCCATGATGGCCGGTCTCCACGGATGGGGCGGGCAGCCGGCGCAACCCGTGATTCTGCCTCTTTCCAACCCCACCAGCCGCTGTGAAGCCTCGCCCGGCGATCTCATTCGCTGGACCGATGGCCAGGCCATCGTGGGTACGGGCAGTCCCTTTCCTCCGGTGGAGTTCGGCGGAAGAACCCTGAAGATCGCCCAGACCAACAACTCCTACATCTTTCCGGGGATGGCGCTGGGGATCGTCAGCGCCCGGGCCAGACGGGTCAGCGACGGCATGATCATGGCCGCCGCCAAGGCGCTGGCCGCCCTCTCGCCAACCAGAAAGGATCCCCAGGCAGCTCTGCTGCCCCCGCTCGACTCCCTGCGCGAGGTGTCGATGAGCGTGGCCGTCGCGGTCGGGCGCCAAGCTGGCCGTGAGGGGCTCGCGGCGGTCACCGATGAGGCGTTTCTTGAGGATCTGGCCGCCAATGTGTGGGAACCGGTCTACCTTCCCTACCGGAGAAGATGAAGAATTTGCTTCTTTTGGCGCTCCTCCCGCCGAGGTAGAGCCACCGGCCTTGCCAACCTGACAACAGGCGCCGCAACATTTGGAGAGAATTTGCCGTCTAAAAGTATAGAGGATTTTGGGTATGACCTGGAATAACAGATGTCTCCTGCTCGCTCTCACGCTCTCGACAGTTTCGACCCTAGCGTTTGCCCAGGCTGGCGACCAGGAGGGCGCGGCTCCTGGCTACCCTGCCACTCCGACAACGCAGTATCCCTACCAACAACCCGCGCCAATCCAGCAGCCTGCGACCACCCAGCAGCCGGCGCCTATCCAACGCACCACCGGCGGCCAGCAGTACCCGCAACAGTATCAACAGTACCCACAGCAGTATCAGCAGCAATACCCGCAACAGTATCAGCAGTACCAACAGCCTAACCAGCAGTACCCGCAGCAGAATCCGCAGTACCAGCAGCCGGCGCCCATCCAACGCACCACCGGTGGTCAGCAGTACCAGCAGCAATACCCGCAGCAGA
>DAHWOF010000019.1 GCA_027335345.1 Granulicella sp. | reverse complement strand
ACCCGTCGCGGAGTTCAAGGGCGGCTCGGGCTGCCATTTGATTACGATTCCACGGCATAGCTCAGAAGGCCTCGTTGGTATTGCTGTCCCGGGTCGTAATCTTCTCGATCCGCTTCTCCGGGTGAGGGTTGTGTACCAGGCGGTGAACGAAGATCCCGGGGGTGTGAATCTGGTCCGGATCCAACTCTCCCGGCTGCACGACGATTTCAGCCTCGGCGACCGTGATCCTGCCGCAGGCAGCCGCAGGCGGATTGAAGTTGCGCGCGGTTCGCCGGTAGATGAGGTTGCCGGCTGTGTCGGCCTTCCAGGCCTTCACCAGAGCCAAGTCGGCGACCAGGCCGCGCTCCAGGATGTAGGTGTGGCCGTCAAACTCCTTGTGCTCCTTCCCCTCTGCAACGACCGTGCCGACGCCGGTAAGGGTGTAGAAGCCGGGGATGCCGGCGCCTCCGGCGCGCATCCGCTCGGCCAGAGTGCCTTGAGGGCAAAACTCCACCTCCAACTCCCCGGACAGAAATTGGCGCTCGAACTCCGCGTTTTCCCCAACGTAGCTAGAGATCATCTTTTTCACCTGGCGGGTGGCCAACAATAAGCCGATCCCCCAGTTGTCGACTCCAGCGTTGTTGCTGGCGATAGTCAGGTTGCGCACGCCGCTCTCCTGCAGGGCGGCCAGCAGCGCCTCGGGAATGCCGCACAGGCCAAAGCCGCCCACGGCCAGCAGCATGCCATCGTGCACAATGCCGGAAAGTGCCGCGCGCGCATCGGGATACAGCTTGCGCTGAGGATCTGGACTAGAGGTTGCCACGGGCTTCCTGCTCGCGTTCAATGGCCTCGAAGAGGGCTTTGAAGTTTCCCTTGCCGAAGCTGCGGCTTCCCTTGCGCTGAATGATCTCGAAAAACAGCGTGGGACGGTCCTCCACCGGCTTGGTAAAGATCTGCAACATATAGCCTTCGTCATCCCGGTCCACCAGGATGCCCAGGCGCTCCAGTTCCTCCAGCGGCTCGTCGATTCGGCCCACGCGCTGCTGGAGTTGGGTGTAGTAAGAGTGCGGAACGGTGAGAAACGGTACGCCCTGACGTTTTAGGCTGGAAACGGTGGAGAGGATGTCGTGGGTGGCCAGGGCCAGGTGCTGGACTCCGGGACCGTCGTAGAACTCCAGGTACTCTTCAATCTGTGACTTCTTGCGGCCTACTGCGGGCTCGTTGATGGGGAACTTGACGTAGCCGTTCGCGTTGGCCATCACCTTGGACATCAGGGCGGAGTACTCGGTAGAGATATCCTTGTCGTCAAAGTGCTGATAGAGAGAGAAGCCCATCACCCGGGAGTAGAAATCCACCCATTCGTTCATGGCGTTCCAACCGACGTTGCCGACGATGTGATCGATGTGCAACAGCCCGGTGGGCCGGGCCACGTCATCCTCCGGAAGCGCTCGATAGCCAGGGAAGAAGACGCCGCTGTAGTTTCGCCGCTCCACAAAGGTATGGATCGTGTCGCCATAGGCTCTGATGCTGGAGATGACCACTGAGCCGTACTCATCAGAGACGGTCGCGGGCTCCTGCGCCGAAACAGCTCCACGGGCCGTAGTCTCGCGCCAGGCGCCGGCGGCATCCTCCACCCAGAGAGCGATGGCGCGGACACCGTCACCGTGTCTGGCCACATGCGCCGCTACTTCACGGGAGACCTCTGTGTCGGAGCGCAGCGCCGTGGTAAGAACAAAACGGATCTTCCCCTGCTGCAGAACATAGGAGGCGCGGTCACGGCGGCCGGTCTCCGGGCCCGCGTAGGCGACCAGCTTCATCCCGAAGGCGGCGCGGTAGAAGTAAGCCGCCTGGCGCGCATTCCCCACATAAAACTCAACGTGATCCGTGCCAAGGAGGGGCAGAAAATCGACTGCTGTCTCAGCAGCGTGCTCAGCCAGAGTGGCCATCGTTCGGTTCCTCCTTGGGCTCGGGCCGACGCAGGTAAGCTTGGCCTGCGTTGGACTGACCCCTCCAGCAGAATGATCCTCGGTAGAGGGGATGTCAACCGGGGTCGAATCTTCCCGAAGTCTCTGTATCCATCCGGGCGAGTACACGGTTGACGGCAGAGCGCGGAGTGAGTAAGTCAGCTGGCTGGTTTGGCGGCGTAGGCTGTGGGAGTTAGCTCGGCGAGGGATTGGATGGAGCGGTTGGCCAGCCCGGACAGGACATGGCCAAGATCTTGCCGCACGGGGATGTTGAGCCTGCGGCAGCTCTCGACCACCGAAAAGATAGCGGCGATCCGGGGCCCGGCTTGCTTGCTGCCCAGATGCAGCCAGTTTTTTCTGCCAAGCGCAATTGAGCGCATCGCATTCTCGGCCAGATTGGTGCTCAGCTCCAGCTCCGGATACTTCAGGAACACCGTCAGCTTGTTC
>DAHWOF010000009.1 GCA_027335345.1 Granulicella sp. | reverse complement strand
CCGGCATGTCCGACATGAAGGTGACTTCCAGGGGCAGACAGAGCGGCGAGAGCATCAGGGTGAGCGTCCCGATGCTCGCATTCCATTCACGGACGCCGGCACGGACAAAGGTCCGCTGGCAGACGATGGCGGTAACGAAGGAGATCAGGGTGACGCTGGCGCGAGTGGCTGTGAAGGAAAAGCCGAAGAGCTTGATGAAGAGAGCCGCGAGGTAGAGTTGCCAGCCGAGGATGGGAGTCACCCAACCGGTGTAGGCGATATGCCCTGTACTGGCGAGGACCTGGGCGATGCGCAGGTAAGAGAACTCATCGGAGACGCCGATATTCGCATAAGGACGCGCCAACAGAATTGCGCCCAGCAGCGCCAGTCCGCAGGCAAATCCCCAGACCGGCGCCCCCAGGACTCGAAGGGAGGACTGCCCGCGGTTGGCCGAGTTGACATCGCTGGTGGGCAATGAATTCATTGGGCTTCTGGAGACGCCTGGAGCCCCTCCCCGAGGGAAGAAAAGACAGCCAGGAGGCATCGGGTCTCCAGATAGTATTGCATTCGCAGGCTTGGATCCTGCGACGACGCCGAAGAGGCGGAACAATAGCCCTGGGTGCGGCCGAGGAGGGTGCGGGACGGGTGCGCGGCGCTGGAGGATTACGACGTAGGGACGTCCTTGGCGCTTCATCCGCACGCTATACTCATCCCATCAGTACCCAGCGTCGTTGAACCCCGGGAGCCCCCCTGCCGATGTCTCAAAGCGAGCGCACCAGCGTACCGGTTGGAGAGCGGCTGCGCGCCCACCTGGCCATTACCCGGCTGGACCACTCGATCAAGAACCTCTTCGTCCTGCCCGGCGCCATCGTCCCTTTGAGCGTCGACCCGGCGCTATTTAACCTCGCGCTGATCCGCAAGCTGGTTCTGGCTCTGGTCTCCATCACGCTGGTGGCATGCAGCAACTACGTGATCAACGAGGTGCTGGACGCCCCCTTCGACCGCCTGCATCCGATCAAGAAGGACCGTCCGGCCGCGCGCGGCCTGGTGAGCACGCCGCTGGCCTATGTCCAGTGGCTCTTGATGATGGCCGGCGGCATGGCGATTGCGGTTGCGCTCTCCCGGCTCTTCGCGCTGGCGGCGCTGATGCTGTGGATCATGGGATGCCTGTACAACTTTCCACCGATCCGCACCAAGGACGTTCCCTATCTGGACGTGCTCACCGAGTCGATCAACAACCCGCTGCGCATGTTGCTGGGGTGGTACGCGGTGACCAGCACATTGATTCCGCCGGTCTCGCTGCTGGTGGCCTACTGGATGATCGGCTGCTACTTCATGGCGCTGAAGCGTTTCAGCGAACTCCGCGAGCTGCAGCAGGAAGGCGACCAGGGCCTGGCCGGGACCTACCGGGCCTCCTTCAAACACTACACGCCGGAGTCGCTGCTGGTCTCGGTGGTCTTCTACGCCTCCACGGCGATGCTGTTTCTGGGCGCCTTCATCATCCGCTACCGGATCGAGCTGATTCTGAGCTTTCCTCTGGTCGCGCTCACCATGGCCATCTACCTGCGGCTCTCCTTCCAGCCGGACAGCGCCGTGCAGAACCCGGAGAAGCTGTATCGTGAGCCGCTGCTGATGGCCTCGTTTTCTGCGACGGTGCTGGTGATGGGCATCCTGCTCTTCCTGCGCATCCCGCGCCTGGAGCAGTTCTTCCTGCCGACCCTGCCGACCACGCCGGCGCACATCATCTCGCGAAGACCCGCTCTGACCAAAGGACTGGGACGGACGGAGCCTGCATGAGGCCAACGACTTCCAGAGCAGCCGACGGCTCTCATCTTCTGCCGGCTTTCTTTCTGCTGCTCAGCGCCACGCTCTCACTGCTCTGGTCGCACGTCCGACTGATGTGGAACGATGAGTTCCTCTCCTTTTATTCGGATGGCGTGGCCAGCTTCCGTCAGGTGATCCTGGTGCAGCTCCGCCACCCCATCTCGCTGGACCCGCCGACGTACCATCTGCTCTCTCACCTGTGCATGGACGTGCTGGGACGCAACGCAATAGCTCTGCGGCTGCCCGCGCTGTGCGGATTCCTGCTCTTCCAGTTCTGCATCTTCGTCTTTGTTCGCCGCCTGGCCGGGGGGCGCGCGGCGATTGTGGCCATGGCCGTGCCGATCTGCACGGCCAGCTTCCGCTACTCACTGGAGGGCCGGCCCTATGGACTGCTGCTGGGTCTGTACGCTCTGTCGCTGGTCTGCTGGCAGGCCGCGATCCGAGAGGCGCCGGGGGCGGCAGAGGCTGCAACCCAGCCCGGCTCGTCCGCGAAACACCCCGCCGGCTCGCGTGTGCTTGCCCTGACCGGCCTCGCGCTCTCCATCGCGCTGGCGATCACCAGCCACTACTTCGGGGTTCTGATTCTGATTCCTGTGAGCCTGGGCGAGTTCTCCCGCAGCCTGATCCGCAGGCGGCTGGACGGGGGCGTGCTTGCGGCGCTGGGGCTGGGCCTGGCCTCCGTGGGGCTGATCCTCCCCTTTCGGCCCGCGCTGATGGTTTACCGCAAGCACTATTACATTACCGGCGTGAACCTGCATGACATCAGCCAGGGCTATCGCGAGCTGTTCGTGCGTTACACCACCTGGCCCATGGCGATGCAGCGGATCACCGCCGCCTCGCTGGTGATCCTGGCGCTGGCGTTGGCCGGGGCTGGCTGGCGGCGCTTCCGGCAGCGCGCAGAGGACGAGCCGGTTGCCGTCTGGGTGGCGCTGGCTGCCACGGCGCTTTTGCCCTTCTTCGGATATCTTTTTGGCCGTTTTGTGACCCATACCATGGAGGTCCGGTATGTGATTGCGGCGCTGATTGCCTTCGCCGCCGTCTTCGGCATCGTGTTAGCGCGCAGGCTGCGCAGCGATGCGTTCTACTATGCGGTGCTGGGAGCGATCGCTGCCGCTGCCGTGGCCATCAACGGACACAATATCCTGCGCGAGCGAGCCAACTCAGCCGCTCTGCTGGCCAGCCTGCGGCCGACGCCGGCGCTGACTGCCGCGCTGGCCGCACATCCCAATGCTCCGCTCTACGAGCAGAGCCTGGGCAACTTCTTTGTGGACTCCTACTACACGCCCAACGTCGAGCTACGCAGACGCATCACGCTGGTCTATAACCCGGGGCAGGAGGTCCGATGGCTGCGGCATGACACGTACTCGATTACGGGACACAATCTGCAACAGTTCACGCGGCTGCCAGTGGTGAACTACGATGAGGTCACACGGCAACCCGGGGCACATCTGCTGATCCAGTGGCGGGACGGCTGGAACTGGACCGCGCAGGCCATGGCCGCCGAGGGCGCGACAGTGACTCCGCTGGGCGCGTGCTTTGGCGGCGAGGCGATCTCCGTTGCTTGGCCGCAGGGTGCAAAGGACGAGCGGCACGGCGCGGTTCGGTAAAACGGGAGTCGCGACCCGAAGCAGGAGCCACGAAGAGGGTCAGGAAGATGCCATGGAGATGAACCGCCAAGAAACGGACCAAAACGCAGGCCGGGCAGAGACCATGGAAGGAAATGGACGGCGCAGGCTGGTCGATCTGGGCGCGGCTCTGCTGTTGGCGCAGGCCGCGGCTACCTCGATCGAGCGGTTGATGGCCGCGCGCCGCGACAAACTCGGCTTCGATGACGCCTACATGTTCCTGCGCTACGCGCACAACATCCGCCACGGCCTGGGCTTCTCCTGGAATCTAGACGGCGTACACACCTACGGGCCTACCTCGCTGCTGTGGAGCCTCTGCGTTCTGTTGCTCAGCTACCTGCCGACGGACCCCTGGACGCAACTTCTGCTGGGCTCGTGGGTGTGTTCGCTGGCGGCGGTGGTGGCCATGGCCTGGGCCGTGAAGGCCAACGCCCAGAGCGAGTGGCTGCGCAGACCACTACCCACGCTGGCGCTGGTCGCTGCGCCGCTGTTCGCCTCTCGGCTCTTCCAGGGCGACCAGTTCAACGGGATGGAGACGATGCTGGCGACCGCGCTGTGCGCGGTCTTCTTCGGGCTGTGCCTGCTGTGGCGGGAAGGGCGAGTTCCTCCAGCGGTGGTGGGAGGAGCGGGGGTGCTGCTCTTTCTGGCTCGTCCGGAGTCCGGGCTAGTCACGGTGCTGCTGCCTGCGCTGCTGGGCCTGGGGCCTGAGCTCTCTTCCGGCGATGCAGCGGCCTCCAGCCGGGTGCGGCCCTCGCTACGAGATCTTCTGGAGATCTATGGCGTCTTCTGCGCCGGAGTGCTGATCGAGCTGGCGCTGTGCTGGCTATACTTCGGCACGCCGGTGCCGCTGAGCGTGCATATGAAGGGCGGCGAGGCTTACCGGGGCTACGCGGACGTCTGGTATCCCAGCCTGATGCTGATCGCCTTCCTCAGCGCGCTGCGGCTGTTTGTGGCGGCTCTGGTGCTGCTGACCCGGCGGCGCGATTTGCGCGTGGTGCTGTGCGGATTGATTCCTGCGGCGCCGGTCTTTGCGTACCTGGGAACGGTGACCCAGATCATGGGCTTTGACAGCCGCTACTATGTCCCGTACGCGCCGCTGCTGGTGGTTCCGGCGCTTCTGGTTCTCGATCGCTGGCTGGCCTTGCCCCCGGCGGAGGGCGAAGCCTGGCCGGGACATACGCTGCGCAACCGCGGCGCGGTGACGGCAGTGCTGTTGATCTTCTTCTTCTTCTTTTATTCGCAGGCGGTGCAGCGCAGCTTCCGTCTGCTCGAACACGGCCACCACATGGAGTACGATCCGGTCCAACTGAAGATCGCCGCCACCAAGCCTCTGCCTTCCCTTGACTGGAAGACGATGATGCTGGATGTGACCGACGACCTGATTGCTCCGCTTCCTGCGGGCGTAACCGTTGCCTCCAGCGAGGTCGGCTATCTGGGCGAGCGCGCCTCCGGCATCAACATCATCGACCTGGCCGGGCTCAACGATACCGATATTGCACTCCACGGCTTCGAGATGAACCGCTTGCTGGAGCGCAGGCCCGACCTGATCTGGATGCCGAATACGAGTTACACCTATCAGCGCGGCGTGATGTTCTCCGATCCGGCTTTGCTGGCCGAGTATGACGTCTACGCCGGTGCGGGGAACTACGGGATCGCCATCCGCAAGGACTCGCCCTACCGGGCTGCAGTCGAGCGCCAGTTCGCGATCTTCTGGGCCAAGGTTTATCCCGGCTACGACCCGGCAGCGTACCGGGTGCGCTCGGCGAGCTGGAGCGACATCCCGCACAGCGTCCGCAACCGCTGAGGAGGGTGGAGGGCGAGTCCAGGCGTCTGGCAGGTTCTAAGGCATGCCGTGCGGGAGCTGGCTGGGCGGCACATAGCGGACGACATACAGGGTGCCGGGAGTGCGGTAGGGCCAGCGCGAGTAATGGACCGGAGCGAAAGGTGCTGGTCCGTAGCAGGCGTTGGGGCTGAAGGAGATACCGTAGAGGGGACGTACGTGCGGGGTACGGTCAAAATACCACATGCCGCAGGACCCAGCAGGGAGCGGCGGGACGGGAGAATAGGCGTGGGAAGGAACCTCGATGTGCGGATCGTTGACGTGGTCCGAGTGACTCAGCTCGGTCAGGAGGTTGTACTCCCAGCCGTTGTCCATCGACGTGTCCGGGACGCCATTGGAGCGCAACTCTGCCGCGAGGTTCACTCGGGCGCGGTAGAACGAGAACATGTTGTGGACTACCACTACGCTGTAGGCTGCGGTGGCCGCAACTAATACAAGGGCCGTTCGTGGGAGCCTGGGCTGGACCTGCTCCTGGTAGAGGCGAACCACCCACGGCAGTGCGACTGCCAGCGGCCCGATCAGGTACCGGTCCAAGATGCCGGCGGTTGAGCTCGCCCGGGGAACCAGAATCAGAGCGTAGGCGACGACGAAAGGCGCAACAAGCATGCAGATCTGCTGCAGAGGGATTGGCTGCCGACTGCCCGCAACGGACGGCTCCCTTCCGGGCCGGGAGAACGAAGCGACAAGGCCGAGCAGTCCACCAAGTGATGCGAGGGTCAACATCGCGCGTGCCTCGCGACCGAGAAACACCGGGGGCCTGGCACCCCTCGGCACGGTCTCCATATATCCGCCGTAGCTCGTGACCCAGTCCCTCACGGTCGGCTCCAATAAGTGCGGGAATTGGAAGTACCCCTCAGATGATGGGCGGCCAGCGGGGCCAGAACATAGGCCGCGGACGCTGCTATCACGACCTGCGCGGACCGGCGGCCACCCCGGTGAAACTCGGGCAGAAAGAGCGCCACAATCGGAAGCAGAAGGAACGGGAGCTCCAAGAAGGCGCCGAAGAAACTCGAAAAGATGTCGAACTCCGCCCCGCGGCGAACGATCAGATGCTCGGGGATCGAGTAGGGCTGGCGCTTGAGCCACTGCATGCAGGCAAAGATGAACAGCGCTCCAGCCAGGGTTGCGACGGAGCCCGCCAGCAAAACAAGCCGCCGTGAGCTCGACGCCCGCCCCAGCCGAGCGACCCTCGACGGCCCAGCAGAAACAGCGTGGAGGGGACCATCACCAGGATGCCCAGCCACGCAATCTGGCGCGAAGTACCGAAGATCGCATTTGTCGCCACGGCGAAGCAAAGCCAGAGGATGGTCGAACCATCCGTGGGGGCCTGAAGCGCGCGCAGGCAGCCGTACAGGCAGGTGACCACCGCAAACAGCCCGAAGATGTCGCTCATGTAAGTGACCGATAACATCAGGTAGAGCGGAGAGAGCACGAAGGCTAGCGTGCCTAGGGTCGCGTTGCCTCCATTGACGCCTGCAAGGACCAACGTGCGTTGCAGGACAAAGGCCATGAGAACCGCGACCAGCAGCGTGCTCATGCGTACAACGGTAAAGGAGAAGCCGAAGAGCTTGATGAAGGCCGCGCCCAGGTAGAGTTGCCAACCCAGCATCGGCGCTGCCCAGCCGTTGTATGCCACATGGCCGGTCCTCGCCAGGGTTTGTGCCATCAGGATGTAAGGCCCATCGTCGGAGATACCCATGTTGGCGTAGGGGTGGCTGATGAGTGCGCAGACGAGAACCGCGACGGAGCAGAGAACGGCAGGAAGACGAAGACGTTGGGCGAGTTGCAAGGGGCCTCCGGGCGGGTTCGTGGATCTTGGCCCGTCAGACTCAGCAAGGGGCAGGCGCGTTTGGCCACGACGGAGAGTCTCAGGGTATCAGAGTGACGGTTTGGATTACGCCTTAGGCGGCATATAGCGGACGACGTAGAGGGTTCCCGGGGTGCGGTAGGGCCAGCGTGAGTAATGCACCGGCCCGAAGGGCGCGGGACCGTAGCAGACATCCGGCTGAAAGGAGACGCCGTAAAGCGGGCGAATGTGCGGAATGTCGAAGTAGAAGGTCGTGGGACATAAGGGAGCTGGTACTGAAACGTGAGAGCCTGCGGGCACGACGATTCGGGGATCGTTGATGTGGTTGGAGTGTTGCAGCTCCACGTCGAGGTTCTGGGACCAGCCGTAATCGACGACGGTATCGGGGATGCCCGCAGAGCGAAGTTCGGCCGTGAGGTGCTCCAAGGCGCGATCCAGGGTGAAGCTATTGTGTACCACTGTCGTCGTGAAGGCGGCCGTAATTGCAAGGAAAGCCCAGGCCGCCGGCGGTAGTTGGGGCTGGACCCGGACCTGGTGGAGACGGAGCATCGCGAGCAGGGCGAATGGCGCCAGCAAAAGAAGGTAGCGGTCGAGGGCGATCCGCATCACGATCACCAGAAAGAGAGAGTAGGCGGCCGCGAACGGTCCTAGCAGAGCCACGAGCTGCCGACCGCTCAGGCTTGCGGACGGCGCGGCCCCATGGACTTCTGAGTCCGGCTGGACCATGGAGGAGGGGGCCGCTCGGCCCGGAGCATGATTGAGAAAGATGGAGGCGAGCAGCGCCGTGAGGCTGCCGATGGACAGGACAGTGAGCAGTATCTGGAAGCGTGTGCCGAGGAATGCAGGCGGGGTGCTGTTCAGGATGGGCGAGTAGATGCCGTAGGTTGTGAACCAGTCCCCCCAATCGGGAAGGATCGGCAGAGACAGAAGGAGACCGTGAGAGTGAGCGGGCTGGCGGTCAATCAAAAGGTCTGCGAGCGACCGCGGATGGGGACACACCAGAAAATATCCCAGAAGGAGCATCGCCAGAGCTGGCGGCCCAAGTTTCCGTGTCTTGGGACTCACGCAGATCTCCCGAATCTGGGGGAGGAAAAGGAGCGTGACCGGAAGCAGGAGGAATGAGAGATCCAGCAAGATGTGGCTAAGACGAATGAGGATGTAGCCGACAGAGATTCCTGTGGGCCGAAACACCCCCTGGGAGACAGCGTACGGTTGATGCTTCAGCCACTGCATGCAAGCGAAGACGAAGAGGGCTCCTGCGAGGCAGGCAAGCGCACCAGACGCCAATACGCGGCGGCGTGAGCGCAGCGGCAGAATGCCGTGCATCAGGAACAGCGTGCAAGGGACCATGATGAGGATGCCCAGCCAGGCGAACTGGCGCGCCGTGCCCAACAGGGCGTTGCTGACAACAGCGAAGCATAGCCACAGGATCGCGGCGCGCTCGCCGGCAGGACTGGCAGAGCCCTCGTCCGCAGGCTCGCTGGATCGGCCGCCAAGGGACTGCGCTGCCTGCAGAGCCCGCAGGCAGCAGTAAAGGCAGACAACGGCAGCAAAGATGCCGAAGATATCGCTCATGTATGTGACTGAAAGAATCAGGTAGAGCGGAGAGAGGACCAGGGCCAGCGTTCCGATGGTGGCATTGCGCTCATTGATGCCCCCGCGGACCAGCGTGCGCTCAAGGAGGAAGGCCAGGAGCATGGACACCAGCAGGGTGCTCATGCGCACCGTGGTGAAGGAGAAGCCAAAGAGTTTGATGAAGGCCGCGCCCAGGTAGAGCTGCCAGCCCAGCATCGGCGCCGCCCAGCCGTTGTAAACGACGCGGCCGGTCTCAGCCAGATGCTGCGCCATCAGGATGTAGGGCCCATCGTCCCATACGCCGACGGTGGTGTAGGGACGGCTGATGAGCGCGCAGAAGAGCACGGCCAGTGCACAGAACAGGGCTGGAAGACGGAACCTTCGGATGAGTTGCAAATGGCCTCCGAGCAGGTTTGTGGTTCATGGCCCGTCAGACTCAGCGAGGGTCGAGCGCGTTTTGGCGGCAGGGGCGGACTGCAGAGTAGCAGAGTGTGGATTCGGTTAGGTCTTGGGCGGCAGATAGCGTACAACATACAGGGTTCCCGGGGTGCGGTAAGGCCAACGCGAGTAATGTACGGGAGCGAAGGGAGCGGGGCCGCCGAGGGCGTTGGGGTCGAAGGAGACGCCGTAGAGGGGGTGGGATTGAGCTGCCAGATGGCTGCCCATGGGGGAGCCGGCACGGGGTAGTGACTTGGGAGCTTCCGTCTTTGGCGGCATCCTCACACCTGGGCCGTTGAGGTGATCGGAGTGCCGGAGCGCGGTTACGTAGTCGTACTCCCATCCGTAGCTCGCGCTGGCGTCGGGAACGCCTGCAGCGCGGACCTCGGCCGCTAGCGCGACGCGGGCTCGATAGAAAGAAAACATATCGCGGACCGTCACGATTCCATATCCGGCCATTATACAAACCGTCATGGCGCCAACCGCTGACAAGCGCGGCAGAGCTCGCTCCTGGTAGTGGCGTAGCAGGCACGGCAGCGCGATGAGCAGTAGCACGAGAAGATACCGGTCATAGATCCCGGCGTTGGAGGCCCGCGGCAGCAGAAGCAGCGTGTAGGCGACCGCGAAGGGAGTAACGAGTAGCACGAGCCCCCTCCACGGGAGGTTTCGGGAGCCACCCGAGCAGGAGCAGGCCTGACGGGGATGAAGGAGTGAAGCGATCAAGCCGAGGAAGCCGCCAAGCGAGGCGATGGTGAGCAACAACCGCATAGCAGTGTGGAGGAAGGTAGGGGCCGCTCCCGGAAGATAGGAGCTGCCATACCCGCCATACTTGGTGACCCAGTCCCCCATGTACGGCTCCAACAGAGGAATAGCATGGGCGTGTATGAGGCGGAGTGCCAGAAGAGCCAGAATGCAAGCCGATAAGGCTGCCAAGGCCGCTTTGAGAGTGCGACGTCTGTCCCTGCCCAACTCGGGAAGAAAGAGGATCGCAATGGGGAGCAGCAGGAAGGGTGCCTCCAGGGCGGCGGGGAAGAAGGACGCAAGGGAATTAAACTTGTCTCCCCGGTGGATGATGAGATGTTCGGGTATCGTGTAGGGCTGCTGCTTCAACCACTCCATGCAACCGAAGATGAAGAGCACGCCGGCGCTCGTGGCTGCTGAACCGGCCCATAGGATGCTTCGGCGGAAGCGTAGCAGCCACAGCGTCGAGGGAACCATCACAAGTATCCCCAGCCATGCGATCTGGCGGGAGGTTCCAAAGATCGCGT
Organism: Granulicella sp.; assembly: GCA_027335345.1. Classification (GTDB taxonomy): domain Bacteria; phylum Acidobacteriota; class Terriglobia; order Terriglobales; family Acidobacteriaceae; genus Granulicella. Next base: position 6,337 of record DAHWOF010000009.1, on the reverse strand, counting down.
TGGTAGTCACTGCGAAACATAGCCAAAAAATGGTGGCCCCCTCAGTGGAGGCTTGGAGAGCACGCAGGCACCCGTAGAAGCAAATAGCGACACCAAAGAGACCCGTGATGTCGGTCATATAGGTGACGGAGAGCAGCAGGTACAGCGGCGACAGGACAAAGGCCAGCGTACCCAGCGTGGCATAGCGTTCGTTGATGCCGGCCAGCACCAGGGTGCGCTGCATTAGCCAGGCCGTCACTGCTGCCACGAGCAGAGTGCTCATGCGCACGCTGGTGAAGGAGAAGCCGAAGAGCTTGATGAAGGCTGCGCCCAGATAAAGCTGCCAGCCCAGCATAGGCGCTCCCCATCCGTTGTATGCGATGTGGCCGGTGTCGGCGAGATGCCGCGCCATCAGGATGTAGGGGCCGTCGTCGCTGATTCCCATCTCAGCATAGGGGCGGCGGAGGAGGGCGCAGAGCAAAACGCAGAGAGCACAGAACAGGGCCGGAATACGGAACCTTCGGATGAGTTGCAAAGGGCCTCCGAGGAGGTTTGTGGTTCATGGCCCGTCAGACTCAGCAAGGGTCGAGCGCGTTTGGCGGCAGGGGCGGACTTTAGAGTAGCAGAGTGCGGATTCGGTTAGGTCTTGGGCGGCAGATAGCGGACGACGTAAAGGGTTCCAGGAGTGCGGTACGGCCAGCGGGAGTAATGCACGGGAGCGAAGGGAGCGGGGCCGTAACAGGCGTTGGGGTCGAAAGAGACGCCGTAGAGCGGGCGGATGAGGGGGCTCTGTTCATGGTTGACGACCGTGCACGAGCCCGCCGGCAGCGGAGGGGCCGGCTTGTAAGCGTGCGCGGGCCGCTCGATGAGAGGTGAATTGACATAGCCTGCGCGATGGACCTCGACGACAAAGTTCTGCTCCCAGCCCTGATCGACTGAAGTATCCGGAACCCCGGCCGCAAACAGTTCATGGGCGATCGCGATGCGAGCGCGGTAGAGAGAGAACATGTTGTGGGTCATCATGATGGTGTAGATGGCCACGACGCCAACCATGAGGATAGCCACCGATGGAAGTTGAGCCTGGATTCGCTGCTGGTAATAACGCAGCAGAAAGGGTAGTGCGATGACCATCGGCTCCAGAAGGTAGCGGTCGCGGAGGCCGTAGTCCAGGGCGCGGGGGATCATGACGAGGAAGTAGGTGAGGACGAAGGGCAGGAAAAGGATGGAGAGCTGACACCACGAGATTGCCGTGGCGGACTCGGCAGCCGGCTGGACGCCTCGGCTGGCCTGCAAGGAGGCCAGGATCCCGAAGAGCGCGCCGAAGGTCGCGAGGGTGAGAAGCACCTGCGCAAATTTGCCGATCACGATCGGCGGCTGCCCTTTGAGCAGATCGTAGGCGAACATACCCGTCACGTTGTTCCACTCACCCAGGCCAATCGATCCCGACAAAGGCAACAGTTGAAAGTGGCCGCGGAGATGGCTTGGATAGGTGGCAATAAAGATGTACCCGGCCACCAGCAGAGCGAGGACGGCCAAAGGCTTGGGGCGAAGGTTGCGGAGCTGCGGAAGAAAGAGCAACGTGAGCGGAAGCAGCAGATAGGGCAGATCGAGCAGCGAATAGGTGTAGAGCATCAACAGGTCGCCCACCGGATATCGAGATGGGATGAGGTGCTCCGGCAGAGTATAGGGCTGATACTTGACCCAGATCATGCAGGCGAGGATGAAGAGGGCGCCGGCGGCGGTGAGCAGAGCGCCGACCAAAAGGACGCGGCGGCGGCGGCGCAGCAGGTACACCGTGGAGGGAACGACGACCAGGACGCCGAGCCAATCAATCTGGCGGGAGGTTCCACCGATGGCGTTAGTGATGGCGGCGAAGCAGAGCCAGGCGATGGTGGCGCGGTCCGTTGAGGCTTGCAGAGCGCGCAGACAACTGTATACGCAGAGCACAAAGGCGAAGAGACCGGTGATATCCGTCAGGAAGGTGACCGAAACCATGAAGTACAGCGGAGATAGCACAACGGCCAGCGTGCCGATGGCGGCGTTGCGCTCTGTAACGCCCGCGCGGACCAGCGTGCGCTGCAGAAAGAAGACCGTCAGCAAGGAAACGAGCAGAGTGCTCATCCGCACGGTGGTGAAGGAGAAACCGAAGAGCTTGATAAAGGCCGCGCCCAGGTAGAGCTGCCAGCCCAGCATGGGCGCCGACCAGCCGTTGTAGTGGATGTGGCCGGTGGCGGCCAGACCCTTTGCGACGAGACTGTAAGGTCCGTCGTCGTCGATGCCCATGTTGGCGTAGGGACAGCTGATGAGCTCGCAGAGGAGAACCGCGACGGAGCAGAGGGCGGCAGGGAGACGAAGACGTTGGGCGAGTTGCAATCAGCCTCCAGCGCGAGTGAGTGGCCGGCTTTGCGTACGGCCGTTTCAGCTTGCATGTCTCGAAGTGGCAGCTACAGAATAGCAACTCCTGTACCAAAGGTGGACACCCGCAGGCCGGCAGTCGGCTTAAGGCACTTTCAGTGTAGGTGTAACCAGGACGCCCCGACCTCTGTGGGTGCTTTCCCCAAGCCAAGCGCCACCGCAGGCCCTCTCCGGGATACCTATCAACACTGAAATCGCTATAGCCGTGGTTCTTCGCGCAGGGAAGCGACGCGGGAGCGGGTGTACGGAGGGTCCGGCCTTTCGCCGCGGCAGGGCCGGACCCTCTACGGCGTTTCGCTTGAAGTTGGGCCGCGCAGGCTGCTTACTCCGCAGGCTCAGGGCGCTGGACGTTGAACTCCAGCCCCTGAGCGCCTGCGTCCACCAGCACATGATCGCCGTGCAGCACGCTGCCGTCCAGGATCTTGATGGCCAGCTTGTCCTGCACCATGCGCTGCAGGGCGCGCTTCAAGGGTCGAGCGCCGTAGGTGGGGTCGTAGCCGGCCTTGAAGATCGCCTGGCGAGCCGCATCGGTAAGCTCCAGGGTGATGTGACGGTCCGCCAGCAGCCGCTCCAGGTCTGCCAGACGCAGGTCCACGATGTGCGCGAGCTGCGACTCGTCGAGCGGATGGAAGACCACCATCTCATCCACGCGGTTGAGGAACTCCGGCCGGAAGTGCTTGCGCAGCTCCTCCAGCACCCGCGTGCTGGCGTCGGCAAAGCCCTCTTCGCCCTTCGCCCAGGCGGTGGCCAGGTGGCTGGCGCCGATGTTGGAGGTCATGATGAGCACCGTGTTCTTGAAGTCCACGGTTCTGCCCTTGGAGTCCGTCAGGCGGCCGTCGTCCAGCACCTGCAGCAGCACGTGGAAGACGTCCGGGTGGGCCTTTTCAATCTCATCGAAGAGCACTACCGCATAGGGGCGGCGGCGGACCGCCTCCGTAAGCTGACCGCCCTCATCGAAGCCGACGTAGCCTGGAGGCGCGCCGATCAGCCGGGCCACGGCGTGGCGCTCCATGTACTCGCTCATGTCGATGCGCACCATGGCCTGCTCGTCATCGAAGAGGAACTCGGCGAGAGCGCGGGCCGTCTCCGTCTTGCCCACGCCGGTGGGACCGAGGAAGATGAAGGAGCCGATGGGCCGTTTGGGGTCGCTGAGGCCCGCACGGGAGCGGCGGATGGCGTTGGCCACGGCCACCAGCGCCTCATCCTGGCCGATCACCCGACGGCGCAGACGCTCTTCCATGTGGGTGAGCTTCTGCACCTCGCCCTCCAGCATCCGGGCCACAGGAATCCCAGTCCACTTGGAGACGATGCGGGCCACGTCCTCTTCGTCCACCTCCTCCTTGAGCAGACGGGGAGCGTGGCCGGATTTGGCCTCGGCCGCGCCGGCGTCCTGGCTCTGGGTGAGCGCCGCAAGCTCTTTTTCCGCCTTGGGAATCTCGCCGTATTGCAGCTCGGCGGCGCGCTGCAGGTTACCCTTGCGGGTGGCCTCCTCGGCCTCAAAACGCATCTGCTCCAGGCGCTGCTTGAGCGCGGCGACCTCGCCGATGGCTCCCTTCTCCTTTTGCCAGCGGGCGCGCAGCCCGGCGATCTGCTCGCGCACCCCGGCCAGCTCGCGGTCAACATCCGCCAGGCGCTCGCGCGAGTTGGCATCGGTCTCCCGCTGGAGGGCGTTGCGCTCAATCTCCAGGCTGATGGCGCGGCGCTCCAGGTCATCGATCTCCACCGGCACGCTGCCGATCTGGATGGCTAGAGCGGCGGCGGCTTCATCGACCAGGTCAATGGCCTTGTCGGGCAGAAAACGGTCCGAGATGTAGCGGTGGGAGAGCTCGGCAGCGGCGACGATGGCCGAGTCCTTGATGCGCACCTTGTGGTGAGTCTCATAGCGCTCGCGCAAGCCGCGCAGAATGGCGATGGTGTCCTCAACGTTGGGCTCGCCGACGAAGACGATCTGGAAGCGGCGCTCGAGGGCGGCATCCTTCTCGATGTACTTGCGGTACTCGTTGAGGGTGGTGGCGCCGATGGCGCGCAGCTCGCCGCGGGCTAGAGCAGGCTTGAGCATGTTGCTGGCGTCGATGGCTCCCTCAGCCGCGCCGGCCCCGACCAGAGTGTGCAGCTCGTCGATGAAGAGAATGATCTGGCCGTTGGACTCTTCGATCTCCTTGAGCACGGCCTTGAGACGGTCTTCAAACTCGCCGCGGAACTTGGCCCCGGCCAGCATCGAGCCGAGGTCCAGGGAGATGACGCGCTTGTCGCGCAACACCTCCGGGACGTCGCCCTGGAAGATGCGGCGAGCGAGGCCTTCCACGATGGCGGTTTTCCCCACGCCGGGCTCGCCGATGAGCACCGGGTTGTTCTTGGTGCGGCGGCTGAGCACCTGGATGACGCGGCGGATCTCCTCATCGCGGCCGATGACCGGATCGAGCTTGCCGCGGCGAGCCAGTTCGGTGAGGTCCTTGGCGTACTTCTCCAGGGCTTGAAACTTGGCCTCGGGGTTCTGGTCCGTGACGCGCTGCGCCCCGCGCACCGCCTGCAGGGCCTTGAGGATGGCCGCATGGTCGGCCCCTTCGGCGGCGAGCGCCAATTGCACCGGCCCATTTCTCTGTTTGGCCAGGGAGAGCAGGAGATGCTCGGTGGAGACGTAGTCGTCCTTGAAGTTGTCCGCCTCTTTGAAGGCGCCCTCCAGGGCCTGGGTTAGAGCGGCGCTCATCCCGGGCTGCTGAGCGCCGCCCTGCACCTTGGGGAGCTTGGCGATGGCGCCAAGGATGGTGGTGTGCAACTGGGGTACGGCGACACCGATCTTCTCCAGCACCGGGCGAACGACGCCTTCCTTGTCCTCCAGCAGCGCAGCCATCAGGTGCAAGGGCAATACCTCCGGATTGCCGTTCTCCGCAGCGGCGCCCTGCGCGGCCTGCAGCGCCTCCTGCGACTTCACAGTGAATTTGTCCCACTTGATAGCCATCCTGCATCTCCTCTGCGGCGCTCGCTCAATCGTGCGCCGTCAACATGCTAACTCGGTACTGATAGAACGTCTTGCGCTCCTTTAGGCCGGCAAAGACGACGCTGACCAGGACACCTGACGGGGAGGATGCGTCTCCCGGCGGCGTCAGGACTCAGCCCGGCAGGCCCCGGACGCTGGAAGGCTTCCAGGCGAGACCCGGCGCTGGGACGCCTGAAGCTGCTGGAACGCCCAAAGCTCTGGGAACGCCTGAGGAGCAAAGACAAAAAGGGGGGCGAATCCGATGGTGCTTTTGGGATCCGCCCCAGTCTCGCAACTGCAACAACTCTCTGCACGCCGGCGGAGCTGCCGCGAGGCCCCTGGCGGTCGCGGGATAGAGCCGGCGGCCGGGCAGGGTCTACCGCCTGGGCAAGGTCTTCTACCCAAGCCGGTGCGGCGGTTAGCCGGCATCTCCCCCGCAAGCGGCGCTCGGCAGCAACCAGGTTAGGGGGTTGCGGCGGGCGCGTTGCGGGGGTGGAACCGGGCGGGATGCCTGGTATCGCGCCGCCGTGGGCTGCCGGGTACGGCGGCTTCGCGGAGGCTCCGATCCGTGCCCCGCCCAACTTCAGGCCTCACGCCTTGCTCTTGGCCTCGACCTGCTTCTGCGCCGCCGGGGCGACCTGGACCTGAATCTGCTTGGGCTGGGCCTCCGGCTTCTTGGCGAAGGAGATGTTCAACACGCCATCGGCGCTGGTGGCCTCCACCTTCTCCGTGTTGATAGTGGAAGGCAGGGTGAAGCTGCGCAGGAAGCTGCCATAGCGGCGCTCAATGCGATGGAAGTTCTCCTCCTTCTCCTCGCTCTCGAATTTGCGTTCGCCCTTGACGGTCAGGGTGCGGCCTTCAACCTGGATATCCAGGTCTTCCCGGCGGATGCCCGGAACCTCGAACTTCAGAACCAGCTTCTCGGCGTCCTCATAGACATCCACAGCAGGCACAAAGCTTCCGGCC
>DAHWOF010000004.1 GCA_027335345.1 Granulicella sp. | reverse complement strand
CTGCGCGAGCGCGGGTCCGGATCGAGCTCGGGATCGTGAACAGGCCTCCTCCGCTTCGGATCCGCGGTCCGAGCGCAGAACAAATCCGGCGCGGAGATGACGCTGACCGCATACCATCGGGACCGGTGACTCTGCTTCCGCTCCAGCCCGCCCGAGTGGGAGCTTTGGGCCGGTGACTCAATCTCCATACTTCACGCTGCATCCGTAGGGCCGGGTCACCGCGGTCTGGACCGGTTCCCCTTTCATCGCCTCCTGCAACGCCGCGCTCACATAATTTGTAGCCCCTTGCAGACTGGCCGGATCGGGCGTCGGGCGGTCGTCGATCGCGCCCTCATAGAGCAGCTTTCCCTGCGGATTGATCACGAACATATCCGGCGTGGTTTTGGCGTCATACATCCGCCCGATCTTTCCGCTGGGATCCAGAATCACCGCTGTCGGCGAGGCTTGCATCTTCTTCAGATAGGCGTTCTCCAGCTCCGGCGTTGCGTATCCCTGATGCCCCGGCGCCGAGGAGATCACTGTCAGCCATACCACCCCCTTGGCCGTCCACTCCTTCTGCAGGCGCTCCATGTTGCCGCTCTGGTAGTGCTTGCGCGTGTAAGGGCAGTCACGGTTGGTCCATTCCAGAACCACATATTTGCCACGGTACTGCGCCAGCGTCTGTGTCCTGCCGTTTGAATCCACACCACGAAACTCCGGGGCGGGGTCTCCCGGTTTCAGCGCCAGCGCGCTCATCGGAATCATCATCAACCCTGCTGCGACCAACCATCCACACAATGACTTCTTCATTGCAAGAATCCTCCTCGGCGCCTGGGCCCAGGCATTCCTCTCAGACGAGCCGCCAAGGGATTTGGTTTCAGCGTGATTCGGCGGTCTGCGAGCCCATTGGCTTGGCGTCAGTCCGGATGGCTTTCAGCACGACCTGCTTGGTCAGAACCTCGGGCAGAACATCTGGGTTGGAGATCTTGCCTGGCGGATAGATCACATAGGTAGGAACACCGCTTCTTCCCAGCGAGGTCAACTGTTTGGTGATCGTCGGATCATACTGAGTCCAGTCGGCCTTCAGGAGCTGCATGTGATTTTTCCCCAGTGCGCGCTCCACGTCGGCAGACTCCAGCACGGCCCGCTCATTCACCTGGCAACTGAGACACCAGGCCGCTGTGAAGTCGATAAACACCGGGTCTCCCGTTGCTCGGGCCGCCGTAAAGTTCGCCTCTGTATAAGGTTTCCAAACCAGCTTGTCCACCTCCGGCCGGTGCAGCGGCAGCGCCAAGCCGGCACCAATCAGCACCACCGCAGCCACCGATGCGCCCCACTTGGCCGGCCACCGGCCCAGCGCCCATCCGGCGATCGCCAGCACCAGGAAGCAGCCCAGCAGCCAGGCCATGTGGTCGACACCATCAGGCGAGTAGAGTTGGCCGTAGACCCAGGTCAACCAGATGGCTGTGGCGAACAGAGGCGCCGCTACCAGATTTTTGAGTATCTCCATCCACGGGCCTGGCGGGGGCAGGACTTTGGTCCACTGGGGCTGCATCGTCAGCGCCAGAAAGGGAGCAGCCAGTCCCAGCGCCAGGCTGGTGAATACCACAAAGGCAAGCCATGCCTGCTGCACCAGCGCGAAACCAACCGCCGCACCCATCAACGGAGCCATGCAGGGTGTGGCCACCACCGTGGCCAGCACGCCAGTGAAGAAGCTACCCGTCAATCCCGGCTTTCTGGCCAGTTCGCCGCCGGCGCTGGTCAGGGTGAGCCCAAGTTCGAACTGGCCGGCAAGGCTCAAGCCGAGAAAGAAGACCAATGACGCCAGAACGGCCACAAATCCGGGCGACTGCAACTGGAATCCCCAGCCCAACTCGCGGCCTCCGGCTCTCAGGATCAGCAGACCGGCGACGATCGCCCAGAAACTGACGACGATTCCAGCCGTATACATCCATCCATGCGCCCTTTGCCGGGCCCTTGCTTCGCCGGCAGAGTGCAGCAGGCTCAACCCTTTCAAGAACAGCACCGGAAAGACGCAGGGCATCAAATTCAGCAGCATCCCTCCCAGGAAGGCCAGCCCAATCGCGCTGAACGCCGTCAAGGCCTGGGCCTGATCCTGGTCCTGGTCTGGACTGTTGTTCGGCATTGTCTGCGCAGCGAGTGGAGGCGCCGGCACCACTCCCTGGGTTACAGGCACGTTGAAGTCAAATGCCCCGATGTCGGGGAACTCCACCAGGGCGTGCAAGGTCCCGGGTGGGCTTACCGAATCCTGGGCCCGCTTCAGCCATACTTTGGCTCCATCGGCAAGCGGTTCCACCCGCTGCTCCGCGGCGTTGTCAATCACTTCAGAGTCGTAGGGATAGATCTGGGCGCCCGTCTCCCTAGAGCCGGTCTTGAATGTCACCAGGATCTGCTTGGCATCGGTCACGGCCTTCGCGCTCATGCCACCCGAGAGCGGCGAGGGTAACTCAGAAAGCGCAGTCCCCAGGGCTCCCACCTGCGGCGGCTTGGGGAGCGGGCCCTTCACCGCCTTCAGATCCATGCCCAGATGCGCCTTGCCCGGCAGGCAGACGCTGCTGCACACCAGCCAGCTTACATGCGCATCCAGGTGCATCTTACCCGGATGCAGGGTGGGCGACGCCGTGAGCAGGACAGGAAAGGCCACGCTGTCTTCATAGCCAAAGTCCATCAGCGGTCCCAGCGGCAACCGGCTGGGAGGAGGAAACTGCATCGGCCCAGCGGTTACTCCCTTGGGTAGCGTCCAATGGATGACCGGAGGCTCTCCTGAATCACCGGCGTTGATCCAGTAGACGTGCCATCCCTCCTGGATGGTCAGAACCAAACCGACCTGCAGCGTCCCGCCCACAGCAATCTGCGGAGAGAGCGCGGTCAACTCCGCCGTGAGATGTTCGGCCTTCACTGGCCCTGGCCCACCATTGCCGACTTCGGCGATCTGCCCCTGCGCGCTCCAACCCAGCAGTACGGTGAGCATCAGCGCGGCTGCTCCTGCCGTTCGCGGTATTGTGTTCCAGCGCCGTTCCATCATCTCTCCATTGTAGAAGCAACCGCCCGGGAAACAGTACGATGGACCTCTTTGGCTTTGGCGACCTGGCCGAACAGCCGCCGGTGCTCCACCATGATGCAGCGGTCCATGACCACCCGGATTCCGGCCGCTTCTGCGTTGGCCGCCGCCTCCGGGTTCCAGATTCCCATCTGCGACCACAGGTTCTTCAGTCCCAAGGAGAGCATCTCATCGACAACCCGGGGTAGATAGGATGCTCGCCGAAAGACGTTTACCACATCCGGCTTAACCGGCAGCTCCGCCAGGGAGCGATAGCTTCTCTCTCCCAAAACGCTCTCGATGACTGGATTCACCGGGTAAATCTTGTATCCGTGCTCCTGCATGTAGGCGGAAACAGCGTAGCTGGGCTTGCCCGGGTCATCGGATAGCCCAAGGACCGCCAGCGTGCGAGCCTCCCGCTGCCAGCCCCCCAGCATCTCTAAAATAATCTCCGGTTCGTTCATCCTACCCTCCTGTTCGGCCCGAGTGTCCCGGATGCGATTCAGGCTCCCGGTTCTTTGTCCCTGCGCGCCGGGATCCGCGGCTCGATTCGTTTACAATCAGATGCTGAAGGTAGCCGCGAAGATCGTCCATAGTCTGTCAGGAGAGTCCGGATCCGAAGCGTCCGGGTTCGGGAGCGCCTGGGTTCCGTCCTTGGCCCGATTTAAAGCGGCCTCTTTTGGGGAGTACTGTTTGTTCAGAATGTCGCGTTCAATTTCTATGCATCTGCTTGGGAATCGCCTTTGCCGCTCCGGCTTCGGATCCCAGGCGGGCCTCATGCGCCGCGCCAGCCTTGCCGGCATTGCCAGTCTCTCCATTCTTCTGGCAACTGCCGGCTGTGGGGACAACTATCGTCCTGTGGTCCAGGCCATCAACCCCGTTGGTCCCGCCGGCCAGCTCACGAAATATGCTGTCGCCATCTCGATACCCACGATCAGCGGCGAGCAGTCGCTGGCCACCATCGTGGACTTCTCCGGCGATACTCTGCTGGCGACGCCGAATCTTGTCACCGACCCCAATTATTTTGTGGTGAACGTCAATGGCAGCCAGGGCTACGTCACCAATCTGGACGGTTCGCTGAGCACCTTTTCCCTCTCCAACCCCTCCACGCTGCTGACCAGCGATGTCGTATTCACCTCACTTCCTGTAGAGTCCGAGCCGGTGTCCATGTCGGCCTTTACCCCTGCCAGCGGTCTCTCGACCATCTTCATACCGCAAGGTGGCTTGGACAGCATTGCCGCAGTCAACGCCTCCACCGCTGCCCTCTATGACACGGTCGATATCGAGGCGGGAGGGACCAATCCCTTTTACGTGGTGGGCACTACCAACGCCCCGCGCGTCTACGCCATCAGCAAGAACTCCCCCGGAACCAACGGCCAGGTGGATTCCATCGAGACGGTTTCGACGACCACGCTCTCGGACTCCGCGCAGATTCCGGTGGGCATCGATCCGGTCTATGGAGTGATGACCACGAACACCGACCGGGCCTTCATCATGAATCAGGGGTCTGGCACCGTCTCCGTACTGAACGTTCCCAGCAATGAACTTGACGTCGACAAGCCCAGCATCACAGTCGGCAGCAACCCGGTGTGGGCGGATCTGAACACGGTGGCCAATGAACTGGTCGTGCTGAATGCCGGAAATGGCGCGAATATATCGGCGCCGCAAAGCTACCAGGGGGCTTATAGCGCCACCATCACGTATCAGCAGAATCAGATTGTCAGCTACACAGTGGGCGGGAAGACCAACTATTACAAGGCGCTGAACAGCGGATTCAGCGGCAGCCTGCCCACCGACACGGCCAACTGGGAGCAGCTTACCGCCGGCAGCCTGAGCATCATCAATATTCCGCTGTGTAACGCCACGGCGCAGCCCACCAATCCGAACTGCAACCCTACCAATCCCGAGGATGGCGTTGGTTTTGGGGATGTGATCGCCACGGTTCCTGTTGGTATCGGCGCTTCCCAGGTCGCCGTCCTGCAGGGCTTCGAAGGAAATAGTCCGGCTGCCTATGTGGTCAACCAACTGGACAGCACTGGAACCTGCGGGGTCGGTCAAGGCTCCGTGACGGTGATCAATCTGCAGACCAACACCGTAACCACCACCATCTGTGGTATCTCCGGCTCCGCCGCCACGCTCCTCGCCAACGGCACCGCCAACTACATCTTTGGCCATCCAAACGCGATCGCCGCCACCGGTGGCCTACCCACCGGCAAGGTGTATGTTACCTCTTCCGATAATCAGTACATGAGCATCATTTATTCCGATACCAACACCGTGCAGACCCACATTTCGCTGCAGGGAAATGGCATTCCGTATGGTGTGATGGTGACCTCGCCCTAGCGGTTGAAGCACTGAAGGAATCTGGATTCTGGGACATCTTCCGCAAAGGAAGGCGTTTTTCGCCCACTTCCGGGCACCCAACATTACGGAACACGCGAGCCATGCGTTCTGCCCCGTAATCCGCCTCCCGACAGGCGCATCCCAATCATCGGGTTCCGCAGAAATGGTGGGCAGCTCTTTCTGGAGATTCGCCCCTTCTGGAGATTTGCACCGCAGCAAAGCCCGTGCCTCCCGTTGGGTCTCTTCCTTCCAGCGCCAACCGCTTCCGTGAGCTACATTCCCGCCAGAATGATAGGTGCGGTGGGCGTCTGCGACCCGCCCTCCTTCTCCACGGTGACACCGAAGCCCTTGGCCGCTACCCCTTTGGGCAGCGGCGGCATCACCACTGAGGCGTTGCCATTGGAATCAGGCTTGAACAGCCCGGCGGAGATGGCCGGTTGCCCGGCTTGCGCCGGCAGCAGCCAAAGCTCATAAGTCGTACCGCTCTGCAACGGATCGAGGTGATCGGCCATAAACAGCAGCGCTCCGGTCCGGGCAAGATAGATGACATGAGCCTCAGGGTCTAGCTTGGGTGGCGCCGTGGCGCTCAGGGGCAGGTGCATCGCCACCTGCATGGCGGACGGATCACGCAAGGTTTGCAACACTTGTTCGGCGCGTCCGTTTTGCTGCTGACTCTGACTCAACTGCGCCATGGCCACATCCAAATCCTGCTGCACCATCTGCCGCTGGTCCACCTGTATCCCGGTGACCACGGCCAGACAGGCCACCACACCCCATCCCAGCCATGCCATCAGAGGCGCAGCTCGGCGTGGCTCTTTCTCCTCCGGGGCATCCATCAGATACATTCGGCTGTTACGCGGGTAGAGCAACGGCTCTCGCTGTTCCTCTACGGGATCCGCAGGAATCTCCTTCTTCTCTTCCGCCACCTGCCTCAGCAGCCGCTCCCTGGCCTGCGAAGGTGGCGTCTGCGTCTCCGCCGTCAGAGCATAGGCCACCAGTTCTCCCTGAACTTCGCCCAACTGGGCGCGGCACACCGCGCATTCCTTCAGGTGGGTCGCAGCGCTGCGCATCTCCGGTTCCTGCAGGAACTGCAGAGCAAAGAGGTAGAGATTATCGGCGGTCAAGTGATTGGCTTCGTTCATGCCTGCAGTCCCTTTCTCAACGTGAGCAGTGCGCTGCGCATTCGATTCTTGACCGTTCCCACAGAATCTCCGGTCATCTCAGTGATCTCGGTGTGCGTCAGGCCGTCGAAGAACGCCATCTCCAGAGTCTTTCGTTGTTCGATGGGCAACAGCTTGAGAACTGCCCTTGCGCGTTGCATCAGCAGCGACCGCTCGGCGTCGTTGCCCAGGTTGCATGCCGACACGAGGGTCAACTCCTGGATCGGCTCGCTGGGCCGCCGCCGGCGCAGCCGGTCGATGGAACGGTTGCGCGCCATCAGCGCCAGCCAGCCGCCCAGAACTCCCTTGCTGGGCAAGAAGCTATGCGGGGTCCTCCATACCTGCATGAAGATCTCCTGCATGACATCTTCGGCCGATGCGTTATCCCGCAGCACCCGCAAGGCCACCGAATAGACGATCTTCGAGTAGCGATCGAAGAACACCGCCATGGCTCGCTCATCCCCTCGCTGGACGCGCGCCAGCAGCGCGCCATCGTCCTCCGGTTCTGGTTGCGCCACCGCTTTTGATTCATCCACACCATTGTTCATAGAACGCACTCGCTCGCTCGAATGGATTGCCTCCGAGGATGCGGAAGCACGGGACCGCTACGCATCAAAGCCGCAATCCGCGCCCTTTCACCTCAAACCGGAGAACTTTGCGCCGGGACTGCTCGGCATTCTCAGAGTCTTGTCTTCCGACGGTTCTGTAGCCTGCGAGCCCAGTGTACGTCATTCCCTTGCCCAGCGAAGAGGGTTTACACCTTCGGTTCCTGCAGAACGTGCTTCCTCCGTCCGCCAGGAAGTCCGCCACCACGCGAGCTGCAGCCCAAGCAGGGTACCCGCCATGCTTCTCCCAAGCGGACCTCTGCCTTGAAAGGCGGCCTGTAGGATGGCCTGTGTGGTCCCGCTACGACGATTTTGCTCCCAGCGCCGTCTGCTTCTTTGCTAGACCCACAAAAAAGCGATCGATATCCACCACGAACCGCTCATGCTGCCCCTCGCAGATCACATCGACCTCATCCCGGCAGATCACGCGAAAACGCAACCTCCGGCCCTCGACGGACTCCAGCGTGACTTCGGCAGTTACCTTCATGCCCACCGGGGTTGCGGCGGAGTGGCTCAGGTTTACGTGCGTGCCCAGACTGCGATGCTGCGGTTCCAGGTACGGTTCCAATAGCCGCATGCAGGTCCACTCCACAAACCCGATCATGTAGGCGGTAGCCATAACCGGTGGCATATCTGTCTCCTGGACGAACATGCCTACGACCTGCCTTACCGTCAGCCGATCTTCGACCGTGATGGTCTCGGCGTGCCGCATCCCAGCCCTCAACTCCGTCAACGCCATACTCTCTCCTCTCTTTCTTCGGCGAACTTCCGATGGGTCTCGGTCCGGGCTCATCGGGTGGCGACAACAAACAGCCGTGGGAAGCGAAGCAGTGTCCTTCCGTTCCCCCGAGGGGGATACGCCGCTGCAATCTCTTCTCCGTACGCTTGCAGAAACTCTTCTCGCTGTCTCTGGCTCAGTGCGGAAAGAAATGGCCGCAGGGATGAGCCTTTGAACCACTCCACGATCGCCTGCGGCCCATCCAGAGCATGCATATACTCGGTGCGCCAGATCTCCAGCCGCCGGCACAGCGGCTGCAGCAGGTCATAATAGCTTTCGGCCTCGGGTAACGGCCTTCGCGCGGCGCGCGCTTTGGCCAAGGGCTCGATCCACGCCGAGCGGAGCGCAACCTTTTGCATCAGCCGATACGAGGGTTCTCCGGTGTTGTCCGGCATCTGGACTGCCAGCACGCCGCCTTTGGGCAGCGCCTCCAGCAGTCGCCGCATCACTCTCTGGTGCTCTGGAATCCACTGCAACACCGCGTTGGCAAAGACCAGGGAGGTGTCCTGGGGCGGGGTCCAACTCACCAAATCCGCTTCCACAAAGGAACAGAGCGGAAAGCGCGACTCGGGCAGCCTCTCCCGAGCCTTCACCAGCATCGTACGCGAGGCATCCACCCCAATCACGACGGCTTCTGGAAACCGTTCCACCAACAGCGCGGTGGAGTTTCCTGGTCCACAGCCCAGATCGACCACCTTCCGCGCGTTCGTCAGCTCCAGCTGCGCCAGCAGATCGCGCGAGGCGCGAGTGCGTTCCTCCTCAAAGCGCAGATATTGGATCGCGTCCCAATCCCGGGCTGCCTCTTCCTTCGCCATCACCTTGGCTCTCATCTGCGCCCATGTTAATTCAATCCCTCGGACGCATGACTCCCTTGTCCTCCGCTATCCTGACACTTGGAGCAGCTCTTGCGTGGCCCTGCGCCGATGGCCGGCGGAAGATCGGGGCGCCGGCTTCAAGGCGGTAATCGGTTGATGACGTCTGCACCCGCACGAGAATCATGAAGCTACGTCTTGATAAACTCCTGGTCGATCGCTCTCTGGCCGCCTCCCGCGAGCGCGCTCAGGCGATGATCCTGGCAGGCCGGGTTCTAGTGGAAGAACAGCGCGTGGATAAGCCCGGAACCTCGGTCGCCGCCGATGCCGCCATCCGCCTGCTGGGTGAGGATCCGCGCTATGTTTCTCGTGGCGGGCTCAAACTCGAAGCCGCTCTCGATACATGGCGCATTCCGGTCGAAGGCCTCGCTGCCGCCGATATCGGAGCCTCCACCGGTGGCTTTACCGACTGCCTGCTGCAACATGGCGCCGCCAGCGTTCTGGCCATCGATACAGGCTACGGTCAGATTCACCAAAAGCTTCGCAGCGATCCGCGCGTGACGCTCAGGGAGCGCTGCAATGCGCGCCTGCTGGCCCCTGGCGAGCTTGCTCCGCTCTCATCCCAGCCCATCCGCTTCTTTGCCATGGACGTGAGCTTTATCTCCGCCACGCTGGTGCTGCCCGCTGTCACGGCAGCTTTGGCTGCCGCCGGAGAGCGCTGGACCGGCGAGGCTGTGCTGCTGGTTAAGCCACAATTTGAAGCCGGTCGCCAGTACGTCGGCAAAGGCGGCATCGTTCGCGATCCCGCAGCACACGAACTCGCCGTGGAGCGGGTAGCCAGCGCCGCACAAGCCCTCGGCGGAGAGGTGGTTGCCACCATGGATTCGCCCATTCTGGGCGTGGAGGGCAACCGCGAGTTTCTTTTACATCTCCGCTGGATCTGATCGCGCCAGTCCTTCTTCCGAGCTGTGGCTCTGCCTTGTAAGTAGTCTGAAATCAAGAATCTGTTGCCGCATGTTCAGGCTTCGCAACCCCTCAACCGCCGCGAAACGTCTAATCTGGAGGAGATGAAAGCCCATCGAATCTTAGCCGTCGTTCTTTTGACGCTGTTTCTCACTCCGGTTCTGCATGCCGGCGGCGCGCGTTTTGATCTCGTCGGTCCCAGGATTGAGGTTCGAGTGACGCGTGGAGGCATGACGCTTCCCATCGCCGAGGTCCCCAATCTCCAGCCGGGGGACCGTCTTTGGGTGAAGGCAGATCTCCCGCGTACCCAGTCCAACCATCTTCTGCTGGTGATCGCCTTCCTGCGCGGCACTACCAACGAGCCCCCGGACAAGTGGTTTACGGCCATCGATACCTGGGATCGGAAGGCTGTCGTGGAAGGCACGACAGTGGTGGTGCCGGAGGGCGCCGAGCAGGCGCTACTGTTCATTGCTCCGAAGACCGGCGGCGACTTCAAGACGCTTCGCTCCGCCGTCCGGGGCAATCCCGGAACCTTTATTCGCGCCGACGCTGACCTCAACGAAGCCTCCTTCGAGGAAGGACGCATTCAGCGCTATCTTTCCGCCATGCAGAGCGTGGCGGATGCCGACGCCAAGACCATTCAGGAGCGATCTGCCAAACTCGCTGCCACGCTGGACCTGCGACCGAGCGCCGGCTGCTTCCAACAGCCAGTCGAGGACCAGGTCGCCTGTCTCACGCAATCCAGTGCCCCCGTCATCCTCAACGATGGTCACGGGCAGGGCGTTGCCGAGGTGCTCTCCGGGGGAGCCTCTTCGAACTTCATTAACTCTGCCTCCACAACGCAGGCGGCTGGCGACGGCTACTACTCCGCCTATGTGGGAACCGTGGTGGATCTGATCGCCCTGATTGGGAGCCTGCACACCGCGCAGTATCGGTACATCCCCGGCCTAAGCTTCCCGCAGGGCGACACGCTGAATCTCAAGCTAAACTCGCCGCCTTCCTTCCATAATCCGATGTCCGTCATCGTTGTCGGTCTCCCGGCGATTCAGAGCGCCAAGTTTCCTCCGCTGCGCCCTCCCGATCCCGACGAGGTTGTCTGTCTGCTTCGCCCCAGGTTGGTACTGCCGCTTCAGGGAGCGCCGCTGGTATTCAGTACCAGCTTTGCGCATGATATGGTCCTGCACCTGAACCGCAGCGCCGGCGTCACAGATATTCCCATCGAACCGGATGCCGCCGCCGGTGGTCTGGTGGCGGCCAGGCAAGAGCAGCGGCGTCCACTGCTTCCCCTTCCAACCGGGGCGCTGATCCCGAATGCTGCCAACATCTCCGCCGCTGGCTCATCGCTCGCTTCCGCCTCCGATCTTACCGTCACGGGGACTGTCCGTGGATACTGGGGCTTCCAACCCTTTCAAGGCCCCACTCTCACCGTTCAACAGATAGCCGGTAAAGGCTGGGAGATCCTTGGCGATACACAACTGCTCGCCGGAGCGGAGAATCATCTTGCGCTCCGTGGCGAGGGCGCAAGCTGCATCCAGAGGATCAACCTGACCGGGGGCGGAAAGGCCGCCAAGGTGAGCTTTGTGCCCCAGCCCGGTCCAGACCAGAAGGGCGCGGAGGACAAACTCGCTCTCACCGTCTCCCTCAAGAACGTTCCACCCGGCAGCTACTCGCTGGCCATCCAGCAGTACGGCGACCCCAGGCCCGTGGAGCTTCCCCTCACTGCCTATACCAATGGCATTACCCTGAGCGAACTCAAGATCCACAGCGGAGACGACACCGCGATCCTGACCGGCAAGGGGCTTGAGAATGTCGCCTTCGTCGAGATCGACAAGCACCGGTTCACGCCGGTGGCCGACGCCTTGAGCAGCGTCGGCGGCCAGGACACTGCCGGGGAGGGAGCTCTGCCCCTCAAGACCAACTCCGGCGTCTCTCCCAGCCTCGGATCCTATGCCGCCGTCAGGCTGACGGACGGTCGCACGATGAATGTCGCCATCCAGATCCTCGCCCCTCGCCCCAGCCTGAAGCTGGTCTACTTCCATGCCGCCGCCGCACAACCCGCCGAAGGCATTCCCGTCACACTCTCCGATCAGGACGATATTCCTCTGGACGGCACGCTGACCTTTGTCGTCCAGACCAAAGAGGACTTCCCACGCTCGGAGATCATTGAAGTTGCAACCGCCGACGGCGCTTTGCAGACGGAACTCTCCCTGAAAGATAACAGCCTTGTTTTGCAGGATGAGCATACTGCGGTGGCCACGCTCGATCTTCTCAAGTCCTTCGGCAGATCCGCCTTTGGCAAGCTGCAGATCCGCGCCGTCGCCGCTGACGGGACCAAAGGAGATTGGATCACGCTGGGCAATCTGGTGCGCAGGCCTCACATTACCGCGATTCATTGCACTACGCTGGCGGATCCCGCCTGCACCCTGGAGGGCGATGATCTCTATTTGGCGCAGTTCTTCAGCGCCACCAAGGACTTCTCCCACCCCGAGGAGGTTCCTATCGGCTTCGCGGCGTCGAGCTTCAGCGTCCCCACGCCTCTGGATGGGAAGACGATCTACTTCAAGCTGCGCGATGATCCCACCGACGTGGCGACCCTGACCCTCCCCACTCCCATTCCAAAGCCTGCGCCTCCTCCTTCGGCTGTTCTGCCCACAGCCTCCGGGACAGGAGCGGAAACCGGCGCCACTTCTGCGCCGTCGGCGCTGCCGGGCTCGGCGGCTGCAGCGGCCACGCAACCTTCACCCTCGGCTGTGCAACCTTCGCCGTCGTTGACCAGCTCCAAGCCTGCTTCTGTCTCCGTGGCTGGGCAACCGGCTATGCCCCCTGCGGCAGAACCTGTCGTGAAGTCCTCCGCGACAGAGCCCTTGCTTCCAGGGAATCAGCCGGCTCGGATCGTGCCGGCCTCTGCGCCGGTTGCTGCGCCTGCGCCATCTACCCAGACAGCATCCCCTACGGCTCCTGCTCCAGCGTCCTCCCCGATGCAGATACAGACGCCTGTGGCAACCCCACAGGCGTCTCCTGCAGCGGCTGCCGGAGCCCAACCGTCGCCGGAGCCGCCAGGATCAGAGTAAGGCTGCCAAGAACGGGGACTTCGCTCCATTGGATCGTTCACTCCCCCAACGGCTCCGTCGCCTGGGCAGACGCTGCTGCTTTCTCTTTCGGTTGGGCGGCCTATCTGAAGAGGAACTCCGGGTTGGCGCCAAGCCTGCGAGCCCGGATGCGTCTCCGGACGCCCGCTCCCTTCTCCATCACGGTTCGCGATTCGCTGCACATACCTGTTGGTCCTGGCGCGGTACACTCAACTCATCATGCCCAAGGTAGCGATCATCTCCAAACCGCAAAAGCCAGAGTTGGAGTTCATCCTCACCGAACTCATCGCCTGGCTCAAGGGCCATGGTTTCACCCCAATCCTTGAACCGGACAGCGCCTCCTATGTCGGCCTCGGCAGCTCCGCTGTCTCCCGCTCGGAGATGGCCTCCCAGGTGCCGGTGCTGGTGATCTGCCTGGGCGGGGATGGAACCCTGCTCTCCGCGGCTCGAGCCTTTGCTCTCACCACAACTCCGATTCTCGCTGTCAATCTTGGCTCCCTGGGCTTCCTCACCGAGGTGCCGATGGCTGACCTCTATGACACTTTGGAAGCCTGGATGGCCGATAAGGCCTTCGTCGATACCCGCAGGCTGATGCATGCTCAGCTCTTCCGCAAGGGGGATCTGGTTCGAGAGTGGGAGGCGCTCAACGATGTGGTCCTCTCCAAGGGCGCCATCGCCCGCATGGGTGAGTTCGCCATTGAACTCGACGGCCAGTTCGTCGCCCGCTTTCGCGCCGATGGCGTGATCGTCTCTACTCCCACCGGGTCTACAGCTTATAACCTGGCGGCCAATGGGCCCATCCTGACTCCCAATGTGGATGCAATGATCCTCTCGGCCATATGTCCCCACCTGCTCACCATCCGTCCCATCGTCTTTCCTGGCGACACCGAAGTGGTGGTGGTGGTGGACGTGGTCCCTCAGGAGATGTACCTCACCGTCGATGGGCAGGAGGCGGTGCAACTGGCCTTGAACGATCGCATCCTCTGCCGCCGTTCCAACCGCAAGGTCCACCTGCTGGGCCTTCATCCGAACGGTTTCTTCAACGTTCTCCGTTCCAAGCTGCACTGGGGCGAACGGTAAACGCCCGCCAAGAGCATCCAGCGCGCCATCCTAACTGTCGCCCCGTGCGATCGGCCAGCTATGTCTTTCGCGAGCCTGCGATCAGGATCTCTACCAGCCTCTTCGCGCTTTGCCGCCACTCCGGGCGGGAACTCCGGACCCCGGGCCTGCCAAGCTCACAGCAGATGCGTGATCAACTGGTTGGCCAGGAGCGCCGCGACATAAGCCACCGTTGTCATGTAGGCAAACTGCAGCGCCGGAAGCTTCCAGCTATTGGTCTCGCGTCGGACCACGATCAGCGTCGAGGTGCACTGCATCGCAAAGGCAAAGAACACCACCAGAGCGATGGCGCCACCTAGGGCGAGGTCATGCCGCAGAGCGGCCTGCAGCCCGAGCGCGTGGGTGGCAGGATCCACGCCGTACAAGGTTCCCAGCGTCCCCACGATCACCTCGCGGGCCACGACCGAACTGAGCAGCCCCACGCCGATCTTCCAGTTGAACCCCAGCGGACGAAGCACCGGCTCGATCGCGCGGCCCAGGTGGGCGATGATGCTCTGGGAGAGATCGGAGAACTGCCCTCCATGAATCGGCAGCACACTGAAGACCCATACCAGGAAGGTGACTCCCAGGATCACCGTTCCGGCCTTCTGCAGGAAGAGCTTGCCGCGATCATAGAGCCGGAAGCCCAGAGACTTGAATGTCGGCCAGCGGTACTGGGGCAGCTCCAGGATGAAGGGAGCGTGCGAAGCCTTCATCACCGAGGAGTTCAACATCTTTGCCGTCAGCAGGGCGGCCAGAAATCCAATCCCATACAGTCCCAGCATCGTCAGGGCGCGCAGCCCCAGCACCCCGCCCAGGAAGCGGTGATCGGGGATGAAGGCCGCAATGATCAGCGTATAGATGGGCAGCCGTGCCGAGCAGGTCATGAACGGCGCAATCAAGATCGTCGCCACTCGCTCCCGCTTGTTCTCAATCGTGCGCGTGGCCATGATGGCCGGCACCGCGCAGGCATAGGCGGAGAGCAACGGAATGAAGGCCTTGCCGTTCAGCCCGATCGAGCGCATGACGCGGTCCGCGATCAGCGCCGCTCGGGCCAGATACCCGGAATCCTCCAGCACGCCGATAAACAGGAAGAGGAGAAGGATCTGCGGCAGAAAGACCAGCACCGACTGTACGCCATTCCACAACCCATCCCGCAGCATGACGCGCAGCCAGTTATCCGGCAGCAGCAGCGCCGCCCGGGCGCCGGCGTTGGTCAGCACGGTACCCATCCCATCGCTCAGTGGCTGGCCCAGGGTGAAGACCACCTGAAACACCGCCACCACCACGGCCAGAAAGAAGATTGGCCCGAAGATGCGGTGCAACAGAAGGCTGTCCAGCCGGCGCGTCCACAGGGAAGCCGCCGGCGTCTGGTACCGGGTGCGGCCAGTGACCTGGGTCGCCCAGCTCCGGCAGGAGGCGGCGCTTTGCAGCACCGGTAACTGCACCGGCCGCAGCCCACTGTCCAGCTTCAGGCTGGCGCGCAGCAGAAACTCGGGGATCGCATCCAGGCCCTTGCCCTGCGCCGCGCTGATCAACGCCACCGGATGGCCCAGTTCGCGGGCCAGTCCCAACGGATCGATCTTGCCGCCGCGCGCCTCCAACTGATCCGCCATATTCAACAGAACCAGCGTCGGCAGGCCCATGGAGAAGACCGGAGCCGCCAGCATCAGTTGCCGGTTCAGGTGCGTCACGTCCAGAATCAGCAGAATGCAATCAGGCTTGGGAACCCCCGGCATCTTGCCCGTCAGCACATCCACGGCGACGCGCGCGTCCTCGGAGTAGGTTGCCAGGGTGTAGATGCCTGGCAGGTCAATCAATGTAAGGTCATTGCGCCCAATCCCCTTCATCTTTCCCGAGTGGTGTTCCACCGTCACCCCGGGATAGTTGGCCACCTTCTGGCGCATGCCCGTCAGCCGGTTGAACAGGGTTGACTTGCCACAGTTTGGCGGTCCAACCAATGCCACAGTGCGCAGGCGAGGCGAGCCTCCGGGGGTCGATGCGGGAGTCTCCTCGATTGGCTCGGCAACGGAGGTGTGGCAGCTCATGCGGCCTCCTCCTGAGACTCCGGGGTGAGCTTCACAAAGATATGCCGTGCGGTCTCATTGCGAAGACCGACTTCGATTCCGTCAATGCGATAGACGCGAGGGTCTCCGGCCGGCGCGTGGCGCAGAATCTCCACGCTGGTCCCCGGGAGAAATCCGAGATGCGCCAGGTAATGACTCACCTCGTCGGGAAGCTCGATCCGTTCCACCACTCCCGCGCTGCCAACCTTTGCATCACTCAATGCCAGAACACTCATCGAACCACATATCCGACCAAGTTGGTCCTTTTTACTATACGACAGAAAAGGGGCGGCTGCCGAACTTTTACCGTTCGAATATCGAGAAGTTGGGGCTTTCCGGTCTTCTACCATATCGTCCGGTGGTCTTGAGGCAACTTCCCTCGGCTGTATCCGCCCCCACTGAACAGCACAAATCGCGGCTCATGCGGCTTGGCGTGGCGTGGCTTTGTCGGACTCGGATAAAGATCTCCCATTGGATACCCTCGCTTTTCACGCTTGGAGAGTGAGCATCGATTGTCTGACCGGGCAAACCAGAATCAAGCCCGACTGGACACGGCGGAATCCGGCCCGACGCGCTGATTGTCCGCCGCGCTCCGTGCGCCCGGTCGTGAAGCTACTTGGCGCCTTCCCATTCTCCTCGGGGCGGATCTCTCCCAGCGGATCGACGACAAAATCCCGCTCCAGAGTAACCAAGATCACCGTCGAAGGGAGCTCCGCACCGGTATGATCGGTCTGATCGACCAAGGAGGTAGCGATGCAGTTCAAAAAGATACTCATTGCCATCGATGACAGCGCGCTCTCAGCCCATGCGGCCGACGTCGGGCTCGATCTTGCTGCTCAGCTTGGAGCCGAGGTGGCGTTGGTGACGGCAGTAGACCCGGCGGGGGCTCCATCCAGCGGAGAATCCGGGATCTCCGCCTCCGAGTGGTCGAGCTTCATCAAGCGGGATGCGAAAGCTCTGCTTCACGCCTTTGCCGCGCGCCGGACGGTCACTCCTCCGCCCCTACTCTTTGTCGAGGAGGGAAAGCCTGCTGCTCGGGTGGTGGAGGCCGCGCGAAACTGGCGCGCTGACCTGATCGTGATGGGCAGCAATAGTCGCAACCCTGTGGCGGACGCTCTGCTGGGTGGGGTTACCAAGGGAGTGCTCCATCACGCGCCCTGCCCGGTGATGCTCATTAGAGCCCAGTAACCTCCCGCGTCATCGACCCCTGCGCATCCAATCACGACCGACGTTCTCCCTCAACCGCACCGCCTCTGGAGAGTCTTGGCGAGGTTCAGACGGACACGGTTTAGGCCTTACCCCTTCAGGAGTGTAGCGTGAGCATGCAGAGAGAGCAGGGGACCGCAGGCGCTTACTTGCCGGTGATGTTGCTGCCGAAGATGATGCCGATCTCCGCCACCGCGCGGAACTGACTGGTAGCTGTGCCCGCGCTGCCGAAGGCGTCTCCCGAGGCATAGCTGCCGGCGTGCACCCAGGCGAGATCCCCACGTGCGTACAGCGCGCCTTTCTGCCAGGTCGGGGTTACGGTGAGGCTGGTTCCATTGCTGCCCGGTCCAAACAGCAGATTGACGGCTCCGTCAGCGGCGCTGCCGGAGGTGGTGAGGTACTCCACGCGGGCCGGCAGGGAGAAGCCATGCTTGAAGGCGTAGCTCAGCAGCAGAGCGCCGCCGTTGGTGGTGGCTCCCTTGCTGACGCCCACCCGCGCATCGGTGGGCACGTCGCTGAACTGGTAGTAGGGCTGAACGATCCAGTTGCCCTTGGTGTAGGTGTAGATCACGGCGTACATGGAGCTGTTGTTCTGCACCGGGGTAGCCAGGGTCTGGAAC
>DAHWOF010000233.1 GCA_027335345.1 Granulicella sp. | reverse complement strand
CCGAAGAGGCCAAGAAGGACGAAGGCGTGATCGACGCGGAGTATGTCGATACAGAGAAATAAGCTGCCACGGCGTCAGCGCCTGATGAAAAGGATGAGGAGGGGTTCTTCTGGCTCCTCCTCATTCTTCAGGCGGGCTCTTTGGGCGAGAGCTTCACGGTGAAACCCACAGGCCCGCAAAACTGGCGGCCTGGAAGCACGGAAGCCTGGAAGCACGGAAGCCTGGAAGCCGGGAGGCGCGAGGCGGGTTGCGGGAAAGTGTTCCTCAGGATGGAGGTGCAGAGATGACAGAGGATGGGCAACAGGGTTGGGGAGAGGGCCAGTCACGGCCCGTGGAGGTGCGTTGGGATCTGGGCGATCCGAGCGTACGGGCGCGTGAGACGCTGTGGCGCTGCGATGCGCTGCGTGCCGGGCGGCTGTATCAGCGGAGCGTGTTTGCATCTCGCGAGGAGGCCGAGGCTTTCGTGGCGAAGATGCAGCGGGTGGAACCGGATCAGATGTTCAACGTGGAAGCGATCAAAGCGAGCGCGGTCTGGAACTGATCCAAGGCAGGCCACAGAGATGGAGTGCGGAGGCCGATTGAAGATTCGCTCGGCGTGGCGGCTGATCTCCTGAAGGTAGGCCATGGATTGCAGGATCCACGCTCAAGACCGCGGCAGCGATAGAAGGGACGCGCAAGATGGCTGGGAGCAAAACCAAGGATTACTACAGTACGCTGGGAGTGAAGAAGACGGCGTCTGCCGATGAGATCCGCAAAGCGTTCCGGAAGCTGGCTCGAAAGTATCACCCGGATGTGAATCCGGGGGACAAGAAGGCCGAAGAGAGGTTCAAGGAGATCTCTGAGGCCAACGATGTACTCAGCGACGAGAAGAAGCGGAAGATCTATGATCAGGTGGGCTTCTACTCGGACAACATTGACGCTTCCGCAGCCGAGGCTTATGCGCGGGGCGGAGCCGGCCATGGAGGATTTCAGGGCTTTGGCGGCGGCGCAGGGCAGGCGCAGGGAGTTCCCTTCGACTTCGAAGGATTCGATTTTTCCGGGTTTCAGGGTGGAGGGAAGAACGCAGCGCGTGCGGAAGGCTTTGGCTCCAGTTTTCGAGATGTGTTTTCGGGGATGTTTGGGGGGCGCGGAAGGCAGGCGCGCGGACCCCAGCCGGGGACAGATCTCGAGTATCAGGTGGAGATCGACTTCTGGACGGCGATTCGCGGCGGCGTGACTCGCCTGGAGATCCATCGCCAGGAGCCGTGTCCGGCCTGCAAGGGCAAAGCGGTGACGGGCGGGAGCATGCAGTGTCCGGAGTGTCATGGAACCGGGCAAGTGACGCAGATGGGCGGAAGGATGAAGTTCAGCATCCAATGCCCGCGGTGCGGAGGCAGTGGTAGCGTGCAGAACGCCTGCCCAACCTGCGCGGGCGCCGGCGTAGTGACGCGCAAAGAACCGCTGCAGTTCAACATCAAGCCGGGAACGCGGGATGGACAGAGGATCCGGCTGGCGGGCAAGGGCAACGCCGGCACGGAGGGAGCTCCCAATGGAGACCTTTATCTGATCATCAAGGTGGGAGCGCACAAACTCTTCCGGCGCGTTGGGGATGACATCCATATCACCGTTCCTGTGACGGCGATGGAGGCCGCCCTGGGATCCAAGATCGAGGTTCCGACGGTGGATGGTGTGGGAGCCGAGACGGGACGAGCCACATTGAGGATTCCACCCGGGACGCAGACCGGGCAGAAGCTGCGGATGCGCGAGAAAGGCGTAGCGAGCGCGACTCGCGAAGGGCTCCGGGGCGATCAGATTGTGGAGGTGAAGATTGTGGTGCCGCAGGTGCAAGATGAGCGTTCCAAGGAGATTCTGCGCGAGCTGCAGCGGTTGAATCCGCAGAATCCGCGGGCGGAGATGCTAGCCGAGGTTTGAGGTTTTGGCTGAAGTGCGATGGCGTCGCTTCGAGTTTCCACGATCGTGGAATCGGTGCTTCGGAGCGGTAGCGCAGTCTGGTCCGGTTGCCGAGCTTGCCCTTCCTGCTCATGCTGGTCGATGGCGCGGCCGCGCATCCACAGTACGATGAGGCTACAGTTGCGGGTCTTTGGGCAGGATATGGTGGTTGGTCAGGGCGTTGGCGTACTGGAGGAACTCGGGACAGAGTGCTCCGAAGCGTGCAGCCAGCCAGGCCTGGGGGCTGATGGTGATCTCCGCGCGGCCGGCGGCTGCGGCGTGATAGATGCGGTTGGCGGCGTGGCGCATCGTTACGGCGACTCCGGGAGTTCGGGCGGCGAAGTTGAACCAGCGCCGCTCGGCATCCACGTTGCCCAGGAAGTTGGCGTGAGCTTCTCCGCCGGTGCGCATCAAGCCCGGGCATACGGTCGTCACGCGGATTCCCTTGTGACGCAGCTCGGCGTGCAAGCCTTCAGAGAAGCCGACGAGGGCGAACTTGGCGGCCGCGTAGGGAAGCATGTGCGGGACGACGATCTTGCCGCCCACACTGGCGATGTTGACGATGGAGGCGCGACGGCCGCCGAAGGGATGGCCGGCCAAGGCCGGTTGACGGCGCATATGGGGCAGAGCCGCCCAGGTGACGTAAAGGGCCGCAAAGAAGTTCACCCGCATGGTCTGTTCGAAGATCTCCAGCGTCTGGGACTCGACCGGACCGACATGGATGATAGCGGCGTTGTTGACCAGGACGTCGATGCGGCCGAAGCGAGCGATGGTCTCGGCGACCAGGCGTTCACACTCCTCCGGCTTGGCCAGGTCCGCGGCGACCAGGTGAAAGTCCGTGGGGCTGAGATGGGTAAGCTGGGTGACCAGATGCGCCTGGGCCTGTTGCAGTTCTTCGAGGTTGCGCGCGGCCAGCACCAGGCGAACCGGATCCTGTGCGAAGCGGGTGGCGATGGCCAGCCCCAAGCCGCGGGATCCTCCGGTGACGACGACGACGGGGCGGAGGCTGTCCTGGTTGGCTCTCTGAGACCAACTCCGGCGGGTGCGCAGGGAGCGAAATACCAGCACAGCGGCTGCGGTGGCGGCGGCGGCTGTAGCCACGGCGGTGACGGCGGCTCCGGTCATGGTGATTGTGGCGGCGGTGGCGAGGGTGGTCAGGCTCGGGCGGCTCATATCTGGTTTATTTGATGCCGGGCGAGGGATCGATGTCCAGTGGCTGTCCAGGGATGGGGAAAAGGAGATATTCTTCAGGCGATGGCTACGAAACGGAAGGCGAAGGGCGCGTACATGATCTCGGCGGTAGCGGAGATGTACGGGATTCATCCGCAGACACTGCGTCTCTATGAACGGGAGGGGCTGTTGCGGCCGTCGCGGTCGGATGGGAACACCCGGCTGTACACGGATGAGGACCTGGAGCGGTTGGAGTTCATTCTGAACCTGGCGCGCGATATGGGTGTGAATATGGCGGGCATCGCCATTGTGCTGCAGATGCGCGAGCGCATGGAGGAGATGACCCGGCAGATGCAGGGGTTTGTGGAGTATGTGCGAACGGAGATGCTGACGCGGATGCAGCAAGAGGCTCAGCAGCCGGGGCTTGTGCCGTTGCGCAAACGGCCCAACAGCCGGGTGCAGGAGACCAGAATGGGCCGTCGCGTAGACTAATCTCTGGCGTCGGCTGCGAGGGGAGTGGCTGGCGATGCAGGAGTAACTTTCGTCTGGCGTGGTGCGATGAAGCTTTTCCTTCAGCTTTTGTTCTGGGTGGCGGCCGTGGGGTCAGTCACCTCTTCCATCTACTGCCTGATGGTGATGGCGGCGGCGGCGCGGTTTTGGCTGCGCAAGCGCTGGGAGCAGAGCGCTCCGGCTGACTTTCTGCCCGCGGTGAGCATGCTGAAGCCGCTGCATGGGACCGAAGAGGGGATGGAGCAGAACATCGCTTCCTTCTTTGAACAGGAGTATCCGGGTGAGTGGGAGCTGCTCTTTTGCGCGCGGCAGGAGAGCGATGAAGGTTTGCAGTTGGCGCGGGAGGTGGGCAAGCGCTATCCGCGGGTGGCGGCGCGATACGTGACCTGCGGAGAGCCGCCACCGCAGTTTCACAATGCCAAGGTGTACTCGCTGAGCAAGTTGGATTCGGTGGCGAAGCACGATCTGTACGTCACCAGCGATGCGGATGTACGGGTGGGGCGGGACTACCTGCTGCGCATGGTGCAGACGCTGAAGGATCCGCGGATAAGCTTGGCGAGCTGCGTCTACATTGGCTCCGCTCACCCGGGGGCGGGGTTTGCCTCACAACTGGATGCGGTGGGCAAGAGCGTTGAGATGAGCTCCGGCGTGTTGGTGGCGGACATGCTGGAGGGAACGAAGTTCGCCCTGGGCGCCACCATGGCCGTGCGCAGGAAGAGCTTTCAGGATGTAGGAGGGTTCGAAGAACTGGGGCAGTTTTACGCCGATGATTTTGTGATCGGGAACCGGCTGGCGGCGCAGGGGAAAGGGGTGCGAATGGCTACCTATGTCATCCGGCTGATGGTGCAGGATTCGCCCTTTTCGCTGAGCTTCCGAAATCAGCTTCGCTGGATGCAGAGCACGCGGCGCTCCCGCCCCTGGGGGCATCTAGGCAGCGGGCTCACCTTTGCTGCGCCGTTCGGCGTGCTGGGCATGGCATGGGGCTTGCTGAGCGGGCATGCTTTGCTCGGGGTTCTTTGGCTGGCGGCGATGGTAGTCAACCGATGGCTCCAGGCGTTGGCCATTCTTGGGGCGCTGGGCGATCCGGATCTGTTTTATAACACTCTCATCTATCCGCTGCGGGATCTGCTGGGAAGCATCCTGTGGTTGCGGAGCTACGGCGGGGACAACTTCTACTATCGCGGAAAGATCTATGCGTTGAAGCACGGTGGGCGAGTAGAAGATCGAGGGTAGTGAGTCCATTGGCCCCGATCGAGGGCTGCTCGGTTCCACTTCTGAAGGTTGCGTCTTGGAAGGGCGCAGCTTGCACGGAGGCTTGCGGGAGACGATGGTCCGACTTGCCTCCGCCCGGCGGGCTTAGACGCTACACCGTAATCACGACTTTGCCGATCTGCGCATTGGACTCCAGGAAACGATAGGCATCGGCAGAGTTTTCCAGGGGAAATGTCCTGGCAATCCTGGGAACGAACCGGCCATCCTCCAGCCGTTCGCGAATGTATCCCAGCGCCTGATCGAGCAAGGTAGGGCTGGTGCGGATCTCCTGGAGAGAGTAGCCGCGCAGGATGATGCTTTTGCCGATGCCAAGGGCTGTGGGGTAGATCGTTGGCTGCATCGAGAGCGCACCGTAGAGAAAGATGGTTCCGCCAGGAGCAACGGCTTGGGCCAGCGTTTCCACGTACGGTCCTCCCACCGGGTCAAAGATGATGCGCGCGCCTTTGCCAGCGGTGATCTCATGAACGCGCGCTGCAAGGTCTTCCTCATCGGTGACAATTACATGGTCAGCTCCAAGCGCGAGAAGTTGTTGTCGCTTGGAGTTGGCGCGGGTGGCGGCGATGGCCGTGGCGCCGGTGTCCTTCACGGTCTGGATGGCGGCAAGGCCGACACTGCTGGAGGCTGCCGGGATCACGACGAAGTCGCCTCTCTGGACGTTGCCGGCATGAACCAGCGCGCCCCAGGCTGTGAGATATTGCATCCAGATGGATGCGCCCTGAGCGGGCGAAAACGCGGCGGGGTACTCAGCAACGGAGGAGGCTGGAACGATCGCTTCGTCGCCCAGCACTCCATATCGATTCTGGGAGAAACCGGGGATGGTGGCTACGCACCTGCCGATAAGGCTAGAGTCGACGCCGGGGCCGACGGCTTCGACAACACCTGCAGCCTCATAACCGATCCGTGAAGGAAGATCCGGCTTTTCAAAGTAGAAACCGCGCATATACAACGCTTCGGCACGATTCAGGCCGGTAGCCTGCACGCGAAGCTTCAGTTCCTGCTCGCCTGGCTGTCTTGGGGCAGCATCCTCGATGCGCAGGTTCTCAGGCCCTCCCATCTCATAGAAGCGGACAACTCTGGGCATAGGTCTTCTCCTCTGAGCATTTGATGTGCGAGAGTTCGCCAGGATTCCAGCGGAGGATCGTTCAGCCTGAACGGGTTTGCGTCCTCTATCTTCCGCCGGATTTCCCGGGTTTTTCACTTGTTAGACTTGAACTATTGCCTGGCTCACTGCACAAGGAGCGCTCGCGGTGACCCCAGAGGAATCGTGTGAGTCTTGAACAGGGTGGATCGAAGAAGATGAAATCTGCACGCGCCTGGCTCGCGATGAGGGTGGTGGGTGAGTTGCTGTTGATCGTCGGCGTAGGGATGAGGGCCAGGGCGCAGGCGGGAGAAGCAGGTCCGGAGGCTGCGATGCGGCCGGGGTCGCGGGTTGTCTCCTCGGCAGAAATGAATGTGCCGCGGCCGTCTTCGACGCCCTGTACGGTGATGCTGGCGCGGCGAGAGGCCTTTGACGATCGTGGCGATGGCTCCTCCATGGTCTCCCATGCGCACCGGCTCGAGTTCGCACCTCCGCGCGGATGTGCCGGCGAGTGGTCCAAGGTAGTGCTGGTCGTCGACTTCTCCATTCCCGCCGGACGTCAGTTTGACCGGACGGCGACGATCTGGCTCGGAGGGGTGAACCTCTACTTCGGCACCACCATGGAGCCGGAGCCGGGCCTGGCCCAGCACTGGCATGCTGAGCGTGACCTGACCGACTACGCCGCTCTGTTCCGTGAGGCGCAGGAGGGACAGATCATCCTGAACAACTGGATCAGCCCGACGACCGACCAGCCGATCTATGTGACGGCCAGGCTGTTGTTCTACCCGGTCGAGCCCGGCAAACTGGCGCCCCGGGTGGCCGATCGCGTCTTTGCGCTGAGCCGCTACCCGGCTGGGGAAGAGCAGGCACTGCAGACTACGGGCGCCATCCTCTCGCGTCAACTCAGCTTTCCACGCGACGTTGAGCGCGCTTCTCTGGACGTGATCGCGCAGGGTCAGGCGCACGATGAACGCTGGTATACGTGCGTGGACAAACGCTATCTGAAAGAGACACGAGATTACTCCCTGGAGGCGTTTGAGGCCTGCGATGGCGGAAGCTTTCGCGGTGTCGAGGTGCTGGTGGATGGAAGGCCGGCCGGGCTGGCGCCGGTCTATCCCTGGATCTTCGCCGGAGGCATCGGCCCACACCTGTGGTTGCCGACTCCGGGGATTCAAACGACCAATCTGCTGCCGTTTCGGGTGGATCTGACGCCCTTTGCCGGGGTGCTCAATGATGGCCGGCCGCATTCGATCGGGGTTCGCGTTTTGGGCGCGGATCACTTTTTCAACGTGGTGGCGAATCTGCTGATCTACCAAGAGCGCCCCAGCCGGGGTCATGGTGACGCCCCACTGACGGGAGACGTGCTTGAAGATACGCTGGGCACGACGCAGCCTGCCGGTCTTTCGGTTCAGAGCGCCTTGCACCCTGATGCCAACGGGCGGATGGTGGGTACCCTCCAAACCCATGAAACGCAGAGCTATCTGATTCGTGGAGAACTGCGGACGCCACGAGGAAATCTGGTGACAACGGTCCGCTATGAGCAGCAGTTCGTGAATGACCAGACGTTTCTCCGGCCAGGGGCAAAGCGATACCACCAGATGATTCGGCAGAGTACGGTCACCTCCATGGCCGTCGAACGCGATCTGAACGGTCGCCACGAGGACAGCTTCGTCTTCCACGAGTGGGACCCTGTGAGCCTGATTGTGCGCAAAACCATGGTGACCAGAGGTCAGGACTTCTATGCAAAAGTGTCGGTATGGCAAGGGCATCGGATTACGTTGTATCGGATCGGGGCCTCAGGGGAGAATTACAAAGCTGCTCTGAGCGAAAATTTGAACACGAGCGATCGAGAGTACGGCAAGACGATTCCGCCTCCGCTGGATCGCAGCAGCTTTGACCACAACGAGTCCGGGCAGGAGATCGTACAGTTCAATGACTCTCTTGGGAGTTGTTATGCAACCCAGGTGCAGTCCCAGGAGGAACGGGTCACGGGAGTACGAGAAGGGGTGAACTGCCCCGGCGGCAGCAATCATCTCGAAAGCAACTCGCGCCCCGGCGACCCCTGGCTGATGCCGTTGATTCCGTAAGACGATCGCGTGGCGTACGGAGCCGGTCGTTCTGGCGTGCCCCCTGGTACACCCATAGGCCAAGGCATCAGCCTTGGGTGTTGCTTGGCTCATGGTCAGCAACGGGCCGCAGAGAGATCAAGTCTCCAGAGCTTGCCGACAGATGCGGAAATGCAGCGCAAGGTGGCTGGCGCAGAGCTTTTGACGCGCGCCCTCAGGAGGCCTTCCACTTTATATTGCAGCCGATGCTGGAGCGCTGCTCGCCGCTGGGCTGGCGATGAGCGATGACAGCCTCCATGGCCGCGCGCAGATCCTTGCCGGTGACAGGCTCGTCGTTGCCGAAGCCGTTGCGGCGCGGACGGCTGTCATCCAACTGACCGCGATAGACCAGCCGAAGTCCGGAGTCGAAGAGGAAGAAGTCTGGCGTGCAGGCCGCATGATAGGCGCGCGCCACCTCCTGGGTAGAGTCCAAAAGATAAGGGAAGGTCCAACCGAGCCGAAGGGCCTGTTCGCGCATGGGCCCGGGCGCGTCCTCAGGATACTGATCGATGTCATTGGATTGGATGGCCACGATCGCGATAGGCCCTTCTCCGGTCGGGCCGTAGTAGTCGTGGCCGATACGCGCCAGTTCTCCTTCCACATGCTTCACATACGGGCAGTGAACACAGACGAACATGACCAGCAGCCCCAGCCTCTTGACTGATCCTGCATTTACGATCTCATCAAGACTCAAGTTGGTACCGGTGATCACGTTTTGCAGGCGAAAGGCTGGGGCAACCAGTCCCAGCGGCGCCATGGTGGACTCGGTGCGGCTCATAAGCATCTCCCTTTGACATGATAACGGCGAGTTACTTTGGGCGAAGTTTACTGTTTCGCCATTATCTTCGCCGACGCGGATACCGTACCATGACCACACTCCTACTCGGGATCTTCCCTCATCCAGCTTGAGGTACGATGCAGTTCCAATCCTTGATTCGCAACCCGCTTGTTGCAGAGCGGTTCCTTCGCGGGTGGCGGCAGACCGCATGGTGGCGCGGTTTACGAATGTTCGCATGGGTCTCTCTTCTGGCTGCGGCTCTGGCCGGCATGAACGCGGGGGCGCAGGCATGGCAGGGGAGCCTTGCCAGTTTCCGACCGGTGCGCCAGGCGGATCGAGTGGCGGCGAATCCAGACCTGAATGCATTGCAGAGCCTGGGACAAAAGCTGCCGGAGTGGGACCAGGTGCAGAATCTGAGTTCGGACAGCGGCGTGGATCTAAGCCGGGTCTTGCATATTGCCGTGGTGCTGCGCCGGGATGCCGCGGCGGAGACAGCTTTTGAGAGGCTGCGGTTGGAGCAGCAGAGCCCAGGATCCCGGCACTATCACCAATGGCTGACGCCGCCGCAGGTGGGTGAACTGTTTGGACCCACGGTGCATGATCGTGCAGCGGTGATCTCCTGGCTGACGAGCCAAGGGCTGACGGTGGATGCGGTCGATCCCAGCGGAGTGATTGTCCGGGCCAGCGGATCGGTTGCGCGGGTGGGAGATGCGTTCCATACCAGTTTTGGAAGCTTCAATGTCGGTGGGAAGCCGAGGCTTGCGCCGATCTCGCAACCCATGATTCCAGCCGCATTAAGCTCCGTGGTTCGATCCGTTCATGGGCTGGTGGAGGTCCATTACGCGCCGCAGTCAAGCTTTACGGTTCAGACGCTTCCGACCGTGGCGGGGAGGCCCCAAACCAGCATCCAGACGGATCTTGGAGGGGGAGTCTACGCCATTCTTCCGAAGGACTTTGCGACGATCTATGACATCACCGGCGTATATGAGAGCGGGGATGAGGGGGCGAGCATCGGATCTTCGAGTTCGACCGGCTCATCGGGTGGGGCAAAGGCGCAACATATCGCGATCCTTGGCAAGTCGCGTATTGTGGCCAGCGACATCGCCAACTATGAGGCCATCTCCGGGCTGCCCAGCGTGCAGCCCAATGTGGTGCTGGCGGGGACTGATCCGGGCGTGGCCACGGGGGCCAATGTGGGGTATGCAAGCGAGGCCACGCTGGATGTGGACCGGGTGATCGGAACGGCTCCGGGGGCACAGGCGGATCTGGTGATCAGCGCGGACTCCTTGACTGAGGATGGGGTGGATATTGCGCTGGCCTATAACGTCAACACTCTGCTGGATCCGGTGATGAGCATCTCGTTTGGGGCCTGCGAGTCGGAGAGCGGCGCGGCGGAGGCGGACTACCTGAAGGAGGAGTTTGCGACAGCAGCCAGCGAGGGCATCGCGACGTTTGTTTCGGCAGACGACTCCGGCGTGGCGGGTTGCGACGCGGCCTTTCAGCCTGCTCCGGCCGCTCAAGCCGCCAGCATCAATGTCCTCTGCTCCAGTGGTGATGTGACCTGCGTGGGCGGGACGGAGTTCAATGACCTGCTGACTCCGGCGTTGTACTGGTCGGCGACCAACTCCAACGATGGCTATGAGTCGGCGCTCTCGTATATTCCGGAGGGAGCGTGGAACGAACCCACCAAGACCGACAGCCAGGGCCAGACTGCGTACCAGATCGCGGAGGGTGGCGGAGGGGCCAGCGTCTATATCTCGAAGCCGGCGTGGCAGACCGGAGTGGGGGTGCCCAACGACGGGTTTCGTGACGTGCCGG
Organism: Granulicella sp.; assembly: GCA_027335345.1. GTDB lineage: Bacteria > Acidobacteriota > Terriglobia > Terriglobales > Acidobacteriaceae > Granulicella. Next base: position 6,282 of record DAHWOF010000233.1, on the reverse strand, counting down.
ATGTGGCCTTTACCGCAGCCGAGCACGATGGGTATCTGGGGTGCTTTGCGGCTGGAGGAGCCAGTTGCGAGACGACGAATCAGGGAACAGAGGTTTCGATCTTCTATGGAACTTCCGCGACCGCGCCCGCCATGGCGGGTATCGCCGCGCTACTGAATACCAGGATGGGAGTCGTGCAAGGGAACCTGAACCCGATGCTCTACGGGCTGGCCGCCTCCAGCCAGGACGTCTTCCACGACGTAACCCCGGCCAGTTCGGGAGTGAGCGGATGCACCAGCGCGGAGCCTTCCATGTGCAACAACAGTACGCCCGGCGTATCCAGTCTGAGTGGTGGCCTGGCGGGATACAGCGTGGGTACGGGATATGACCAGGCGACAGGATTGGGGTCCGTCGATGTGGCGAAGCTGCTCTCAGCGGCGGTAACGGGAGATGCAACGGGGGGAAGTTTTACCCTGGTAGCGAGCTCCTCCGCACAGTCCGTGACGCCGCAAGCCCAATCGGCGACTACGACCTGGACGTTGACCGTCACTGCGCTGCAGAGCTTTACGGGAACGGTGACTTTGGGTTGTAAAGTGACGCCGGTGACGAGCCAACCGCCGCTGTGCTCCGTCTCACCCTCCAGCTTGAACCTGACCAAGGGCGGTGTGGAGACGGCGACAGTCTCATTGGTAGCCCAGGGATCGAGTGGTGGATGTCTGGCGCAGTTGAGTCAGGCAGGGGATCGCCCGGGGAGGGGAGGTTTGGGGGTCTGGCTCGCCGGACTGGTGTTACTTTGCCTGCCGATGGGGGCGCGCAAGGGGCGCAGACGGGGTTTTCCGCAGCAGTTGTGGCTGGTTTGTCTGCTGGGTGCGGGCTTGGGAGGGGTGAGTGGATGTGGGAAGGCGTCGGGCGGCTCGTCATGCACCACGGCATCTGCGACGGGCGCCACGGCGGGAGCCTATACCATCACGGTGACGGGGACCAGCGGTAGTTTAATTGTCTCCGCTCCTCTGACGCTGACCGTGAATTGAGTTAGGATGGCGGCAGGAAGACGGGGCAAAGCTTGGCACAGGTACGTGGGCTATCGCACGCTGGCTCGCGTGTATTGGCTCACGCGGCTTGGCTCCATCGAGTCGCAGGCGAAGCTCCTGGCGCAACTTCAAAATTGCGGATTGCGAGTTGCGGGTTGCAGGGAGAGCCGAGGCAGCGAGATTGCGTTTCCGGTTGCCGCATTGCGTATCCGGCTGCTGCGTAGACGCGCTGGCGGAACCAGGCCATGGGTTTGGTACGGCGGGAGAGTGCGGGCCTGCCCGCATGGTGGGAGAATGGTAGCTGCGAGGTGGAAGGATGCGCGCGCGCGCGAAGGCACTGTTTCTGGATCGCGATGGCGTGATCAACCAGGAGGTGGGGTACCTCCATGCCAAGGAACAGGTGCGATGGGTGGAGGGTATCTTTGATCTCTGCCGGATGGCTGCGGAGCGAGGATACAAGCTGGTGGTGGTGACCAACCAGGCAGGCATTGCGCGCGGCTACTACAGTGAAGCCCAGTTTCAAGAATTGATGGAGTGGATGCGAGGCGAGTTTGAGAGCCGGGGACTGAAGCTGGATGCAGTTTACTTCTGCCCCTTTCACCCCGAGCAAGGTTTGGGAGCGTACAAGCGCGAGCACGAGGACCGCAAGCCGGGAGACGGCATGCTGCGGCGCGCGGCCAGAGATCTGCGGCTGGATCTGTGTTCGTCGGTGATGGTGGGCGATCGCTGCTCGGATGTGGCAGCGGCCCAGTCAGCCGGGCTGAGACAGGTGTTTCTGCTGCAGGACATTGAGACCGAGCGATGTGCGGGACAGTATCACCCCGTGAGGTCACTCCGGGAGGTACAGCAGTGGCTTGCTGTCGCGGCGGCTGCCAGCGCCGATGAGCTTGCGGCCAGTGCGGACGCCGAGACGTCTGCTGCCGTCGGGCAAAGGGCCGCCAGGGCCGTCGGCTGGCGGAAGCGGACCGATGGCGGGAGATCCTGATGCAGGGGATGCGGGAGGTACTGCGGGGGGCCTTGGCTCAGAGCTTGCGCGAGCTGTCCGAGGAGGATCGGTTGATGGCCGCTTGGCCGGTGGTGTGCGGGAGCGCTCTGGCCAGCCATGCCAGGGTGATCTCTCTGGATAGCGAGGGAGTGGTGCATGTGCTGGTGGATGGGGCCCAGTGGATGGATCCGTTCGTTCGCATGCGCTCGGCTTTGGCCCAGGATCTGGGAAGAATCGCAGGGGTCCCCCTGACCGGGATAAAATTTAAGGGCAGAATCTAGCGCAAGCCCAGAAGGCGACTTTGACGGGCATGGAATGAGTCGGCCCGAGCACGCTCTTCTGCTGTCTGATGAGCCAGCAAGGCAACCAGAACAGAGAAAGAGCACCGGCCCTGGCCCGCCAAGGGGCTGGAGACAGTTCGAGAGAGGCAGAACGAGGAGATCAGGATGAGTGTGTCAGTGGAGGATGTGCGGCATGTAGCGGACTTGGCCAATCTGGAGCTGACGGCCGAGGAACTGCCACGGATGGCCAAAGACCTCAACGCCGTGCTGGGATATATCGCGCAGTTGAACGAGTTGGACACCTCCACCGTGGAGCCGATGGCGCAGGTGGGATCCGGGTTGGGATTGAAGCCAGTCCAGGAGGAAGAGACGCTGCGCCGCGATGTCGTGAAAGAGTCCATCGAGCGAGAGATGGTGATGGCCGAGGCTCCGGAGACCGATGGGCGGTTCTTCAAGGTGCCGCGAGTGATTGAGCGTTAGGGCTCATTCCTCGGGCAGGGACAGGGAATGCAACAGCGAAGAAGCCGGTGGGCTCTGCGAGGTTCGGCGCCATGGGCTGGTCGGCGGGAGTGATGGAAAACGGGATGGCGAGGGAGCAGAAGATGTCTTTGCAGAGTTTGACGCTGACCGAGGCGCGCTCGGCGGTGGTGGAAGGCCGGGTTTCGGCGGTGGCGCTGGCGCAGCAGCACTTCGAGCGAATCGCGGAGCTCGATGGCGAGATCCACAGCTTCCTGACCCTAACTCGGGAACGGGCGCTGGCCCAGGCCGAGAAGGTGGATGCTGCCGCCAGGGCTGGTGAGGCGTTAGGCCCGCTGGCCGGAGTGCCGGTAGGGATCAAGGATGTGTTGACCACCCGCGGAGTGGAGACGACGGCGGGTTCAAAGATTCTGTCCGGCTACCATCCGCCCTATGACGCAACCGCCGTGGCGCGCCTGGAGGCCGCCGGCGCTGTAGTGCTGGGCAAGTTGAACTGCGACGAGTTTGCCATGGGTTCGTCCAACGAGAACTCGGCCTATGGGCCGGTGAAGAACCCCAGAGCGATGGACCGGGTGCCGGGAGGGAGTTCGGGCGGATCGGCGGCTGCGGTAGCGGCCGGGCTGTGCGTGGCCAGCCTCGGAACGGATACAGGCGGATCGATCCGGCAGCCGGCGGCGTTCTGCGGCGTGGTGGGGGTGTTGCCCACCTATGGGCGTGTGAGCCGGTATGGATTGATTGCCTTTGCCTCCTCGCTGGACAGGGTAGGGCCCTTTGCGCGCTCGGTGGAGGACGCGGCGACGGTGCTGGAGGTGATGGCCGGACCGGACGAGTTGGACGCTACGGCGAGCCCGCAGCGGGTGGCCGATTATGCGGCGGAGACTCGCAAAGGCGTGGAGGGATTGCGGATTGGCGTGCCGGAGGAGTACTTCGGCGAGGGCTTGCATGGCGAGATTCGCGCGGCGATCGAGACGGTGCTGGATGGGCTGAGAAGCTCCGGTTGCTCGCTGCACAAGGTGAGTCTGCCGCATACGCGCTACGCAGTGCCCACCTACTATGTGTTGGCCACGGCGGAGGCCAGCTCGAATCTGTCCCGTTATGACGGCGTGAGATATGGGCTGCGCAGCAAAGACGCCGCGACGCTGGCCTCGATGTTCCGCAATACCCGCGATGAGGGGTTTGGCGCCGAGGTGAAGCGCCGCATCCTGCTGGGAACCTATGTCCTCTCTGCCGGGTATTACGACGCCTACTATAAGAAGGCTCAGCAGGTGCGCTCGCTGCTGGCCAGGGACTTTGTGCAGGCCTTTGCGGATGTGGATGCCATCGTCGCTCCGGTGACGCCCACCCCGGCGTTCAAGCTGGGGGAGAAGACGAGCGATCCGCTGCAGATGTATCTGGAGGATATCTATACGGTCTCGGCCAGCCTGGCGGGGATCTGCGGAATGAGCGTCCCCTGCGGAGAGACCTCCGATGGTCTGCCGATTGGAGTGCAGGTGTTGGGCAAGTATTTTGATGAGGAGACCATGCTGCGGGTGGGCGCTGGAGTGGAGCGGAATCAGAAGGGTTGATGAGGCGGAGATCCCGTTTGCCGGATGGCGGTTGAAAGAAAAAGGCCTTGCGAGCGTCGACAGCGCAGGTGTTGGTTGTTGGAAGCGATTGAGGCGGCGTCCAGCTACAGGAGCAGAGAAGGTAGGTTTGTCGATGAACCGCGCTCCCGAAACGGAGGGCGAGCTGCTTCCGGGAGCTACAGAGGCCGGTAGTAGAGGGACGATGGATCGGCGCAGCTCAGACAGAGGCACTCGCCGTCGCGCTCGATGAAGCGATCAAAGTTGACGCTTTCACCGCAACGGGCGCACAGGATGCGCTGGCCCTTGTAGCCGGGGAACTCGCTCTCAGGCAGAGAGACGCGGACCCAGGTGGAGCGGAAGAGTTCCGTGTCGGGAAGCTCACGGTAAGCCCTCATCTGCTGGGCGTTTTTGTCCAGCTCCGGGTAGAGATCGCGGGCGCGTGCCTTGGAGCTCTCCAGAGCGACCACGCGCAGGGCCTTATAGTCGTTTGCTTCGAGCTTTGTGTTGAGGTCGACGAAGGTAGCGGCCATCTTGCCCAGGTCGCGGTGCTTGAGCGCACGCTTGCCCAGGCGGCAGCCGGTGACGACGCCGATGGCGTCGCTGGCGCAGCGGTCGATCTCAATGAACGTGACAAGACGCTTGCGGTCCGGATTCAACGAACCGTCGCGAAGCAGACGAGAGCGGGGGTCTGGGATGCCGAGATTTTGCAGGGCCAGCATGGCCATGCGCACGCCGAGCACCTGGCCTGCGCAGAGGTGGCCGTGGGCGGTCTCGGCTTCGTGCAGCAAAGAGTCGAGGGAGTAGGCCATAGTGCAGAGTGTAGAGGAATGTGGGGACCTGTGCGCGTCTAAAAATGCACATCTGGACCCTCCCGTCGGAGTCCGAGGAGCCGAGGCCGCGCCCAGAGCACGGTTGCAGGGGCATCGGCGGACACGGGTAGCTATCCGTGCCTCGGCAAGTGAAATCAGGCAGTTGGAGATGAGCGGGGGACCGAGTGCGGTGGATTTTGGGCTGAGAGTCCTTGAGATGGAGAAAACGGAAGCTCGCCGGTAGCGCATCCCAACCAGAGTGGTACACGGAGGGAAAGCCTATTCTTCTATTCATTGAACAGCATTCTCGCCAGCTTGCATGGTCGGGCGGCATACTGGCCGCGGCAATTGCCGTATCTCTGATCGTCCGTGCGCTGGTCTTCCAGTTTTTGGACAAGTTCACGCGTCGCAAAGGCTCTGTGCTGGGAGAGTCTCTGGTGCGGCACTGCCGAAGACCATCGCGCTGGATCTTCCCAACGCTCACCGTTCTGGCCGTCCTGCCCGGCTTTCCACTACCGAACACGCTGATGACGGTGATCGTGCACATCGCAGGGCTCGGCCTGGTTGCCGCCTGTGCCTGGTTGGCGATTCTGTTCATTGAGGTCATGTCCGACGTGATTCTCGGCCACTATCGGATCGACGTGGCCGACAATCTTGTGGCGCGCCGGATACGAACCCAGTACCAGATGCTCCGCCGGCTCGCCGTCACGCTGGTGGTGGTGGTGGCACTATCCATCGGGCTGATGACCTTTCCCTCCATCAAACACATTGGCATGAGCATTCTGGCTTCAGCGGGGTTGGCCAGCCTGGTGGTAGGCATGGCGATGAAGGGGACACTGTCCAACCTGATCGCCGGCGTGCAAATCGCTTTTGCGCAGCCCTTTCGCGTGGAAGACGCAGTGGTGATCGAAGGCGAGTGGGGATGGATTGAAGAGATTGGAATGATGTACGTGGTGGTGCGCATCTGGGATCTGCGCCGGCTGGTGATTCCGCTGTCGTACTTCCTGGACAATACTTTTCAGAACTGGACGCGCAACAGCGCCGATCTGCTGGGTCACTGCTTTCTCTACACCGATTACACGGTTCCCGTGGACGAGCTGCGCGCCGAGCTGCGCAGGATCTGCGAGTCGACGCCGCTTTGGAACAAGAAGGTGT
>DAHWOF010000225.1 GCA_027335345.1 Granulicella sp. | reverse complement strand
CATCAGCGGGATCAGGAAGTTCCCCAGGACGCCCGGAACGGAGGGCACAAGGAACAAAAAGATCATGATGAGGCCGTGCATGGTGAAGAACTTGTTGTAGGTATCGGCCGCCACCAGGTCAGGTTGAGGCGTGAGCAGCTCCAGGCGGATCAAGCCCGCAAAGGCTCCTCCTATGAAGAAGAAGAACGTGACCGAGAACAGGTAGAGGAGCGCGATCCTCTTGTGGTCTTCGGTGAGCAGCCAACTCAGCAGACCATACTCGTTGTTGATGTAGTGGCGCTTGGGTAACTGCGCGGTGCTCTGGTCAGGTAAGGAGACGATGGTATTTCCAATCGCTGTACTCATGGTTTCACCTTTCCCCCGCTGCCTGGGGTGGCGTTGTGGGAGCAGATTCTCCGGATGCAGCCGTTACCAGAGTCTGCTGCACACGGTAGTCAGATTGCATGTTCTTGATAAACTCCACCAGGTCAATCAGCCCGTCCTCGCTGAGCTGGCCCTGGTAGGTGGGCATGATGGGAGCATAGCCAGCGGTGACATGCGCGGAGGGATTCAAAATCGCATCGCGCAGGTAGGCATCGTCCACCAGAATTTGACGGCCGTCGGTAAGAGTGAGCTTGGAGCCATAGACGCCGGCCAGATCCGGCCCTCTGGCCGCCGCAGTCCCGTTGTGACAAGAGTTGCAGCCCATGCTGGCATACAAGCGCTCCCCGTTTTGAGCCAGGCTCTGGCCTGAGGTGGACTGCTCCAGCCACGTCTTATAGTCTTCCGGGGTCATCACCGTGATCCAGCCCACCATGCCGGAGTGCTGGGTGCCGCAGTATTGGCTGCAGAACAGGTGATATCTTCCCACCTTGGTGGCCTCAAACCACACCGTGGAGTAGCGCCCAGGAATTACCTCGCGCTTGATGCGAAAGTCGGGCACGGAGAAGCTATGGAAGACATCCTGGGAGATCATGGTCAACTGCACCGGCTGGCCCAGCGGCACGTGCAGGGCGTCGATCTCATGCTGCCCGCCGGGATGCTCGGCCTTCCACATCCACTGTTTGCCGACGATGTAGATGTTCATGGCGTTGGTGGGGGGATTGTAGATGCGGAAGTAGAGCAGCGCTCCCCAGACGTAGACGACCAGAAAGATCGCCAGCGGAATGATGGTCCAGATGGTCTCCAGGAGCGTGGAGCCCTCGATCTGAGTCGCCACAGGGCTCCTCTGCCTGCTGTAGCGCGCGGAGAAGACCACCACTAGCACGGCGACCAAGGTGGTCCCGAAGATGGTCATCAGGACCAGGAAGAAGTACAGCGCGTCCGTATACGGCGCGATCGTGCTCGCCTCCGCTGGGAACAGCGTGGCGTTGTGGAGCCAGTTGACCAGAAATTGCCAGAGTACCGGACTGAGTCCCATCGTTTAGCCCTTATCCATCCCGCCCGGCGCTTTCGCGCAGGGCTGAAGGTCTTGTTGATGCGCAAGCTGGATGTCGCGCCGAAACATGATAAAGAGGAAGCCGCCCAAGGATGCGACGGTAGCAATTCCGCCGATCTGCACGGCGCGCACCACCATCAGAGACCGCTTGTCAATCTCTGGATTGTAGCGGTAACAGTAGGTGAGAATATTCGGCACACCGATGCCGATTTTGCCGCCAGAGGCGGCCCACAAACTGTCCACCAAAGCCTGAGGAGGAAATTCGACGCCCAGGAAGTACTGCGCCACGCGGCCCTGGGGGGTCACAACCTCAATCGCGCTGGCATGCGCGTATTGGTTCATCTTGCCATCCGGCCCGGGGACGCGCACATAGCCGAATCCGATCGCGTGGGTCACCGCGTTGACAGAGGACTGAGAGCCGGTGAGGTAATGCCATCCGTCCGCAGTGCCGGGGCGGCCATAGCGGCGGAGATAGAGCGCCTTCTTTTCCGCCGCCAGCCGTGGCGTCTCGGTGGGATCAAAGCTGATGACGACCACCTGAAAGTCCTTGCCGGGGATGAGATGCACCATCTCCAGAGCGCTGGTGAGCCCGTCCATCTCCTCCGGGCACAGCATCGGACAGTTGTAGTAAACGGTGGTAAGGATGGCTGGCAGTTTGCCGTTGAAGTACTGGCCCAGCGTCACCGCCTGGCCGCGGTCATCCACGAAGCGGGCATTGAGGGGCAGTTGAGCGTTGAGATGCTGGGTGATCTGCACGCTGCGCAGCACGGTGGGCAGTTGTTCGTTCTGGTCTGCCGCCTTCACGACCGTGGGGTCCTGGGCGCGGCAAGGGAAGGCGAGGCTGGCCAAACCAAAGCTGAGCAGCGCGGGAAGCAGGAGAGCATGGCCGCTCCGAGCCAGGCTGGAACCACGACCGGCCTCCGCCGCGTCCGGCTGCCTTCTGCGAGTTGTGCCTGCTGTCCTCACCTTGGCTCTTCTCCGCCCGGCGGAACTGCGGGTCCGCCTCTTCCCGCCGGGACTGTGATCCCGGGATAAAACGCTCCCTCTACGGCTGGTCGGCTTTGGCCTCTTCATTCTGCATCGCGGATCGGTACTCGTTCTCCTGCTCCCGAGCCTGGATGGTCTGCTGCTCAAATCCTGTCCGGGCAAATCCGTTGGTCAGAGGAGCGGTGACCATCGGCTTGGTCTCACCGGCCATGAGTATCTGCGGCTGGGCGGATGCAGGCGCCTGGGGCAGGCCACGCTGGATGATCAACTCCATGGCCCGCTGGATGGGAATGCGGATGGTCCCTTGCGGGAGATCGGAGGAGGTGCTGTAGTAGTCGAGCAGCAGATCCTCGCGCGCGTGCATGTCCGCAACCTCCTGGTTGCCATCGTCGGGCAGCAGCCGCGGGGTGGCAAAGGCCTTGGTCATCTCCGCCAGTTGGCGTTGCTCCAGGGTCGGGCTGGGGGTCAGGTCCTGCAGCTTGCCCCCGTGCGGCGTTACCCCCAGGGTGAGGGTGGTGTGCCATTTATCCGCTGGGCCGTCGTGCTTGATCAGAGCGTAGTTGATGACCTTGCCCAGAGCGAAACAGAAGAAGAAGAAGATGGTGATGAATCCGGAGAGGCCGGCGAGGAAGGTCACCACGCCGCCGACGCTGATGTCCTCGGTCTCGTAGCCCGGTCCTTCAACCCCGCGCAGGTGGGCCGCTTCGCTGCCGGTCGCAATCTCACCGCCGGGAAGCCGGGATCCTCCCTCTGGGGCGCCCGGCGAGTTGTTGTGTCCCTCAGTGTGCATGTTCAGGCTCCAGTAACTCTTCTGTGTGCGGGTCGTTGACGTTGATCAACGGCCGCTTGGCAAGCTCGTTCAGGTAAAAGAACATCCAGAAGGCGACCACCGCGATGGGCACGGTCACATAGGCCAGAATTCCGATGTTGCCGCTGATATGCAGGTTGCCGGCCGCGTCGGGGAAGTTTGGCTCGATCAGCCAGAACATGTCCAGAAGACGCGCCAGCAGCATGAAGACGCAGACCCAGATCATCTTGGACTTGGACCGCTTGATATCCCGGGAGAGCAGGATGCAGAACGGAATCACCCAGTGGCAGATCACATCCAGCGAGCAGATGACCCACCAGCCTCCGCGAATGCGATGCAGATACCAGGGGATTTCATCGGGCACATTGCCGGACCAGATGATGAGAAACTCGGCGAAGCAGAGGTAGATATTCAGCATCACGAAGGCGAAGGCCAGCTTGCCCAGGTCGTGCTGTTCGGTGGTGCGGAACATCGTCTTGATGGGCTCATAGCGCGAGAGCAAAATCAGGGTGAGGATGCCAAGCGCCAGCACCGCGTAACCCTGCGCCACCAGGAACTGTAGACCATAGACGGTGGAGTACCAGGTGACGTCCAGCGACTTGACGAAGACGATCACAAAGTCGGTCATCAGCACTACGTAAAGCAGAATCATGGGGCCGGAGAGATTTTCAAACTTCACCCGCCAGCGGTCGAAACTGGCCGGCGTACCGGCCTGGGGATCGTTGTCGCGCTGCACGGACCAGCGGTTCAGCAGGGTAATCACCAGGGCCATGATGCCGAGCACGATGGCGGCCTGGATCCAGGCAGAGGAGGGATTCAGCATGGTCTGCTTGGAGGTGGCAGTCAACTGCTGTTCCTGGGTCATCAAGCCGTGGTGATAGGCCCACAACTTGGAGACGGCATCCGGAAAGGCGGCCCACTGATAAAGGTGCTTCATCAGCAGGAGGATGGGCACGAGCATCAGAATCAGCACCCAGATGGTGCGGGTCATCGCCTCCAGCGGCCGGCGCAGAATCTGGCCCCACTTGCCCCCAGAGACATACTGCACCATCAGAAACGCCAGGGCCCCGCCCACGAAGTTGAAACAGGTCATGTAGCCCATCAGATAGGCGCGCAGCAGGTGCTCTTTGCCCAGAGGAACAAAGAGGAAGACCAGCGAAAACAGGCCAAGGACCACTGCCACCGCCGCTGCGCGCGTGCGCCAGGTGGAGACCACCTGCGGAGCCGTCAGGACGCTAGGCAGCACCCGCGTCGCGTGGAGCGCATGCCCCAGGGTGAGATCCGCTCCGTGATGTTCGTTTGCCATTTCCATGCTTCTGTCGCCTTCAGTGCTTTAGTCGCAAATCCCGGTTGTGAAGTGTTGCGTTTCCATCCCTGCGTCAAGTCCTGCTTCAAGTTCTGCATCAAGGCTGCTTGCCAAAAGGAGTGCCGTTGGAGACCGGAGCGATCGGCTCGCCGCCCGAATCTCTTTGCCCGGAGTTCTGGGTTGCCTTTTGCCCATAGTGAGCGGCTGCTCCTGCCGGAGGCGTTCCCATCGGCACGCCGGGAATGCCGTTGTCCATCCCGTTGGGCGTTCCATACACGGCCGTCGAGGGAAGCGTCCACGGATCGGCGAAGCTGGCCGGCATGCCCAGGTCGCGGGCGATCTCATGCAGATCTTCCACTTGCGCTCCGGCGGGAACGTCGTTCCTGGTGGCGTTCTGGCTCAACTGCAGGGCGCGAATATAGGCCGCCACCGCCCAGCGGTCGGCCGGCGTCAACTGCGCGGCGTAGTCCGGCATGGCGCCGTAGCCGTTGGTCATCACCGCAAAGAAGTGGCCCAGCGGCGCTTTGCGCAGGCGGTCGGTGTGGAAGTTGCCGGCCGGCCGGTAGCCACGCTGCACAATCATGCCCTCACCGTTGCCCACCCGGGAGTGACAGGGCGTGCAGTAGATGTTGTAGCGCTCCTGGCCCCGCTCCAGGGTTGCCGCATTGAGCGGAATGGGCAGGCCGTCACCCTCCTTGCCGTCCACGATGCCGGTGTAGAGGTAGGTATTCTCATCCATCTGGTTGCGCGCCACAGTGTGTTCCACCTGGGGGCGCACGCTGCGGCCGGAGGCATAGAAGGTTGTTCCCCGCTGGGGAAAGAACTTGGGTTGGTTCTGCATGTCCTGGCGGCAGCCGGAGAATAGCAGAAGAAGAGATACCGACCCCAGCAGGGAGGCCGCTGCGGCCCGAGGGCTCATCCGATCGCTTGCATCTGGCATCGCGTATCTCACTAGTGCTGGACCTCCACCACCGAGACCGGAGAGCAGCTCTCCAGCAGCTTCCGGGTCTCGATCCGATCGAACCTCGGATCGTTGGCCTCCAGACAAAGAAAGAACTTGTCCGTGGAGGCGCCGTCGGCGAAGTTGGGCGCATTGAAGAGCGGATGATAGAGCTGCGGCAGACCGTTCAGAGCGAGCATGCCGAAGCAGGTGGAGAGGCCGGAGAACAGGATGGTCCACTCGTAGGCGGGAACCACGAAGGCCGGCCAGCTAAATAGCGGCATGGCGCGGAGGTTGAGCGGAAACCCCCAGACGTTGATCCAGATCTCCAGCAGGGCTCCGGTGGTCAGGCCCATCAAGCCGCCCAGCAGGCAGATCAGAGGCACTCTGGTCTTGTGGAAGTGCAGAGCCTCCGCAGCCTCTTCCACCGGGTAAGGGGTGTAACTCTCCATCCGGCGAAACCCGGCGCCATAGGCCAGCTTGGTGGCCTGCACCAGTTCGCCCGGGGTATTGAACTCGGCCAACAGGCCGTAGATTCCTTCACGCGGCGGCATCAGATCGCCTCCTGAACAACGGCTTTAGCATCTTCTCCGCCATTGCTGATCTTGGTCTGGGGAAGCATGGTTCGCAGCTCTGACATGGGAACCATCGGGGCAAAACGCGCAAAAAGAAGGAAGAGCGTGCTGAACAGCCCCCAGGTTCCGATGAAGAGCATGTAATCCCACTTGGTGGCCCGGTAAGTGCCCCAACTGGACGGCAGGTAATCCCGGTACAAGCTGGTCACGACGATGACGAAGCGCTCAAACCACATGCCGATGTTCACCACAAAGGAGAGGAAGAACAGGTAGGCGGCGTTCACCCGCAGCTTGCGGCTCCACAGAGTGGTGAGCGGAATTGCGAGGTTGGTCAGAATCAGCACCCAGTAGGCCCAGCCCATGGGACCGAACATCCGGTTCCACATCATGAAGTACTCCCAATGGCTGGCCGAGTACCAACTCATGAAGACCTCCATGCCGTAGCCGTAGCCCACGATGGAGCCGGTGGCAAGCATCACCTTGGCCATGTTGTCCAGGTGGCGCAGGGTGACCAGATCCTCCAGGTGATAGAACTTGCGGATGGGAATGGCCAGCGTCAGCACCATGGCAAAGCCGGAGTAGACCGCGCCGGCGACGAAATAAGGCGGGAAGATAGTGGTGTGCCAGCCGGCCATGGCCGCCACCGCAAAGTCAAAGCTAATGGTGGTGTGGACCGAGAGCACCAGAGGAGTGCTCAACCCGGCCAACAGCAAAGAGGCCGACTCATATCGAATCCAATGGCGCGTGGATCCCCTCCAGCCCACCGCCAGCATGCCGTAGGCGTATTTGGCCAATGGACTCTTGGCCCGATCGCGCAACGTGCCAAAGTCCGGGATCATGCCCATGTACCAGAAGACGATCGAGATGGTGGCGTAGGTGGAGACCGCGAAGACGTCCCAGGCCAGCGGGCTGCGGAACTGCGGCCAGACGTTCATCGAGTTGGGATAGGGCAGCAGCCAGTAGCCCAGCCAGGGACGGCCGATGTGAAGCAGGGGGAACATCGCCGCGCAGCAGACGGCGAAGATCGTCATCGCCTCGGCAAATCGGTTGATGGAGTTGCGCCAGGTCTGCTTGAAGAGCAGCAGGATGGCCGAGATCAGTGTTCCCGCGTGGCCGATGCCGATCCACCAGACGAAGTTGATGATGGCGAAGCCCCAGGCGCCGGGGATGGTGATGCCCCAGATACCGACGCCCTTGAGCACCAGCCAGGTGACGGCGATCACCACGCCCATAGCCACGGTGGCCGCCAGGAACAGCCCCCCCAGCCAGCCCATGGGCGTGTTGTCCGTAAGGACGATGCCCGCAACCTTCTGGGTGACGCTCTTGAACGTGTGCCCTGGAGCGATGACCGCATACTCGCCAGTACGCGGGTCAATCATCGGATCGTCGATCTCCGGAATGGGTCCTTGGGTCGCCATGGTTATGCAAGCTCCGGGTTGGGGTTGATGACGCCTGCGGTATAGGTGGTGCGGGGACGGTAGTTGAGATCCGCCAGCACCTGGTAGTCGCGTTCGGTGGCCTTGCGCTGGACCACCTTGGAGGTGGGATCGTTGAGGTTGCCGAAGACCAGCGCGTCGGTGGGGCAAGCCTGCTGGCAGGCGGTGAGAATCTCTCCATCGCGGATAACGCGATTGTTCTTGTCCGCCTCGATCTTGGCCGCCTCAATGCGCTGCACGCAGTAGTTGCACTTTTCCATGACCCCGCGGGAACGCACGCTCACATCCGGATTGCGCATGAACTTGAGGCTCTCGGTGTCATAGTCCGAATACAGCAGGAAGTTGAATCGGCGCACCTTGTACGGGCAGTTGTTGGAGCAGTAACGAGTGCCGACGCAGCGGTTGTACACCATCATGTTGAGGCCTTCCGGGGTGTGGATCGTCGCGCCCACCGGACAGACCTGTTCGCAGCCGGCGCTCTCGCACTGCTGGCAGTACATGGGTTGGAAGTACGCCGCGGGAGCATGCAGATCGCCTTCAAAGTAGGTATCGATGCGGATCCATTGCATGATGCGCCCGATCTTCACCTGCTCGCGCCCCACCACCGCGATGTTGTTTTCCGCATAACAGCTCACGATGCAGGCGTTGCAGCCGACGCAGGAGTTCAGGTCCACAGCCATCGCCCACTTGTTCTGCAGCACCTTGGTATTCAGGCCGACCACCTCGATGTGGTCGTAGCGCCAGTTGTCCGGCCAGAAACTTTCGTCGTGGGGGACCGCCTCTCCCTGAGGGTTATAGCCGACTTTGTCTACAAGGGTGAGATCGGAGTCCTTGGTGCCCAGGTGGGCGTAGTCCGGGTTCTTGATCGCCTCTTCATAGGTGGCGTAGCGGATGATGGAGCGTTCGAGAGCCTCATGGCCGGCTAGCGAGTAGGTGCCTTCCGTGTCCAGTTCGGTGCGCTGCAGGTCGCGCTGCGCGTAGCGCCCGCGGTGCTCGATGTTGTGCACCTTGGTGACGCACAGGTCATACATGCCCTTGGATCGTTCCACACTGAGGCCGGAGGCGGAGAGCGGCTGGTCGACAGTACGCAGCAGGTAGGCGTTGAAGCCGACGCCGGCGCCCAAGCGGCCGCACTCCGCGCGCCGCCCCAGCCCCAGATGCACAGTGACCGCATAGTCAGGATGGCCGGGCGACATCAGCACCGGGGTGATGATGCTGCGTCCGCCGACGCTCAACTGGATGGCCTCGTTCTCCTCGATGCCCAGCCGGGTCATCATATCCAGGTTCATCAGAGCGGCGTTGTCCCAACTGAGGTTGGTCACCTGCTTGGGCAGCTCCTGCAGCCAGCCGTTGTTGCCATAGCGCCCGTCGTAGAGAGAAGGATCGGGGCGGAAGCTGATCTCAATGGCTGTTTCGGAGGAGGCTGGAGTGGAAGCGCTGGGAGTCGCCTTGGGGGCTCCCAGCGTCTTGGGGGGAAACGCCGTGTCCGCCACCCAGCCATCGTGCAGCGCCTTGCGCCATGCCATCTCGAAGGGTGTATCCTGGGCGGCCAATCCCAGCGCCACCTTCGCCTCCTGAGCGGCGTTTCGGGCCTGTTGGCTGGCTCCGGGCTGGGCAGCCACGGCAGCGGCCGCAGTAGCCGCAGCGGCGGCCGCCTGAGCCTGACTTGCCTCTGCAGCGCCGGCCTGGCCGGCCGCCTTGCCCGCAGGAACGTTCAGATAGGTCTTGGCGTAGGCTCGCACGGCTTCATAGGCGCTGATGCCCGGGTCGAGCAGCGTCTGCAGGATGTCATGCGCGCTCTTGCCCCCGTAGAGGGGCTCGATCATCGGCTGAACGATGGAAATTGTGCCATCGTAGGCCCGGGCGTCGGTCCAACTCTCCAGATAGTGCGCCTGGTTGATGTGCCAGTCACAGTAAAAGCCTGTCTCATCCAGATGCATCCCCAGGTGGACGGTATGGGGAACCCGGTTGAGCGCCTCCTGAAAGTTCAGGTCAGCCGGAGCGTTGTAGAGCGGATTGACGCTGAGCATCACCAGCCACTGCACCTTGCCGGCGTTCATGTCCGCGACCAGCGCCTTGAGGTCCGCCGCCTGTTCGCTGGGCAGCGGGGCCACAGTCTGGGTGTAGACCACAGTCTTGCCCACCGCCCCCTGCGCCGCATTCACCGCCAAAGCGGCGTTGTGGCAGGCGGGCGAGCTGTTGGGACCGGCCAGCACAGCGAAGCGACCGCCACTGCGGCGGATGTCGGCGAGCAGGACAGAGAGAAACTGCTGGGCTTCCGGACTGAGGTTGGAGCCGGCGCCGGAGGAGGCTGGGCCCGAGCCAGCGGAGGCGGCCAGCGCCGCGGCGAAGGCGTCGATCTCGCTGGGCTTGAGCGCCAGGCGGTGGTCGGCCTTGAAGCCGGTCACGGTGGGCATGGTCTCCACCGCATACATCCGGTTCATCGGCTTGTCTTTGTGGAAGCGGCGCCGCTCGGCCCAGGCGGCAGAGAGGGGAAGGAATCCCGGGAAGCCGATGCCGCCCAGAAAGTCGGCATCCAGCGCCACAACAATGTCCGCATCCTGCAGTCTGTACTGTGTGTCGTAATAATCGCCGAAGGCGGCCTTGGAGGCGGCGCGGGCCGCATCCTGGTTCACCGGGTCATACTGCACCAGCCGTATCTGCGGATAGCGCGCCTGCACCCGCTTCCACTGGTCCGCTAGCGTGGGCGAAGTGATGGTTTCCGAGAGCAGAACCACGCCCTGGCCGTTTCCGGTAGCCGCCACGGCGCGGGAAAACTGCTCCTGGAAGGCGGGAAACTCAGCCAGTTCGCCGCGGTAGCGGGGATACTGGGAACGGTCCGGATCATAAAGGCCCAGCAGCGTCGCCTGGGTAAAGGCGTCTGACCGTCCCTTGGAGACGGGATGCTCCGGGTTTCCATCCACCTTGATGGGACGGAAGGCATCCGACTTGACCAGCACGGGAACGGCGCCGGTGGGAAAGGGATGGGCGGTAGCAAAGTACATGGGCTTGCCCAGCACCAGATCCTCGGGCTGCTTGACGTAGGGGAAGATCAGTTCGTCGGGCTGCTTGGTGCAGCCCGCCAGACCCGCCAGGGCGAAGCTGGCGCCCATCACCTTGAGGAAACCGCGCCGGCTGATGGGATCTACCCACTCGCCGGCCGTGGCCTGGCGAGGAAACTCCTCCTGCATCAGCTCCTGAAAGGCCGGAGTATCGGCCAACTCGTCCAGGCTCTTCCAGAAGCGCTTGCCGCTTTTACCCTGGAGCCGCGCGCGAACCTCCGCCAAGGTGAGCTTGGGAGCCGCGGAGGAGCTGCGAGGCAGTTGGGAGGCGGCGGAGATCCCTCCTCCCGCCGGGCCGATCTGCGTAACCACTTGGGCCTCCGGCTGCGGCTCAGTCTGCGCCGTAGCTGCCATGCCGGTGGAGATCGCTGAGGATCTCTGCGGCGAGCCGGGAGCAACGCCATCAAGAGAGCCCTTGACGGCCTTGAAGATGCGGTTTGTCGGGGAGTTGTTCTTCATCGGGGGCACGTCTCGCAGCTGGACAGCTCATTGGCGGTACGGATGTGGTACTGCTTGATCAGATAAAGGCCCAGCTCTTCCTGGCTGGTGAACTTCACATAGTTGGCTGGAATCACCGTCGCAGCCACGGCGGAGAGGGTCTGGGAGCGATCCAACCCCAGCGGGTTGCTCTGAATCAGGCTGTTCCCGGGGGTACTGAGACCGGCCAACTGCAGCCCGGCTGCGGCTGGATCCGTCGTCACGCAGGCCACCTGCTGCGCCGTCGGCCCTACCACGCCGGTGGTGGTGCACCACACGGGTCTCCGGTCCGAAGGCCCCTGCCACGCCATGTTGTAGATCTCGGCGGTGGGGCGCAGATTTTTGGCCGGATTGCGGTGGCAGTTCAGGCACCACTCCATCTGCAGGGAGTTTTGCTCATACATGAGCGGCATCTCGTCCACGCGACCATGGCAGCTTGCGCAACCGATGCCCTTGCTTACGTGGATCTCGTGGTTGAAGTACACGAAGTCGGGAAGATCGTGCACCCTGATCCAGTGAATCGAGGCCCCGGTCGCCCAACTCTGGCGCACCGGCTCGAGCAGTTGCGCATCGGTCCAGATCTGCGAGTGGCAGTTCATGCAGGTCTTGGTGGGAGGTATGCCGGCGTACATGCTCTTCTCCACCGACGTGTGACAGTACTGGCACTGCAGGCCCAGACCCTGTACGTGGTGGAGGTGACTGAAGGGTACGGGCTGGTCTGGACGCTGACCCTGCCGGGTTACCCAAGGCGACCTTTGCAGGCTGTTGAGCGTCACCCCGAGGGCGATGACGATCAGGCCCGACAACACCAGGCTTGCGCGAGCCAGGGCGTTTGAGCTGCGGTCAAATACTTGCGCCATGAATCCGTTCCTGCTTCCTCTGGGTGACAAAAACGACGGTATGGAGTGAACGCCAGAGCCAGCCGGGTTCGCAACAGCCGCAAGACCGGTCCGACTCGCAATAGATGACAAAATCAGCAGACTTCAAGACGACGGATACAACTGAAAAACTCTGGCCAGCCCAACCGCAGCAAAGATACAAAGAAACACAAACCGGGAGGCTGCCCAAGAACGCCGGAACCGCCACCATGAGGAGAAAGCCACGAAGTTCATTTCCCTGAAAATTCGCTCCGTTTGAAGCCTGCGACGATTTAGAACGCAGCCAAAAGGCGCGAATTTTTCAGGAACCGAGTATAGCAAGCGAAGAAAAAAAATGTGACGGCGATCACTTTTTTGCAAGAAAAAAGTTCCGAGTTGACCGCTAATCGGTCAAAATCTGATAACCGGCTAATTTGCGGAGCTTTGCACCATCTTCGCTGCCCATCCGAGAGCCGCTCAGGAACCTTGCTTGGTGCGGCGAGCCCTCGGCGCCACACATTTTCCGTGGAAATTTTGTGGAAATTATGGCGTCTGGCGAAGCGTTTCAGGCCCCCGCCGGCCGGTTCTGCCAAGAGAGACAACAGTGGCAAATGAGGCTTCGCTCTCGATTGCGCACGCCCTTTCGCAGGAGGCGATGGGCTATGGTCTGTGCCTGTGGACGGGTCTTCCAAGCGGGCTGGCTACGGCATCTTCATTTCGCCTCAACAGGCAAGGCTGCCGGAGGTCCAGGACCTTGGAAAAAGCGCCCGTCAAGGCTCCCATTAAGGCTCCCATCAAGGCTCCCATCAAGGCTCCAGGATAAGCCGGCAAGGAAAGATCCTTGCCGTCCGGAAGCATGGCCACGCTGGCTTTGGAGCGGCGCCCGGACAGGCACAGGTTATCCGGGGGCGAGGGGCGGCAGCGGCAGGCGCTGGGTCTGCGGGCGGAGCGTGCGGCGGGAAGCGTTGTGACCGGCTTTAGCGGCTGGCTCTCCCAACCCGATTGAGGATGTTCTGTCTGCGATCAGGCGGGAAGCCCCAGGCAGAGGCAGCGCGGGCGCCGCTATGATGCTGCACATGCCCCGTCCCTCCGGTCCCACCCGCAAACTGCCTTATGACGCTGCGGCCGCCGCGGCCGCTCTCTCAGCGGCCGATCCCAGGCTCGCGCGCCTGATTGCACGCGCCGGTCCGTTCACACTGCGGCTGAGGACTCGTCAGTCGCCGTTCGAGGCGCTCACCGAATCGATCCTCTATCAGCAACTCCACGGAAAGGCTGCGGCTACCATTCATGCTCGCCTGCTCGCCGGCTTCGCCGACGGAGACGGCCGGGGCGCGCATCCCTCGCCCCAGCAGCTTCTAGAGTGCCCTACGGCGCAGCTACGCTCCGCGGGGCTCTCGCACAACAAGATTCTGGCCATCCGCGACCTGGCCGCGAAGACCTTGGAGGGCGTGGTGCCCTCGCCGCAGTGGATTCGCCGGATGACGGACGAGGAGATTGTGGAGCGCCTGACGCAGGTGCGTGGCATCGGCCGCTGGACCGTCGAGATGCTGCTGATCTTTCATCTCGGCCGCCCGGACGTCTTCCCCGCAAGCGACTACGGGATTCGCAAGGGCTTCGCACTCGCCTTTCAGGGGCTAAAGCCGGGCGTCAAGCTCACGCCGGATCTGCTGCCGAAGCCGGAGGTGATGGAACAGCGCGCAAAGCGCTGGGCTCCCTGGCGCTCCGCCGCAAGCTGGTACCTGTGGCGGGCGTGCGATCTGGCCGCCGCCGAGGTTGAGGTGAGGCGTTCGACCTCATGATGACTCTCCGGCTGCTGCGTTCCGGGTCGGCCTCCTGCAAACCCACATCTCGAAGAAACCGAGATGTGGAGCGCCCGATTTTTTCGGTTACGGTCAGAGAATCGGCGTCTTGAAATCTCACACGCGACACCGCCGTTGAAGGCGAAATTCAGTCGGTGAGGGAAGAACCTTCCTGGTCCACTGTCGGGTGATCGGCGCTCGGTTCACCGTTTGGGTTCAAGGCCTTCTTCTTTCTCCGTTCCCCGAGGGCCAGCACGGCCGTCGCACCAAGGTCGCTCCAGCAAAGGAAGTCCAACGGCACACGGAATCGATGGGTACTGATGATCAGGCAGAACGGGGTGGTGACGGCCACAAGGACCGACGTGATAAGCAACCGGGTCTCAGAGCTGCTGCGGTTCCAAAAGAAAAAAGAGGCTGCCGCCCACAGAGGGATGCCGAAGGACTCCAGCACCTTTGCCTGCCCCGCGAGAGTGTCGAACGGATGTAGGTGCAGATCCGGCGACATCATGTATCCAAACTTCAAGAGGGCGAGCCTAACAGCTTGCCCGGGATGCTCTCGGACGAAGTCGATTGCGGCCGTCCTGTAGAAATGGTCGAGGCGCGGGTCCCTGTCGTTGGTACAAGCCACATGGTCAGCGGCGCAGGCGTCTCCGATGGAGTCTTCTTCGTTCCACAGGTGCGCGGAGGTGAATTGGTTATACCCAGCGAAGAGATTGTAGCTGCCATTTCTTGGAAAGAAGATCGACCCGTGAATGAGGAGGGTAGCCATGCAATAGACGGTGGAGGCAGCGGCCCCTTGAAGGAGAGCCCGGCGTAGCAGCCGCCCGGCCCCCAGACGATGCATGACGAAGATCGACGCCAGGGCCAACGTGATCATGTTGGTGCGCACCAGGACAGCGAAGCCGAGCGCGGCCCCTGCCAGCATGTCTGGGAGCCAAGGACGATTCCTTTCTTTGACCAAAAAGATCAGGGCGGAGAGAAAGGAAAAGATGGCCAGGGCGGTGATGCTTGTGTCCTGCGTTTTATCGTAGCTGAGGGCGAAGTCGGGGTAGAGGGATAAGGCGGACACAACGATCAGTGTTAGGGCGGGACGCAGCCCACGTAGGCGCAGGAACACCCAGCAGCTCGCCAGCATCAGTAGCGACAGGGCAATGTTCACTGCGGTCACGCCCTCTTCTGACCCAAACAGCCTGTACCCTCCGGCAAGAAGCGCGGGATAAAGAACTGGGAGAAAATCGTCGTGGATATGTCCCGTCCGCACCATCTCCATGGCCGGGCCCATATATTGGTCAAGCCAATAATGCCTGTAGGTGGAGAGCCTGACGCTGACCAAGGCCACGAAGAGGCTTACGGAGAGAAGCGCGGATAGGCCGGCGAAGTCAGCCCATGCTTCGCTACGACGTCGACGATCCAATGCATCTCTCCTCTCTTGTCCATCGAACGGCCGTGCGGCGTGGGCGAGAGCCCCAAGGCGGGTGGCAGACGGGAGGTTCGGAACCGATCCGGCTCTTCGTCACTCATCCTCGGAGTGGACTACGTACATGGCATATAGAAAGAAACCACTGAGCAGCAGCAGTGTCAACGGCAGGGGGCGATTGAGCACCAGCCACAGGGCTCCGTGAAGGGCCATGCCACCGCGGGACAGGCGCGCCGTAAGAGCAGGCCCCAGGTGCAAAAACTGGTGCGACAAGGTGATGGTTGCCAGCGCGCTGAGCGCCAGCGCCGCTGGCCCCAGCCGGCGGCTGCGGCAGGCCAGCGCGGCCACGGCGGGGAAGATGAGCAGCAGCAGCCGGGTGTCGTACTGGCGGTGATAGATGGGGAGAAAGCTCAAAACCGCCGCCGCGGCCAGCGCCATCAGATCGGCATCCCGGATGGAGCTGGAACTGCCGTTGTCCGGTCGAGCCGCTGCGGACCAGCGCAGCAGGTAGAGCCAGACCAGCAAGAACGGCAGGAACGTCACGTACGCCGCCGGGTTGTAGAAGCTGGGCGAGTCATGCCACAGAGCGAAGAGCGCCTGCAGGCTGGCGATGCTCCCTGCCTCATCATTGGTGGGGCCAGGGTTGCTGGCCTGGCCTGGCGAGGCGATCTCCAACAGGTTGTGGCGCAGTTCCTGCGGCCAGTGGGCGGAGGCCGGATGGTGAAAGGCCAGCAGCACGCCGGGCATCATCAGAAGCAGCGTCGCTCCCAGCGTGAAGAGCGCCAGCCGACGATGGCTCACGGTGCGCGCGGCTGCTTGGCCCGTTGCGGGAACTCTGGAGTCTCCTCCGGAGGAGAGCAGGAAGAAGAGCCAGATGAGCGCTCCAACGTGGGGCTTGAGGGTGAGGCTGACGGCAAAGGCCAGAACGCCCATGGCGAGCGCCCGCCGGCGCAGGAAGCTCCACACCGCGATGACTGCCAGGCTGATCGAGTACATCGCGGGCTGACCCAGCATGACCAGAATGGTGCTGGAGGCCACAAAGACGGCGAGCACGGCCTGGGCCGCGAACACTCCGAATGGACGCTGATAAGACGCAGAGGAGCCATCCTGAGAACCGAGGCGACACGCACACAGATCGGCCGTGCAGAGCGACGCAGCGCTGAAGAGCAAGATCCCGAGGCTCAGCCATACCGTCCGCGCCAAAGGGAAGGGGAGCAGCGCCAGGGGAAGCACCAGAAAGAGCGCCGAGGGCGGATAGTTGGCGTTGTAAGGGCGGAAGGGACGAAGGTCGGAGGCGTCTCCGCCGTGGCGGAGATAGGCCTGCTCGATCTGCGCGGAGTCGTAGGGATCGCAGCCTTCGATGAGGCAGAGCGTGCTGGAGTAGACGGGCTTGAAGTCAAAGCTCTGCAGCGTCGTCTTCTCATCGTGGTACCCGCGCACAGCAAAGAACAGGCAACCGAACAGGACCAGGCAGAGACCGAGAAGCTGCCATGGTCCGCGGCGGTTCCCGAACCCGTAGCCAGAGCCATAGCCAGACCCAAGGCCTAACCTGCAGCTTGGCCGGCGGACCAGGTGCAAACCGGACTTCTGGTGGCTGACCAATGAGCACCCTCCCCTTCTTCTCTGCGCAACGGCCAGCCGCAGCTTCAATCCGCGGCGTCTTCAGGAACGGCGCGGAGATCTGCGGGACGAACG
>DAHWOF010000198.1 GCA_027335345.1 Granulicella sp. | reverse complement strand
CAGGAGATCTTCCGGCCATACTTCTGCTTGATGGGCCAGAGCAGCCGCCGCGCCTTATCCAGACTCACATTGTCCGGCCAGCTATTGAGGGGGGCAAAGCGCTGCATCCCTGCGCCTGCGCCGCCGCGGCCATCCGCAATGCGGTAAGTTCCCGCGGCGTGCCAGGCCATGCGGATGAACAACGGTCCGTAGTGGCCGTAGTCGGCCGGCCACCAGTCCTGAGAGGTGACCATCAGCGCGCGCAGATCCCTGATGACAGCGTCCAGATCCAGGCTCTTGAACTCTTCGGCGTAGTCGAACGTCTCGCCCATCGGGTTGGCCAAAGGGCAGTTCTGGTTCAGTAATTTGAGGTTCAGAGATTCAGGCCACCAGTCCGCATTGGTTCGCGTTCCTGCCACCGCAGCCCGGCTCTGATCGATCGATATTGGACACTTGGATTCCGTTGACACAGTTTTCTCCTATTCTCAGTTTGAGAGGCGCTTCGCCGTCAAAGGTTGCAGTCAAACTCAACTTTGTCCCGGGCGACAGGGCGCGCCTGCCGCCGGGCCATCAAGCTTCCCTCGACTTCGACTGGCGCCGAAAGAAATGGCTTCCATTGGCCTGAAATTGATTGCTTCGAAACGATTCTACAATCTCGGGCCAAATTGGTCCTAAAATAAGAATGCCATGTCTGATCACGAAAGCAAGACCCCTTCTCAAATCGATCTTTCTCAGCCTCCCGGCGAGAATATAGTGCGCGTCACCTTCGAGCCTGAAAACAAGACTGTGGAGTTCCCCTTTGGATCTCTGCCCTACGACGGGCATGGCCAGCCGATGAGCCTGCTGGATGTCGCCGAGAACTACGGCATCTTTCTGGACCACGCCTGCGGCGGCGTGGCGGCCTGCACCACCTGCCACCTGTTTGTGAAGCGTGGCGCCGAGGGGCTTTCCGAGGCCGAAGATCTGGAGTTGGACCGGCTCGACATGGCCCCGGGCTTGCAGCTCAACTCACGGCTTGGCTGCCAGTGCGTGATTGAAAGACCAGGGACCTACGTCGTTGAGATCCCCTCCTGGAACAAGAATTACGTGCAGGAGGGTAAGCCCGCTGCCGTAAAAAAATAGCCGGCTCTGCCCGGCGCTCTGAAGCCGGAGGGGACGGAGACTTAGGGCTTTCTGACCCGGGGAACCAGCGTTCTGGTCATCTGGCGCTTATCCCGTAGCACCACCAGCACCATCGCCCGACCGCGGCTGCGATGCAGCCGCACGACCCACGCGCTGGTGGAACGGATCCCGATCGAATCCGCCTTCAGAATGACATCCCCGGCCCGCAGTCCGGCCGAAGCGGCGGGGCTATTGGCCGCAACCGACTCCACCAACACCCCTATGCCTGACGGGGCTCCGAAGAACTCGCCCAACTGCGGCTCCATGTTGGCCACCATCATCCCCGTAAACGGCGTTGTATGCAGCATCTGCATTAGGAAGCGGCGGCTGCGCGAGAGCGGTTCGGGAGCCACTGTATTCGCCGCAACCCCGTCCGCGGCCGGATCCGCTGAAGGCACAGCCGGCAACTCTTCCGCCATATGCAGCATGGCTTCGCGCTCCACCTCGCCACGATAGGCAAGTTGGGCGTGGATGACCATCTTCTGGCCATCCCGAAAGACTAGCAGGGAGATATCAGCCCCAACCCCATCATCGCGGATCATCCGGCGTAGAGCCTCAGCGCCCTCCACTGGCTGCCCGTTCAGGCTCACAATCACATCTTGCGGCTGGAGCCCCGCTTTGCCGGCCGGTCCGTCGTGATCCACCATCTGGACCACCACTCCGTAGCCGCTCTTGAGATGAAGCGCCGCAGCTTGTTCGTCGCTGAGGTTCTGGAACAGCGTCCCCAGATACCCCGGGGCATGGGGCGGGACTCCCCGCAAGAGAGATGTCTCCGAAGAGGCCCCCTGGGCGCTGGTCTCGCGGAGAGCCCCGCTCTGCGGAAGGAGTCCTTTGGGAGAAGCCTCGGCCACGGCTTGGCTGGTCAGCGGAGGCAGCGCCATCGCCAGGAGTCCAAAGAAGGCCACCCGAAGCAGGCGCCTGGCTGCAAAGGCAGCGCACCCTGGAGATGCAGTGGTTCCTCCCTGTCCCATGCCTTCGAATTCGATCCTCTGCCTCATGGCCACTCGCTGCATGTCTGCGTCTACTGGATATCAGCCGACCCCTGCAGCTCCTGGAAGGACGCATTGCGGATCGCGGGATTCGCATCCTGCGAAGAGACCGTGCGCAGCACCTGGCGCACGCTGGAGTCCGCCTCCACCGGCGTCAGCATGGAGATCGCCTGCTCCCGCACCCCCGCATTCTTGTCGTAGAGCAGGGCGTCCAGGACGGCATCGCGCACCTGCTCGTCCTGTGCGATGTAGGGCTGCAGGCCGGCCAGAGCCTTCAGCCGCACGCTGGGACTCCTGTCCGAACGCAGGGAAGAGACCAAGGCGGCGCGAATCTCACGTGTGGCGTCGTTGCCTCCTCCGCAGTTACGGCTGGAGCGGCACTCGCTGGCCAGCAGCGCCACAGAGTCGTCATGCACATCCGCGTTGGTGGCCAGGCGCGTGCCCAGCAGCAGAAGTTGCCGAATCTGCGGATCGTCCAGCGATCCCTGCACCGTCTCGGGCACCAGGCGGTTGTACTTTACCTGGACCAGATCCGAGCTTGGCGTCTGCACGATGCCGGAGACGCTTGCAATCGCTCCATCGGCGGTATTGGACATGATCACCGGACGCGGAAGCTGTGGAGAGCGCAAGGCCTGATACCGGGCCAGGAAGTTTCCTCCCAGGAACCCCACCCCCAGCAGCAATGTCGCCAGCGCTGGCGCTCCCTCCAAAAAGCTCAGCCAGCGAAAGGCGTTGCTGAGGAGCCTCTGCGAGGCTGAGTGCGGAGGCAGGCGATCCAGCGCCTCGTCCAACCGCATTCTGGACGCGGCCAGAAGATTGGGTGAAGGTTCCAGCATCGGACGCAACGCCAGCTCTTCGTTCAACGCAAGCAATGCGTTCCACTCGCGGCGGCAGTCCTCGCAAACGCCCAGGTGCTCTTCCAGTTGAAGCTGCAGTTCGTCGGGCAACTCACCGTACTGCGCCAGAATGATGTTTTGTTGGGCAATCTCACACTTCATATTGCGTACCTCGATGGCCTCTAGGTCGTACGTCCCGGGATCCCACTTGCGGGGCAATCACCTCACGTCCCACTCATGGCCGGATGCCCTCTCCGGGGATCCTTGCCTTGTCGTCGTTCCTCTTCTCTCGGCGGTGTGGCGCCAGTTACCTCGTGTCTGAAAGTTTGGCTCGCAGCTTTCTTGTGGCGCGAAACAGGGTATTTTTTGCCGTCTCCTCGGTGGTGGAGAGCATCTCTCCGATGGTTCTCAACTTGAAACCCTGGTAGTGCTTGAGTTCGAACACGGTGCGTTCCCGCGGGGTAAGCTCATTCAACGCCTGCTGGATCGCCGCCTGCATGGTCTTGCGTTCCAACTCCCGCGCGGGGTTGGCGCTGGCCCGCCCGTCGGTCACATTCGCCAGCAGGTCAATTTCATCTCCAGTTCCATCCAGCGCCGTTGCCGGATCCTCCCGCCGGCTCTTGCGCCGGCGCAACTGGTCAAGACAAAGATTGGTGACGATTCTGTACAGCCAGGTATAAAACGAGCACTCGAAGCGAAAGTTGGTCAGGTGGCGATAGGCTTTGAGAAATGCCTCCTGGTGTATGTCCTGCGCGTCCTGCTCGTTGCCCAGCATATGCATGGCCAAGCGCAGCACGCTGCGGTCGTAACGCCGCACCAAGGCATCGAACGCCTGCCGATCGCCCCGCTGGGCGATGCGAATCAGTTCGTCATCTTCCGCTCGCTGCTGCTGGCGCACGTCCATCTGCTCAGCGCTGGGTTTAGTGCGGGTTCCGGGCCGGATCGCGACGTTCGGCATCATTACCGTTGATTCTACCGCGCCAGGCATCCCATGCTCACGGAAACTGAGGCTGAATGGACTGGTTTGCCGGCGGTCTGCGCCGGCGAACAGGATTGCGTCGCTGCTGCTCATACCGTTTCTGACTCCGGAGTCAGGGTAACCACGTCTTCTTCGACGAACCTGCGGCAGCGAACGTAAGCATCTCAAAAAAACTTTCTTCCCGCTGTTCTCAGGTCCTGACGGTTCGCATGCCCTGACGTTAGACTTACAGAAATGGTTCTCCCGGCTACTCCTCTCTTTCCGCATCTGACTCCCGACCCGCTTCCGAGCCGGAGTTCGGGGCCGGAATCCCAACAGAGTTCCGAGGACTCGGCCCTCACCAGCTCCGGCTGGGTGATCGCCCACTGCGATGGAGGAGCGCGAGGTAACCCCGGTCCCGCCGGTTATGGGGCTCTGCTGCAGGACGAGTCTGGATCAGTGCTGGCCGAACTCTCCGAGTTTCTGGGCAACCGCACCAACAACTATGCGGAGTACTCCGGCCTGCTCGGCTGCCTGCAATGGGCGCTCGATCACGGCTATCGTCGGCTGCGCGTCGTCTCCGACTCCGAGCTGATGGTCAAGCAGATTCAGGGCAAGTACAAGGTGAACTCGGCTGAACTTCGCCCGCTCTGGGAGCAGGCTCGCCAGCGCATCGCGCAACTCGACCGCTTCGAGATCTCCCATGCTCTGCGCCACAAGAACCGGCACGCTGATCAACTGGCCAACGATGCGATGGATCGCGGTACGCAGAGCCGCGCCGTTGCGGGTCGCCGCGGGCCAATCCCGGGGGCCGGAGATCACGCCGCCCAGACCTGGAGCACCAGCGCCGGGGGCCCAGCCAAACGCGCCGAATCGGCCCACTCCGCTGCGAGAGCGGAGCTCTCCGCGCCGTCCGGCCGAACCCCTTCCTCTGGCGCCCCGGCTTCAGACCGCCAGATGCTGCGCGGATTCACCCGCAACGGCGCCGTTCATCTGCTCGGCGGCGCGGTCCTGCCGGACGGAATCTTCGTCAAGATCATTCCGGAGTAAACCCCGTGCATGCCCCGATCTACGTCTCCATCGCAGTCACCGGCTCCAGCGCAGTCGCTGGTTCCAGCTCAGCGGCTTCCAAAGCGAAGGCCTTGGGAAAACCCAGTGCCGTGGGATGGAGTGGCCATCTCCATTACCCGGTTGCAGCGTATGCGTAGACGCATCCCGCAGAGTGTGGCTCGGCTGCCGGCTCTTCTGCTGGCCGTATTCAGCTTCTGCCCGCTGCCAGCGGCAGCCCAGTCCAATTCGCCAGCGGCCATCGCTATGGTGCGCTCCGCCGTGGCCGCCGAAACTCACGCCAGCCACACGGACCTGAGCATCTGGACCTACTGGGACCACGATGTCACTCCTGGGCTGGACGCCACCTACTTCACCATCGAGACCCGCCAAGGCACGCTGCGGCGCATGATCCGGAAAAATGGCCGGCCCCTCACCCGGAAACAGGTTCAGGCCGAGACCAGGCGCATCGACGGCTTTGTGGCTAGCCCCTCCGCACGGGCCAAGGCCAGCCGGGACAGCGCTCATGACGACGCTCAGGCCGCCCAGTTGCTCGCCATCTTGCCGGATGCCTTTCTCTGGACCGTCGTGAGCCGGAGCCCGCGGTGGGTGACCCTCCATTTCCAGCCCAACCCTCGGTACAGCCCCCCGGAGACGGACATGGAGGCGCGAGTGATGAGCGCCATGGCCGGGGAGATGATCATCGCCCGCGACGGCGATCGTATCCGATCCCTGCGCGGCCGTCTGACCCACAACATCCTGATTGGCTTCGGGCTTCTCGCCAAGCTCTACGCCGGAGGCACATTCGACGTGGAACGCAGACCGGTCGGCGACGGCCGATGGCAGATTACCCAGACCCATGTCCATATCGCCGGCTACGCTCTGCTCTTCAAGACCATCGGCCAGCAGGAAGACGAAGTGAAGACCGGCTGGAAGCCCTCGACGGATGAGACCCTGGAGCAGGCTGCGCGCACGCTGGACGCGCTGGCCGCCAGACCCTGATCGGGGCTCCCTGAACCGGACTCCGAAACCCACCCCAAACCGGCTCTCGCCGGTATGTAGCTGCATCCCAGCACTTCAGCCAGTCGCAGAGCTTCCTGATGCAAGGGAGACGGAGCGGCGCATCCTCTGCTTTTGCACCTTCCCGCGCTCCGCGGCCCCCGCCTGTGGCGGAGTGCGGCTGCGAGAGGTGGCGCGCTGCCGATTTGCGGTACTGATTTCGCATCTCAGCCCCCGCCGTGGCAATCTAAAAGATGCGTGACGATGATCTTCTCTTCAAGGGGGCCAATGGACCAGGCGGGAAGCCGCCGGGTTGAACGCAGCCGGCTGCGCGGGCCGCTGATGGCTGTTTTGTGCCTGGCTGCGCTCTCTGCCTCCGGGCAGACCCCCCAGCAGACCCTCCCCCAGGCGCCCAGCGCCCTGATTGCGGCCCGCGAGGAAGCACTCGCCAGGCCCGCCGGATCGGGGTTCGTCTTTACGCCCTCCGGAATTTATGCGGCTCCCGGTGGATACAGCGTCGAGCGGCCGAGCCAGGCCGCCTTGCGTCTCTCTCTGGATGACGCCATCTCAATCGGTCTGGCTCGCAATGTGCGCTTGAAGTATGACCGGGCCAACGAGCGCGCCGTCAGAGGCGATACGCTGGGCGTCTTGAACGCCCTGATCCCTAATTTGAGCGTGAACGGGCAGGTCACCGCGCAGGAGTTGGACCTGGCTGCCCTGGGGTTTGAACCCTCCACCCTGACGGAGTTTCTCCATTCCGGCCTGCTGCCGCCGGGTTACACCTTCTCTGAGATCGTCAAGTTTGACACCCTGCAGGGTTCACTGAACGCCAGCCAGGTGCTCTTCAATCTCCCCGATTATGAGATCTATCGTGGCGCCGCCAATGAGGCCCGGGTGATCGATCTGAATCGGCTCACCGACCGTGGAGATCTTGTCCTTCAGATCGGAATTCAATATCTGCGGATCCTCTCCGACCAGGCAAATCTGAACGATGCGCAGGCCCAGCAACGCTCGGCCAGAACGCTCTTCGATCAGGCGGAGCAGAAGTACCACGCGGGAACGGGGACAAAGCTGGATGCACTGCGCGGGCGGGTGGAGTTTCAACAGCGCGAAGAGAATGTAACCGTCGCTAGAAATCAGTTGGCCAAGGATATGATCCAGTTGACGCGCCTGCTGGGAGTTCCCGCCGGACAGAAGCTGGAGCTGACCGATCCGGCGCCCTTTGCCCAGCTCGCGGAGATGGATCTGCAGGCGGCCCGGATCACCGCCTACAGGCACCGCAAGGATTACCTGAGCCTGCTGCAGCAGATTGCCCTGGCCCAGCGCGAGCTCAAAGCGGTGAAGTATCAGCGCTTGCCAACGCTTGCCTTCAATGGAGACTATGGCGTCATCGGCCTGACGACCGGCCCCTATCATGGCGACTTCACCGCCGTGGGCACCTTGAGCGTGCCTCTGTTCCGCGAGGCGGCGCAGCGTGGGGAGCAGGATGTGGTGAGCGCTCAGCTCACCGCTCTGCGCCAGCAGTTGAGCGATCTGAGGGTGACCATCGACGCCCAGATCCGCACCTCGATGCTGGATGTGAATGCCGCCCAGCAACTGGTCAAAGTGTCCCAGAGCAATGTAGCGCTGGCCCAGCAGGAGCTGTCCGACGAGCGGCAGAGGTTTGCGGCGGGAGTCGATGACAACCTTCCGGTGGTGGACGCCGAGGCAGCGGTCGCCGATGCCCAGGCGCAACTGGTCAACTCCCTCTACCAATACAACGTGGCGAAGCTCAACCTAGCCCGGAATACAGGCGTGGTCGAGACCCGCTACCGCACCTATCTTGGGCAACAGTAACCTTGCTCAGGAAGAAGCCAACCCTTCCCTGGCAGGTCCCACCCTTCTTCCTCCAGAGACCCTGCCCCCGGCCTGTAAGATGGGGACGTGGAGACCAATCCGAACAAGAGACGCGTCCTGCTGAGTTGGTCTGGAGGGAAGGACTGCGCCTGGGCCCTGCACCTGCTCCGGCAGAGCTCGGAGTTCGAGGTCGTGGGTCTGCTGACTACTGTAAATCAGCACTTCGGCCGCGTGGCGATGCACGGATTTCGCGAGGAACTCCTGGACTTGCAGGGAGAAGCTGCGGGCCTGCCGCTCTGGAAGGTGCCCTTGCCCTGGCCCTGCTCCAACCAGGTCTATGAGTCATTGATGGCCGAGGTCTGTCAGCAGGCGGTCTCCCAAGGGCTGTACGGAATCGCCTACGGCGATCTCTTCCTGGAAGACGTTCGCGCCTACCGCGTAGAGAAGATGGCAGGGACAGGGTTGGAGCCAATCTTTCCCTGCTGGCTGATTCCCACCGGCCAACTGGTGCGGCGGATGATCGCCGCCGGCGTGCGAGCGCACCTGGTTTGCGTGGATCCCCGCAAGATGGACAGACAGTTCGCCGGCCGGGTGTTGGATGATCTCCTGCTCTCCGAACTGCCGGAGTCTGTGGACCCTTGCGGGGAGCGCGGCGAGTTCCACACCTTCGTCAGCGCCGGACCGATGTTCTCCGCTACCATTGAAGTGTCGCAGGGCGAGATTGTCGAGCGCGACAACTTTGTTTATGCGGACCTGTTCCCGGCCGCGAATGCGAAGCATGGCTAATTTTTTATCCCGGCATATGGTCCATCTTTTCTCCCGGCATCTTGAGGCTCTGTTCTCCTTCCGCCGGAGGGCGTGGGGTTTGTTCCTCTGCGTGGCGGGAGGCTCTCTGCTGAGCGGAGCCCTCAGCCCAGCATGCTGCCAGGTGCTGGCGCAGAGGAACTGGGCCGGCTCCGGCGTCACCGTGCAGACGTGGTGGCGGCGCGGGGTGTTTTACCGGATTGATCCGCGCCGTTTCCAGGACTCAACCGGCTCCGGGCAGGGGGATCTGGACGGAATTGCGCAGCGGCTGGATTACCTGCAGTCGCTGGGGGTGGATGCGCTGATTATCGAGACCGCGCCGGATCTGGACCAGGCCGCTGCGGCCCTCAGGTTGGCGCCGCCAATCCCCCAGTTCACCGCCGCTGACGCTATGGAGCCTACGCCTGAGGTGAGCGCAGCCTTCGATACCCTGATC
>DAHWOF010000189.1 GCA_027335345.1 Granulicella sp. | reverse complement strand
TGTTTTGCATTGGATGGCCCAGCACGGCCGCAAGGCCGGCATCATGGTTCGCCAGGTGGAGGATGAGATTGGAGTCATCAACATGGCCATCGGCGCTGCGCACGCCGGGGTTCGCTCCATGT
Organism: Granulicella sp.; assembly: GCA_027335345.1. GTDB lineage: Bacteria > Acidobacteriota > Terriglobia > Terriglobales > Acidobacteriaceae > Granulicella. The sequence continues at coordinate 14,568 of DAHWOF010000189.1, read as the reverse complement.
GCGCAACTTCGGGAGGCGGCTTCGCTCTGATGAGTGAAGGGCTGGGACTCTCCGCACAGGCCGAGATTCCCGTGGTCGTCATCGACTGCCAGCGCGCTGGTCCATCGACGGGTGTTCCCACCAAGACCGAGCAGGGCGATCTTTGGCAGATGCTGGGCGCGGCCTTTGGAGACTATCCGCGGGTGATTGCCGCTCCGCTGGACATCGCCGACTGCTTCACGTTGATGGCGGAGATCTTCAACGTCACTGACCGCTTTCAATGCCCCGGCATCGTGCTTTGTGATCTTCTGCTCTCCGAAGGCCGTCTCAGCGTCGAGCCGTCGGTGCTGGACTTTGCCCCACATGTGGATCGCGGCGCCTTGATCACCAGCAATGGTACAGGCGACTCTGAACCTTACAAACGTTACAAGATAACCCCCAGCGGCGTCTCTCCGCGGGTAATTCCGGGCGTTGCCGGCCACACCCATGTGGTCTCCAGCGATGAGCACGACGAAGATGGAGTGCTCATCAGCGATGCCTACACCAACCACGCCAAACGCCGCGCCATGATGGAAAAGCGAATGCGCAAGGTGGAGGGCATCGCCGCCGCCGTGGCGCCGCCGCAGTTGCTGGGCCCGGAGGATGCCGAGGTCACGCTCATCGGATGGGGATCGACGTATGGGGTCATCCAGGAGGCCTGCGAACTGCTCGGCGAGCAGGGGATCAGAGCAAACCATCTGCCTATTCGCTGGCTGGTTCCGCTGCATGGAGACGCGATTCTGGACATGCTCCGCAAGATGCGCCACACCATCATCGTGGAGAACAACTTCAGTGGCCAGTTTGCCCGCTACCTGCGCAGCGAAACCAGCTTCGTCGCCAACGGCCACATTCGCAAGTATGACGGCGAGCCCTTCTTCGCGGAGCAGATCGTTGCGGCTGTCAAGGACCAGCTCGCCGGCCGGACAAAGCTCTCCGTGCCGGCTCATGAAGTGTTGGTGTAAGTGAGATAACGCTCCCACATGGAAGCTTCATGGAGCTTCCTGGGGAGAAAGCGAATCAGGAGAATCTCGATGGCGACTGAAATTGTTACCCCAAACACAATCACCATGGCGGACCTGAAGGGCCGCGTGGAACCGGATTGGTGCCCTGGCTGTGGAGACTATGGGGTTCTTGCCGCGGTTCAGAAGGCGCTTGTCGAACTGCAGATACAACCGCATGAGGTTTGCACCATCAGCGGCATCGGCTGTTCCTCGAACTTCCCCGGGTTCATCGAGACCTATGGGATGCACACGCTCCATGGCCGCGCACTGCCGGTGGCTACCGGCGTCAAGATGGCGAACCATGCCCTCACCGTGCTGGTGACCGGCGGCGACGGCGACGGCTTCGGTATCGGCTGCGGGCACTTTGTTCATTCCATGCGCCGCAATGCGGATCTGACCTACATTGTCATGGACAACCAGATCTACGGCCTCACCACGGGCCAAACCTCGCCCACCAGCCGCATGGCCATGAAGACCAAGAGCACGCCGTTTGGTAACGTGGAAAACCCCGTGAACCCTGTCGCCCTGGCCTTGGCTGCAGGCGCCACGTTTGTCGCCCGCGGCTTCAGCGCCGATCAGAAACACCTGACCGAGCTGATCAAACAGGGTATTGAACACAAGGGTTTTTCGTTTATTGATGTCTTCAGCCCGTGTGTGACCTTCAACCACGACAATACGGTCCAGTGGTTCCGGCCGCGGGTCAAGCGTCTGGAAGATGATCCCAGCCATGATTCTTCCAACTGGGAAGCCGCCATGGACAAGGCGCAGATCTGGGGGGAGGAGATCCCCATCGGAAAGTTCTTTGAACGGACCGATCAGGCTTCGCTTCAGGAGATGGAACCCGTTTTGGAACTGGGCCCCCTGGTTCATCAGAGCTATCGCATCCCAGCCGAGACTGCCCGCACCTTTATCGAAGAACTTATGTAGGGAGTTGGTTCAAGCCCGACCAACGAACTCCCGCGACTCAGTGGAGACCTTGATCTTCTCTCCTTCTCTGAGAAACAGAGGCACGCGAATCTCCAGCCCCGTCTCCAGACGAGCCAGTTTGGTGCTGCTGCCGCTGGAGGTGTCTCCGCGCACCGCCGGTTCGGTGAAGGAGACATGAAGCTCAACAAAGATCGGTAGCTGCAGTCCAATTGGATTTCCGTTGTACTTGTGGATCTGAACCGCGCTCCCGTCGATCAGGTAGTCGAGCGCATCGCCCAGCATCTCGCCGCGCAGGGTCAGAGTTTCAAAGCTCTCCTGGTCCAGGAAGTAGGACCCATCGTCGTCGCTGTACAAATAGGTTGCGGGAACCAGCACCATATCTGGCTCTTTGAACTTGTCGCCTGCCTTGAAGGACTTCTCAAAGACGGCGCCGGTGAGCAGATTTCGCATCTTCAACCGAACGAGCGTCTGCCCGCCGCGCGCGGTCGGCGTCGTGATGTCCGAATCGAGGCAGACGTAGGGTGCGTTTTCAAACTCGAACATAATCTTGCGCTTGACGTGAATCGCTTCGATCAGTGCCGCCATGAACTCCTCCGGCCAGCGTTTCCAGGACGCTGCTGTTCTGGGACGCAGCGCAGTTGGGTTCAGCGTGCGTATACCTTATCCGCTCTTGAGTATATAAGGCGTCATCGCTGCATTCGCGGGCTCGCCCGTGGGCTTCGTTGCCCGGTTCTGGCGACTCTGCGATCATCAACGGAGAAGCATGATGCTCGCCAGCCAAACCACCCATCAGCCAGCCCAGCCGTGGACGGAGCTCCCGGCCATGGTGCGTCTGCTGGCGGAGAGCCATCCCAACTCCATCCTGCTGGAGACGGCGCGCTTTGATTCCGCCAATCGTCATAGCTATCTCTTCCTCGATCCGGGCGAGATTCTTACGGCGACATCACTCAAGGAGCTTCCCCAGCTCTTTGCAAGAATCGAGGCTGCTCTGGCAGAGGGATTTCACGTGGCCGGATACCTCTCCTATGAGTGCGGCGGACACTTCGAGCCCAGCGCGGCAACCACCCCTGCTGCCGATGGCCTGCCCCTTGCCTGGATGGGGGCTTACGCCCAGCCATGGGTTTTTGACCACGGGCTGGGCCGGTTTCTTGGGTCACCCCGGGAACTGCCTTTGGACTGCTCCCTGTATCGCGACGATGGGCTGGTCGCGGAGGCAGCCTTCGGACTGGATCACCTTCCAGAGCCGGCCAGGTTGCGCATGGCGCCGGAGCAGTACATGGCCTCGATCGAGAAGATCAAGGAGTATATCGCCGCAGGCGATACCTATCAGGTGAACTTTACTGATGCCGTCGAGTTTTGCACGAAGCTCTCTCCGGCTCTATTGTTCCGCTCCCTATTGAGGCGCCAGGCAGTGGCCTACGCGGCCTTTCTCAACCTGCACGGGCAGAGGATTCTTTCCTTCTCTCCGGAGCTGTTCTTTCGCATCGACGCCGGCCGGATCACAACGCGTCCGATGAAGGGAACCATGCCCCGCGGCCTGGATGAGGCCGGCGACAGGGATGCGGCCTTGCGCCTGCAGCAGGATGAGAAGAATCGCAGTGAGCACGTGATGATCGTCGATCTTCTGCGTAATGACCTGGGCCGAATCAGTGAGCTGGGCAGCATTCGAGTGGAGGATCTCTTCTCGATAGAGCGCTACCAGACCCTGTTGCAGATGACCTCCACGATCTCGGCAAACTTGCGCCGGGGCATCTCCTTTTATCAGATCTTTCGAGGACTGTTTCCCTGCGGCTCCATTACCGGAGCGCCCAAGGTGCGAACGATGCAGATCATCGGTGAGTTGGAGTCTCATCCCCGCGGCGTCTACACCGGCGCAATCGGCTTCATGGCTCCTAACCGCGATGCTGTCTTCAGCGTCGCCATTCGCACGCTGGTGCTTCGCCTGGGAGAAGGTTTGATGCAGGTTCAAATGGGCGTTGGCGGTGGAATCGTCGCCGACTCCGTGGCTGAAGAGGAGTACCGGGAGTGCCTGCTGAAAGCCTCTTTCCTTCGCGAGCCGGAAAAGACCTTTCAACTCATCGAAACCATGCTCTGGGACGGTTCTTTTCATCGCCTCTCCCTGCATCTGGACCGTCTTGGCGACTCCTGCTCGTACTTTCAGTTCGTCTTCGATCGTTCCGCTGTGGAGGCCCAGTTGCAGGCGTTTGGGGATTCGCTGGATCCAGCAGTGGCGCAGCGTGTCCGTCTCCTCCTCGGCCCGAACGGAGTTCCCGTGATCAGCAGTCAGCCGCTCGAAGTTCAAGCGGCAGGGGAGTCAGCCAGGCTCATGGTCAAGATATCGGACACCCGCACCGACTCAAGCGATTCCTTTCTTCGCCACAAGACGACCCTGCGCTCTGTCTACGATCAGCAACTGGCCGAAGCCCGCACCCAAGGCTGCGACGAGATCCTCTTCCTGAACGAACGAGGAGAGTTGACCGAGGGCGCCATCAGCAACCTCTTTCTGGAAGTGGCTGGTCGTTGGTACACCCCTCCCATTGGCTGCGGAGTTCTGCCCGGAGTCATGCGGCGCCATCTGCTGCAGAGCCTGGGCCATGCCGAGGAGCGGGTTCTGACCCTGAAGGACCTTTATGCTGCGGACGCCATCTGGTTGTGCAACTCGGTGCGAGGCCTGCGGCGTGTTACTTCCATACGGCCCTCCGGTGGAGGACGAGGATGGACCGCCGATGATCGGCCGGCGCTCTGAGGTGTTGCAGAGACCGGAAGATAGCGCGGCATGGCCCCTTTTCTCTTGCGCCCTGCGCTGCTAGAGTGTTGGAGACTGGCAATCTAGCGGTTTACTCCACAAAGTGGGTGGATGGATGGCAGAGAACAAGCGCGTGAATCCGGACTCGCACCGAACGATGCAGGTGGTCAATCATATTCGATCCCTGCTGGAGAGCGGAGCGCTGCAACCGGGTGAGAAGATCCCCTCAGAGCGCGACTTTGCGCGCTCTCTGAAGGTGAGCCGAGCCAGCCTCCGTACGGGCATCAACTATCTTGCCGCCATGGGCGTTCTGAAGGTTCGCCATGGAGTAGGCACCTTTGTGGCCGACGGTCCGGCAGAGTTTGATAAGGCCAGCCTGAGCATCATGGGCGCGCTGCACGGTTTCCAGCCTTGGCAGATGTTCGAGGCGCGCCTCATTCTGGAGAGCCACCTGGCCGGTTTGGCGGCCGAGCGCAGCCGGCCGGAGCACTATACCGCTCTCTCCGAGGAGGTGGTGGAGATGTTCGCCGCCATCGATTGCCCCTCCGAATATCTGGTGCATGACGTTCTTTTTCACCGCATCATCTCCCAGGCCTCCGGCAACCCCATCCTGGCTGCCCTGATGGAGACGGTTAGCTCTGCCCTCTACGAAGATCGGCGCAAGACCGTTGAGCACTCTCAGGACCTGCGGGAGTCGGCCGAGATGCATCGGGCCATCTATCGCGCGATTCGCGCCGGCAAAGCCTCCGAGGCGCGCAGGTTGATGGAGCAGCATCTGCACCTGGCGGAGTCGGCGCAGGACAAAGAAAGAGCCGCCGCGCCGGTCTCCGAGCCCAGTCCGGTAAGATCCCGGAAGGCATCCGCCGGGACCAAATCGAAGTAGACATTCAGGAATCGCCAAACTGGCCCTGCGAACGATGCGGAGTGACTCTGAGCCTTTCCGGGCCGGTGCCATGCTAAGGATGGCGCGCCCCAAGGCCACTCGGGACGGATAACCCGATTCGCCACTGGTATGACCACTGAAGTATGATGATTGGCGTAGTTATCTGACCCCGATGCAGTTTCCCGAGGTGATTCGCATGTGCTCTTCGACTCTTCGCTCCCCGCTCGCTTTGACCACTGTTCTATTGTGCAGCAGCCTTCTGACCTCGCTCCCTGTCCGCGCTGCTGCGCCGCGGAAAGCGGTCTGCAACGTTCAAAACTATGGCGCTAAAGCGGATGGGGTTACCAAGGATACTCACGCCATCCAATCTGCCATTGATGCCTGTGCCCAGAAGGGCGGAGGTACGGTGGTGTTGGCTGCCGGAACCTATCTCAGCGCTCCGATCGTGCTCAAGAGCAACATCAACCTCCGCCTGGAGAAGGGAGCCACGCTCCTTGGCTCCCAGGATGAGGACGATTACGCGAAGATCACGGAGTTTCGCGCTCCGGGGCGTCAGGCCCTGGTAAGCGCGACCGGTGCGCGAAATGTCTCAATTACGGGCCAAGGGACAATTGATGGAGCGGGGCAGAGTTGGTGGAAGAGGGCCCGTTCCTACCGGGACTCTGGAGTGATGGGCTTCGATCATCCGCGCCCTCGTCTTGTGGTCTTTGACCACTGCCATCATGTCCTGGTGGATGGGGTTACGATCCAGAACTCTCCGATGTGGCAGCTCGTGCCCTACTACTCGGACGATGTGACGGTGCGGAATGTGAAGGTTCTGGCTCCGGCCAACTCTCCGAACACGGACGCAATTGATCCGTTCTCCACTTCGAATATGGTCATCGACCACGTCTATGCCGACGTAGGGGATGATGATATCGCCATCAAGTCTGGAGAGGCCAACTCGAGCGGCAATGACTCGCCCAGCCGCAACATCACCATCCGCAATTGCACCTTCATGCACGGCCATGGCCTCTCGGTCGGCAGTGAGATCGCCGGTGGAGCCGAGAACATCTTGGCCGAGCACATTCAATTTGACGGGACGAGCAATGGAATTCGGGTGAAGGCGAACCGCGATCGCGGCAATGATGTCGGTCACCTGGTCTTTCGCGATCTCCAGATGAAGAACGTAAAGAACACACTGGTCATCAGTGAGTACTATCCCAGAATCGTTCCTCGCGGCGCGGTCGCCCGCGCGCCGGTCACCCGTCTTACGCCGCACTTCCACGACATCACGATTGAGAATCTGACTTCCACCGGCAGTTCCTCCGCTGGGGCCATCTTTGGGCTTCCCGAGTCTCCCGTCACCGGAGTGGTGCTGACGAACGTGCACATCAGCGCCATGCAGGGTTTGACCATTGGCTATGCGCAGGTGACGGGAACCAACGTTCACGTGGAGGCGGCTCGCGGTGCGCCAATCATGGACCTGGCGGGCGCCAAGGCCAGCTTCTGAGCGGTCCGAAGATCACCCGAGAGCTGGGCCGGCTACATGGCGGCGGGTACGCCGATGCCAAGCCAGCCCAGCACTCGCACCAGTTCTCTGCGGGCCACCGCGGCGGTAGAGAGAAGCAGTGTCTTTCGGGTCGGATGGGTCTCAGTGAGGATGTGATGGCGAGGGTAGAAGTTATTGAACTGCTGCGCCAGAAGAAAGGCGTATCGCGCCAGGATGGCTGGCTCGGCGGCGGCGATGGCCTGTTCCAGAACCAGTGACATGCGCGACGCGGTGAGCCAGACCTCCCAGATGCCGGCGCCCTCTTCGCCCTCCAGCAGCGGAGCCAGATCCCGTTTTGGATCCAGAAGCGCCATGTCTTCCAGAGCATCCGTCTCCTCGACCCCGGCCTTGCGGAAGATATTGGCTGCACGGACAGCGGCGTACTGGGCATAGGGCCCCGTCTCTCCGTCAAATGCCAAGGCCTCCTGAAAGTCGAATGCGATGACGGTGTTACGGGTAAAACGCAGCAGGAAGTAGCGTAGGGCGCCCACCCCGATGGTCCTGGCGATCTCATCTCGCTCGGCTAGTTCCAACTCCGGGTGGCGCGTGTCCACTTCCTTGCGGGCCGCCTCGATCATGCGGTCAATCAGGTCATCTGCCTTGACCCCGAAGCCTTTGCGGCCGCTTACCTCAATGAAGTTCCGCGCCTTTTCTTCCTCGCTCAGCACGTATCCAAGCTCTTGAGCGGTGCGAGTCGTGAGTCCGACAAAGGCGTAGTTCAGATGGGTGAAGGCATCGCTCTCCTCGGTGTATCCCAGGGCGCGCAGGGACTCCTTGACCTGGGTCTGTGGGTCATCCTGCCGCGAGTCGATAACATTGTAGATGGCATCGGCATGGCCAAAGCCGCGAACTGGGTGAGATTCTGACGTGGGCTGCTGGTCTGATCCGACCCCAGCTCCGTGCGTGGTTGACACCCAGCAGGTATGCGACGGGTAGCTACGGAACTTGGCGTAACCGAAATCCTTGCCCAGAAGACCGAACTTCCAGAGATGATAGGCGATATCTTTGCCGACATAGGTGACGGTTCCATTGGATCGAACGATGATCTTGGCGTCTTCGTCCGGGCCGTCGGCAGAGAGCTCAACGCCGGTGGCTGCGGAGATGGCGCGCCGCATCACCCAGCAGCCTTTGTTTTTTCCTTCGGTCTCGAGATAGAGAACGCCGCGCTCGATCATCAGGGATCGAGCCCTCTCCCAGAAGTGCAGATGCAGAATCTCGCTCTCGCGGGGCAGAAAGTCGTATTCGATGCCCAGCCGTTCCATGGTTTCCAGATGTCTTCGGAGCACTCCGGTGGCGATCAGATCCGCAATCTCCGCCATGTCATTTCCGCCTGCTTCAATGGCGTGCAAGGTGTCCAGTCGAAGCTGGCGCCGTTCGGCCAGGCGTGGAGCATCCGCCTGGTACCACTGTGAGACCTGTGCATAGAGATCCCAGCAGGCATAATCCAGACGCGTCCCTTGGCGGCGCAGCTCTTCCATCCAGGCTCGGACGCCATCCAGAGACAGGCCCAGCAAATTGGTTACGGCAACCACGATATCGGCCACCTGCACACCGGTGTTGTCAATATAGTTTTGCACGCCAGTCTCCCAGCCCGGCTTGTACTCATCCTTCTTGAGCATGCGTGCAAACGTATCACCCAGAATCGCGTTGCGCAGGTGTCCCACGTGCGCTGCTTTGTTGGGATTGATGCTGGTATGCTCTACCAGCCGGAATCCCCGCCCCCCCACGCTGGCATGCTCGTCAGCGGCCATGCGCTGCACCATAGAAGGGCGGTCGAGCTTGAGATTCAGATAGCCTGCACCGGCGATCTCCACGCTGGATATGCCGGGAATCTCTGCAAATGCAGGCTGGAGCTCCTGTGCAATCAGGCGCGGAGCCTTCTTCAAACGCTTGGCCAATTCAAAGGCCAGCGGCAGGGCGATCTCGCCCAGTTCGATCTTGGGCGGCAGTTCCATGGCGAGATTCGCCAGCGAGATTCCGTAGCGCTCCTTCAGGAGATCCTCAATTTTTGTCTGCACCTGTAACTGCAAGATTCGATACATGCTTGTTCTTTCCCAATCCTTCGATTACCTGTTTAATCCGACCTCTTGCCTGAAAGATACAGTTTCATCCAGGCCGTGATCCCATCCATGGCGCACTTCCGCTACCGCTCCACCATCTGCTGTGTCTCGCTCGCTGCTTCAGCGCGCTCTTCAACCTCTGCCTACGGCATTTCCGCAGGCAGAGTATCAATCTCTTCCAGCAACGGCTTCCGCCGCGCACGATGCAGCCGATGCACAAGGAACATGGCTCCGCCGACGCCGGTAATTGAGACCAGCAGCCAGAAATGAATCAGCAGGCCAAACAGAAGGGCTGTAGAGGGCGCGACGCGGTGGATCTCCAGCGCGCCTTTGCAGGCCCACTCGAACGGACCGATGCCTCCGGGCGCGCTGGGCACCAGAAAGGCGAAGTTGGCCAGAGATACGGTTTGCAGGGAGGCGCCCCAATCCAGACGCGCTCCCAACTCGGTTCTGATTCCGAGCATCTGCATGGCTGAAAAATACAGCAGGCTCTCGCTGAGCCAGATCACCAAGCTCTGGACAAACAGCCAAACCATGCCTACGATCCCGATCTGCCGGATGACGTCCAGAGCCAATAGAAGCCAATGTTCGATCTTGTGAAGCTTGGCCAGGCTGGGAGGAAGCTTGGCAAAGATCGCCTTCACGGGCCGCACGAGAGCTCGCGAGCCGACGATCATTGCCAACAGCCCAGCGGCGGAGAGCAAGAGCAAGGATTTCACCAGTACCCGGGTCTTTTTGGGAAGGCCCTTTCCGGTGTGTACGGTTACCACCAGCAGCACCACCAGGGTGAAGACATCCAGAAGTTTTTCCAGAATCACGGTGCTGAGGATGGTGGAGGGTGAGGCGTTCAGGTCCGGCGCGTAGGTAAAGATGCGCATCAGGTCGCCGATTCGGAGAGGCAGGATGTTATTGGCGGCCAGCGAGGTCATGAGCACGCGGAAGCAAGTGGAGAACCGCGATCCCGCGCTGCGCATCATCAGCCACCAGCGATAGGACCGGAGCCCGTAACTCATGCAAGTTCCAGCCAGCAGACCGAGGATCCACAGGGGCGCTACCAGCCGGACGCTCTCCAGAGTCGCCAGCTTGAAGCCGCGGAAGGTCCACCATAGGAAAAAAGCGCTGATGGCAAGCCCCGGAAGGGTCTTCAGCAGATGCATCGGATGTTCGTGCGTCGCCGGCCGGGCCTCCAGCAGATTGACCTGCGTCTCCGGGAGTTGGCCAACACTGTCGAGTTCATCGAGTTGATCTTTGCTCATGGGCCAACTTCGGTCTTTTGGATTGGTTCAGCAGGTGCTGGGACGGATAGAGGCAATAGCAGCAGGTTCTACTGCGGGTATCTTTAGTCTGTCAGCCACTCTGTATTGTATCGTCCGGCAGCGGCTACACTGGAACCCATGCAACTCGCGGATTCGGCCGGAACGGCCCACCTTTCCACAGAGCGAATGCCATGGCGGCCGGTTTCGAGACGCTGGTTTTGGCTGCTTTGGTTGCCATTGCTGACAATGGTCACCTGGCTGATCAACGGCTACCACCCCTGGTCGGAAGATGGTGGCCTCTACGTCGCTGGAGTCCAGCTAACGCTGCATCCTTCGCTGTTTCCGTACTACAGGGTCTTTGTCACCGAGCCTCTGCGCTACTCCATCTTTGCTCCCGTAATGGCGTCGGTGGTGCGGTGTACGCACCTCTCGCTTCCATGGGCGCTGATGCTGGCGGACCTCTTCAGTATCTGGCTGACGCTCTATGCCGCGCTTCGCATTTTGCAACGCGCGGTTGCTGATGAGGCCGCGCAACTTGCCGGGCTGGCTCTTCTCTCTGTCTTCTGGTCTTTGCCTATCGCGGGGACTTCGTTGCTGTTGATGGATCCCTATGTCACGGCGCGCAGCTTTTCGACGCCTCTTTCGATGCTGGCGCTGGCGTTTGCTCTCGACTTTGATCCGCAGGGGGGTACTGCGGCGCGTTCTCTGGCATGGTCTGGGCTGTGCCTGGGCTTGGCGGCAGCTTTTCATCCGTTGATGGCAGCCTATGCCTTCGGTTTTCTGGTGGTCCTAGTCGTGGGCCGGTTGCGTCTGCCCTACCTGGGCTACACAATCCTGGCCGCTTCCGCGCTGTTGCTGGCTACCGCGCTCCATCTACTTGCGCCGGCGGAGACACCAGCGCTGTTGGCTGCGGAGAGGTCGCGTTACTACTGGTTTGTCTTGCATTGGCACTGGTATGAGCAGATAGGTCTGGTGGGGCCTTTGGCCGTACTTGGGTTGCTCCTTCGCGGTTATCGCGGTCGATTCGACCGATGGAATCGAACCGCGGAGGCGCTCTGCCGGTCTGGGATTGCCCTGGGATGCATCGCTACACTGGTAGCGATGACTTGTGCTCAGGAGGGAAGCCAGACCCACTTGGTGGCGCGCATGCAGCCGCTGCGCGTCTACCTGCTGATCTATGCGGTGATGACCCTGCTGCTGGGGGCCAAGGCGATGGAGTTGGCGCTGAGGGCGCACCAGCGCATGCGCTCGGGTTTGACGCGTAAGGCTCTGGCTGCGGCGCTCGTTGTCGCTCCGTGCTCTCTGGCGGCGATCATGTTCTACGTGCAGCGCCAGACCTACCCGGCGTCCGAGCACATCGAGTTCCCGTGGCGGCTTCAGAAGAGCCCAAACCCATGGGTTCTAGCTTTCCTTTGGTGCCGGAAGAACACGCCGCCAGACGCCCTCTTTGCCATGGATGCCAGGTACGTCAATGAGGATGGAGAAGACGCGCAGACGTTCCGGCCGATTGCGGAGCGAAGCGCCGTGCCGGACTACTCCAAGGACGGCGGGGAGGCAGCGATCACGCCTCGCCTGGCGGAGCAGTGGTGGCAGGGATCCGAAGCCCAGAGAAGGCTCTCCACGGAAAGCGATGCCGAGCGCGATGTCCGCCTGCTTCCGCTTGGAGTTACCTGGATGGTGCTGCACGCCTCTGCTTCCACGGCGTACCCATGCCCCTACAACAACGGCGTGATCAAGGTATGCAGACTTGTGTCGGCAGAGCAGCGATGATGGCTCCAGAACAGCTTCAGGGTGAGCCGCGAGGCTGGATCCGTGCTACCTTAGATCAAGAGCGAGCGGGTAGCTCAGTTGGTAGAGCATCGCCCTTTTAAGGCGTTGGTCCTGGGTTCGAGCCCCAGCCCGCTCACCATACAAAATAACGCACCGAAATGAATGGCCATGGGCTTGAAAATGGTGGCTGTGACCCAGAAGTGACCCAGAAGTGACACAGAGGCGTAACAGACAGCCAAGCCATGTACCGCCGTCGTAGGTGGGTGTCGCAGCCGGATGAATAGAAGCACATGCAGCTACAGGCTGCCGTTTTGCACAGTTCTGCTCGGAATCGCACGCAATAACTGGGGCACAGACGAACGCCAACGCCCGCCTCGGGCTGAAGTGCCTGGACACGCGCGTGCCTCAGGCAGCCTCAATCTCGACGCCGGATCGCAAGCTGCTACGTCTTGCCGGAAGCCGATTCCGATAAGCCTGCGATATGGTTACGAAATGAGCTTCGCTTATCTTGGCGAATTTTGTTGACCATGCGTTCGTCGGCGGTGACAAACTGGCAATCGTTCTTGATCGCCAGGGCCAGATATAGGCAATCGTAAGCTGGATGGCCCAGATCAATTGCCAGCCGCGTTGCGGTCTCCATCAGCGCCCTTGTTGGAACAAGTTCGATCTCCGCGCTCTGGAGCAGACGAGCCGCCAGGAGCGCTTCGTCCTTGCCGAGTTCCTTCCGTTGAACCTTCTTCCACAGGATGTTGGCGCATTCGGGGACAAGCAGATTGGGGGCCACGAGTCTGGCCTGCTGCCGTAACGCCAGCGCCAACGCCGTGCCGTCTTCCTCAACTACCCATTTCATCGCGATACTGGCGTCAATGACCAGCGTCTTCAACGTTCCGATCTCCCTTCGCGCTGAAGAACCTCAGAAGGCGTTTGTCTGTGTCTCATGGTCAGCTTGCGAAGATCGGCGGCCAGTTGGTCGAAGGATGGCTCTACCTCGGTCACTAGAGCCTGGCGAAGAATCTCACGGTGCTCGGCTTCGGTCGAGCGCCCGTGCCGGGCGGCACGGCGTTTCAGCCGGCCAATGAGTTCGTCGTCAAGGTTGCGCACATGCAGGTTTCCGGCCATTTTCCCTCCGTGAGATCATTGAGATCAATGATCTCATTATGCAGTGGCGCGGTCAACGAATTCTAAGTACGTTTTAGGATTCTGCATAGGAGTGCCGGTTATTCGGGGATGGTGGCGTCTTCGTTCAAATCTTCCAAAGTAATCCTCGCAGTTGTTTTTCATCACACGGGGCCAAACTTTCGTCAGTGGGAGCCGCTTTGTGGCTGCCTCTCTATTTGCTGCCTTGTCTAGCAGCGAAAAATCTCCTGACGTTACTTGAAGAAACGGCTCAGCCATCCTTTGTGAGCACTCTTGTTAGGGTCTGTGCTGATGAGACGGATGCGCGCCGTGAAGGCCCGGCCGAGAGGTTCGGTGGGGATGCCGAACTCCGGGGAGTCTACGTTGTTTTGGATCACGGTGGGGTTCTGACGATTCGTGATGTTCTCGAAAAAGCCGCGCAGGCCAAAGTAATAGCCGCCAAAGTGAAACTTCCACTCAACGCCAGGGCTGAGCGACATGTACACCGGGAAGGTGTAGGAGTTTGGTTTGCCGACGACCTCCTGGTTCGCGTTGATGGCGGTGTAGGGAAGGCCGGTCCGGTAGTCAAGGGCGTAAACAAAGTCCCATTCTTTCAGGAATGTGGGGAGCCATCCCCAGGCAAGAAGCCGATTAGGAACGTTCCATGCCTCGGGGCCAGGCTGCTGGGGACCCAGTTCGCCTATCGTGGGTGAATAAGTGACGGCCGCGTTTGTCGTGGCCTCGGACCGGGTATAGGCGCCATAAATCACGTAGCCGTGCGGAAAGTTGTGGCGCAGGCTGATGGTCTCGGCGTGGTAGTCCGAGGTGCGCTGATTGGTGAGTACATAGTTGCCAAAGAAAGAGGGAAGGTTCTCATCGGCGAAGACCAGAAAATCCTTTCCTCTTTTTTGCATGTAGCTGAAAGTGGCGTAGGTGGAGAACGGCAGCTTCTGCTCCAGCTCCACGCTCCAGTTGATGACCCGTGGCGCACGGAGCTGACTGTAGTCCGCGGTAAACGTGGTTGTATAGACGGGGCCGATCTGGGTGACTCCGTCTGCGGCGTAGTTGGTATCGTAGCGTGGCCCGTCAAGGGCCTCCTCCAGGTACTCGAGCTGGGTATGTTCGTAGTAGACGCCGATGCCGGCGGAGATCTTGGTGGAAGGAACTTTGCCCGGAGCGAAGACCGCGGCGAAGCGTGGAGAGTAGAGCGGGCGGCGCACAATCTCGTCCCAGTCAAAACGCAGGCCGGGTTCGATAGCC
>DAHWOF010000115.1 GCA_027335345.1 Granulicella sp. | reverse complement strand
AGTTATCTGGACTGACAAAGACGGAGTCTGGGAGCGCCGCACCCTGGTTTCGCGCCCGGATAACGTGATTGTGCAGTGGCTTGCCGCGCCGGGTCACGCCACTCTGAATTCGACCATCCAACTCGATACGTCGATGGTTCTGCATCGGCCGGTTCGCAGCAATATGAGTCCCGTAGCCGATGGAATGACTGGTCCTCCCCCGCGGTTTGCGCATGAACCAGGCGCAGCAGAAGTTGAATTCACACGCGATTTCGATTCGGATCATCTTATCCTGCTGGGACACTACCTGGTGGACAAGGGGAACCCCGGCTACGCCAGCGTGACCCGAATTATTGCCAAGGGAGGGAAGGTATCGGTCCAAGGGGATTCTTTGGAGCTGCACGGCGTGCGTACCCTCTTGTTGATCACCCGGATCGAAGCGTATGACAATTTGCAGCCTGGCGACGTGGCGAAGCTAAAAGCCGCTGTCGACGCGGTGACGCCCGACTATAACAAGTTGCTGGAGCGAAATCGAGTGGTTCAGGCGCGCGTAATGGACAGGGTTTCCGTAGACTTTGGCGCGAGCCCGTCGATGCATGCCATGAGTGGAGAAGAGCTGCTGACGGACCAGCGGATCCGGTATGGGTATAACCCTGCGCTGCTGCAGGATATGGTCGATATGGGCAGGTATTGGCTATATTCCAGAACCGGCGGCGAATTCCCTCCCATGTGGGGGCACGTGAATATCAACGTCAACCTGCAAATCTCGGACGCGGTCATTGGCAATCTTCCGGAAGCCATGAACACCTACGTGCATTGGGTGGAGAGCCAGTTGCCGGATGCCCGGACCAACGCCCAAAATATTTTCGGCGCCCGGGGAGCGCTCTTTGGAATACACCCCACTCAGCGAGGCAACCCCCTGACTCATTTCGCCTATGGGTGGCCTCACCAATATTGGATCTCCGCCGGCGGTTGGTTGTACAGTCCGTTCTGGGATTACTACTTGGCAACAGGGGACAGGCAGTTCTTGCGCGACCATGTTCTGCCTGGACTCAAAGAAATCGCGCTCTTCTACCAGGACTACCTGACGCAAACCGACAAGAATGGAAACTATATTTTTGTCCCGTCGTACTCTCCCGAAAATTGGCCAGCTAATTCTCAAAATTCACCGGCGGTCATCAATGCCACTATGGATATCTCGGTTTGTCGGCAGGTATTGACCCACCTGATCGACGCCTCGCAGATTCTCGGCGTGAATGCCGATGACATTCCGCGATGGAAGGTCATGCTTGCAAAGCTCCCGCCGTACCTGCTCACGACCGATGGCGCCCTAAAGGAATGGGCATGGCCGACTCTGGAAGAGAGACTCGATCATCGGCACGTCTCCCATCTGTACGGCGTTTGGCCAGCCGATGAGATTGCGCCGGACCTGACCCCGGAACTTGCCAGAGCCGCTTTGCTTGCGAGCCGGAAGCGGGCCCAAGGCAACGCGTCCGCGCACGGCCTGCTCCATCGCGCCCTGGCTGCGACAAGGCTAAAGGATCCTTTTCTGGTCAACTTCGATCTCAAGCAGCTTCTTGATCAGGGTTACGTCAATCCAAGCCTGACCACTATGCATAACCCGTATCGGCTTCCCTCGCCTGACCCGCAGGGTGGGATTCCGACAGTGATTATGGAAATGCTAGTCTATTCCCGCCCTGGAGTTATTGGACTGCTTCCGGCTGCGCCCAACACGCTGACGCAGGGCGAGATCAAGGGAATATTATGCCGCACCCAGGCGAAGATTGAAAGTTTCCGGTGGGACTTGAAGGCGAGGAAAATGAGCGTCACAATCAGTTCCAGCGTCGACCAGACGATCACTCTCTACATACGGCGAGGCATTCAAAGCGCCAGATCTTCATCCGGAGCCTTGGTCCATCCGGTTGCGCCCGGATCTGATAAGTGCATCGTACGCCTCGTTAAGGCTCACCCTGTCAGTCTAAATTTTACGATCAGGGACAAGGACCCACTCGATTGGGTTCCTCAGACCACAGGACCATAGGTGGCCCTCGCTGTCTCAATTCTGGTCTGGATCAGGTTTTTGGTCTTGGGTGATGCGCTTACCGGTAAACGCTGGCTGTATGTTCCGAAAATGCTTCATCTGATCTGCGCTTTTGTTGGCGGCGCTCCCGCTTTCGTCTTAAGCCAAGCGCATCGCTCCCGCGGCGCTTTCAAGAGCCAGGCCGGCTCTGCGCAGGAAAGTGTGGACGGGGCTGGTTTTGCTGGGTTTCGTGAGAGTGGGTGTTTTCGCTATTCTCAGGGCTATGGCAGACAACGACTGGACGGTGGGGATACGTAACGTACGGGTGCTACGAAGGCAGGGTGGCGGAGCGTTCGAGTTCAGCCGGGCGTGCGGACTGAAGCTGCTTTCACCTGTCTGGGAACCATTTCGGCAGCTCGCTTCGGCGGGCCTGGGATAGATTCGGATTCGTCACCAACCGGGTGAGATAGCATTGCGGATTCACGTCATGCCGGCAGCAAGTGCTGGTCAGGCTCACCCAGGATGGCCGCCGTTCTGCCGCCTCGCGCATTCCCGACGAACAAGCTGTTCTTCTTGGTCAGGACCACGCGCTTCATCTCGAGCTCGCTGACGTTGTTGCCCAGTGGCACGGCTGCCAACGGGCAGCGAAGCCTTGAAAGGCAAGAATGTTTCTTGCTCAATTGACAAATCGGCATCTTGAGCTATTTTGAGCATGAACTCCATTTGGGCTCGCACTTCCCAAGCATCAGCGCTCCGCAGCACGGATAATGAGCGCGAAGAAGTGGACCAGACGCCACTGGTCCCGGAACGTGGGCTTCTGATCATTCATGTCAATGTGAGAGATGACCGGGGAGATCAGCGCCATCTTGACCTCCCCGTGGGGAATCTCGCGAACCAGCCACTGGGTCTCCGCCGATGGAATAATGTTGTCCGCCTGGCCGCTGAGCAGATAGACCGGCGTTGCAAGGCTGTTCATGTGCCCCGCAGGACTAACGGCGGCCATGGCCGCCAGATGCAGCGCGTTGCTGGCGGCGATCATTCGCCGCGTTACCGGCGAGGAGGTGTCCATCAACTGCCTGGCTTCGGCAGCCTGCCGAGGAGTCAGCCTGGCCATCGCCGCGCGCTGGGCCGGGCGATCTTCATACAAGTGCTCGCGCAGCACCAGCCGCACCGCCGTCAGGTCAGGAGCGGGAACAAAGTCCTGGAGGTTCTCATACTCCAGGACCAGAGCTCCATATTCGTGCGGGGGCAGGATCTCCACCGTGCCATCGGGACGCGACTCTCTGCCGGTCAGGTAGTAGTTGGCCACACGCGACATCTGGTCTTCAGCGCCGATCGCAGTCACAAACCGGATAACTGGCCGATACCGGGGTTCCGCGGCGGCCAGCAGGGAGAGGCTTCCCGAGAAGCTGATGCCGATGATGCCCACAGGGCGGTCCCCGGTGGCATGATCCAGCCAGACCGCAGAGTCGCCGATGTCGGCGATGGAGTTTGCGCCGACGTGGTAGTCCTTGATATCCGGCAGCTCCGGGGTGAGCACGCGCAGCCCGGAGGAGGCCATGGCGGAGGCGAAGGTGATGATGCGCGGCTCGTCAATTCCCTTGGAGTGGACGCCATGCACGATGACCACTCCGGGGGCCTGGGGACGATTCAGGGGCGTATAGAGCCGGGCCCGTATCGCCCCGCCGGGCAGCGGAAGCATCAAGTCGGTGCGCTGCACCGGGTAGGAGACAATCCACGCCAGCGCGTTGGGAACCGGCTTGCCGGCCACCCGGTCCAGCACGGCCAGCGCCTGCAGGCGGGCCAGGACGTACGGCCATGCGACGGCCACATCGGTGAGCAGTAGCGCCAGCAAACAGGCGAGCAGGATCAGCATGGAACCACGCGGATGGGCTGCGATCGCGTTGCGCAGATGGCGCGGAAGACGAGCCATGGATCGGAGTGACGAGCGCTCTTGCGGGTGCGGCATAGCGGGCAAGAAGACGTAAAAGAGCTGCTGGATGGATAAAGCTACAGCGGCGGCTGCGCGACCCGCCGGATCGGTCACTTCGCAGAGGCGAGGCCGTTTGTCGGCGAACCTGATCTTCGCCGGCGCAGACCGTCGGAGACCAGCTTGGCGATGGTTAGCAACAGGATGGCCGTAATGATGCCCATGGAGCACAGGCAGTAGATGCACCATTTCTCGATGACGTAGGCCTCCAGGTAGGAGAGAAATGCGGCAAAGAAGAATCCAATCTCGGCAGCTTGCAGCGTCAGCCAGTACCTTTTGGCCAGCGCCAGCAGCGCAATCAGCGCATAGCCGGCAATTCCAAACACGGCCACGGGTATATGGATGCTCGCGTTGGGGGCCTCGTCAAAGCTCAGGGGCGGAAAGACGGCATAGCGACCGTGGTTCACCTCGCCGCAGTCGAACTTCGCTGTGACGGAACAGGGCGGGGCCTGTGAGGGATCCTGAAGGTGGATTCTGAGAGCAAGGTAGGAGTCGATGATGCCGGCCAGGGCAAGCAATGCGATCAGGTAACGCATAGTGATTTCATTGTATGAGAAGCTGGCGGATGAGCGCCAAGGCGTTCTGAATCCGCTCCGACAGCAGGTTCTGATCATCGCACCGCGGAGGGCCGCTCCCCGGCGGAGCGTTGTGGCGACAATCGAGCGGCTGCGGTTCTCCGCAATGGCTTCGGGAGCAGGGGAGGGCGGGAGCCGTGCCGAGGCCCGGTTCACGTACATTGATAGTGGGCCCTGCCGGTGCCTATGCAACCTTCGGCGCCTATGTTTTGTGTCCTAATGTTTTGTGTCTTCAGGAGAAGCTCATTATGCCGGTTGTTGACCAACAGCCCAGGATCACAGCCTCCACCATCGGCGATCCCCTCCACATCTGGTCCGGCCTGACAGGCGCGGCAGAGGCCGAGGCCTGGGTGGAAGATCACCTTGCCGCCGCGCGCTCCGCGATTGCCGGACTGCTGGCCATCACGGAACCGCCTAGCGTGGAAAACACCCTGGTTCCCTATGATCGCGCTCGCTGGCATCTGGGCATGGCTGGCAGTCAGAGCGGGGTGATGTTCATGGTCCATCCGGTGGCGGAGGTGCGCGACGCGGCGCAGCGCCTGTCCCAGGTGGTCGGTGCGGAGAGCGTCGCCCTAAGCTTGAATCGTGAGGTCTATCAGGCGCTGGCATCCCTGCATGGCGCACTCACGGAGGGTCCGTCGGCTGCCGACCCGGCCACGCTCTACTATCTGGATCGCACGCTGCTCAACTACCGTCTCTCCGGCGTGGACAAGGACGAGGCGACGCGACAACGCATCCGCTCCCTGGCCGACCGCATGACCGCGCTGGGCATGGCCTTCAGCCGCACGGTGCAGGATGATGTTCGCAAGGTCACCGTGACGGATCCAAATGAGCTGCTAGGACTGCCCGAAGATTACCTGGCGCGCCATGGCGTTCACCGCGTCCAGGGATCCTCCTCCAGTCCGGCGGATGAGTCGAGCGATTCGGTGGCGCAGCATCTGGTGGCCGCGGCGCCGGTGACGCTGACCACGAACCCTCCGGAGATGACGCCGGTGATGAGCTACGCCATAAGCCCGCAGTTGCGTCGGCGCATTTATCAGGCCTACAACGATCGCGGCTATCCGGCCAACCGGCAGGTGCTGCTGGACCTGTTGGCGGCGCGCGAGGAGATGGCCACGCTGCTCGGCTTCCGTAGCTGGGCGGATCTGGCTACGGTGGACCAGATGATGGGTTCGGCGGCCAACCTGCGCAATTTTCTCAACCAGGTGGAGTCCGCTGCGCGGGAGACGGCGCAGCGCGAATTCGCCGAGTTGGAGGAGTTTGTGCGCGAGCGCGATCCAGGCGCTCTTCCGCTGACGCTGAGCGACGCGCGCTTCTGGGAGGAGCAGTTCCGGCGCTCGCGCCTGGACTTCGACTCCCAATCGGTTCGCCCCTATTTCCCCTATACCCAGGTTGAGGCGGGAATTCTAGCTACCGCCGGCAGGCTCTTTGGGGTGAAGTTTGCGCAGGTGGAGGGCGCTGTCGTCTGGGCCCCTGGGGTGAAGGCCTTCGATGTCATCGACGATGCGCCTGGCTCCGCCGTCCTTGGCCAGACGATCGGCCGGATCTATCTGGACATGCACCCTCGTGAAGGCAAGAGCAAGTGGTTCAGCGAGTGTTCACTGGTGAGTGGCGTGCTTGGCCGGCAGCTTCCAGAGGCCTCTCTGATCTGCAACTTCCCGCAGCCCGGCGAGAGCGATCCCGGCCTGATGCTGTACTCCGATGTGGTCACCTGCTTCCACGAGTTCGGCCACCTGATGCACGAGGTGCTGGGCGGGCGGCAACGCTGGGCCGGGCAGTCGGGCATCTCCACCGAGGGCGACTTTGTGGAGGTTCCGTCGCAGATGCTGGAGGAGTTCTTCGCGGATCCGGAGCTGGTGGGTAGCTTTGCTCGGCATTATCAGACAGGCGAGGCCATACCGCAGGATGTCTTTGCGCGCATGGTTCGGGCCAGCGCGCATGGGCGCGCTCTGGCCACGCTTACCCAGGTGATGTATGCCACCTACTCGCTGGAGACCCATGACCAGCCGGCGGCGACGCTGGATCTTGACCGTCTTCTCCGCGCCGGTTATGACCGCTTCTCCTCCTATCAGTTTGTGGAAGGCAACCACATGTACGCCGCCTTTACTCACCTGGTGGGCTACACCTCCAACTACTACACCTATCTCTATGACAAGGTGATTGCGCTGGAGTTCTTCTCCGAATTCGACCTGAGCCGACTCAGCGAGAGCTCCACGGCGCTGCGCTACCGCCGCGAGGTTCTGGAGCCAGGCGGCTCCAAGCCGGCGCGCGAACTGGTGCAGACTTTTCTTGGCCGCGAGGCCAGCATGTCTGCGTTGAAGAGCTGGATCGCGCGGGAGTTTGACGCGAGTTGATGCGAGAAGGCGGAACGTTCTGCCGCCTGCAGAAGATCCTGAAGCAGAAGATCCAGAGAGGGAGGGTCAAAACCTCCCTCAACGAGCGGAAGGTCGGCCTTCCGGGAGCCCCGGTGCAGCGCCGGCCGGTGGAAGACAGGCTGGAGGCAATGCCCCCTGATCTCCAGCAGTCTGCTGATCCGCTGAAGATCAGCAGACTTGCAGGACATTACCTTCTGCAGGGTTGTGTCCGCCTTATCTGGAGCCGGTCTTCGCCTTGGCCTTTGCTTCCGTCTTTACCATCGGCTTGGGTCGCGCCGGCTTGGCGGGCGCTGCCTTGCGAGCGGGAGCCTTCGGGCTGGGTTTGGCTGCGGGTTTGGCCTTTGGCGCCGGCTCTTCCCGGGCGGAGGCTGCGCTGGGACCGTCGGCATGGGAAGCTGCGGCCGCCGATGGCGCTGACGGTTCTACGGCGCGCTCGGCGCTCTGGCGCAGGGAATGCAGCACCACTCGGAACATCTCCTCCTCCGGCGCCGGCTTCCCGGTCCAGATTTCGAACTGCCGCGCACCCTGCTGCACAAACATCTCCACTCCGGTGATGACGGCGATACCCTTCTGCCGAGCCATCTTCAGCAGAGGAGTGTCAATGGGGTTGTACACCAGATCAAAGACGAAGCGGGCGTTGATCTCATTCTCCTCCAATGGAGAAGCCGGTCCGTTCCTGGTGGCGGAGCCCTGCCTGGCGCCTGCGGACATTCCCACCGGAGTGGCATGGATGATGACGTCGAACTGAGTCTTCGGCAAGGCTTCGCGCTTGATCGTCTTGGCTCCTGCCTGCCGAGCCAGCTTCTGGGCAGTCTCCACGGTGCGGTTGAGGACGAAGACCTCCGCGCCCTTATCGCAGCAGCCAAAGACGGCCGCTCGGGCCGCTCCGCCCGCCCCCAGCACCAGCACCTTGGCTCCGCGCAGAGAAAGCCGTCTCTCCAGAGGCGTGACGATGCCGGCCACATCGGTGTTGAAGCCATAGAACTTTCCATCCTGCGCGCGCAGGATGGTGTTGACCGCGCCGATCCTGGTGGAGAGCGCATCGGTTCTCTCCAGCATAGGGAGAACGTCCTGCTTCAGCGGCATGGTGATGCTCATCCCCTGAATAGGGATCTCGTGCGCCAAATGGAAGAGATCATCGACTTTGGCAGTCTGGAGTCCCAGATAAACGGCGTTGACGGTTTCGCGGCGGAAGGCGGTATTCATCATCAGCGGCGAGAGGGAGCTCCCGATTGGGTTGCCCGCCACGCCGTAGATCTTGGTGGCGGCATCGACCTGGTCGATGCGATAGGTCTCCAGAAGGGTCCGCGCCGCGATCTGCCCGGGGGCGGTCTCTTCCCCCTGGCTGGCTGCGGCAAAGGTAAAGGCAGATCCTGCCCTGAGTCCCAGCACCCGGGAGATGATTCCGGGCTCGCCCATACACAGGCCGACCACGCTGGAGTTGGTCTCATCCTCCGCCCGCTCCAGAAACTTCATCAGCGTCAGGTTGTCGGAGAGCGTCTTTGCCGTAGGCACGATCTTCATGGAATCCGGGGCGAAGGGACGCATCCGCTCGTATACGGCCTCCAGGTCCTTGGTGGCGTGGAAGTCGTGGTGGCTGATAATCACCGCCGCACCCGCCTCGCGGAGCTGGCTCACGGTGTCTTTGGGGAGCTTTTCGATCGTCTCCAGTTCCAGGTCCACCAGGTGGAACCCGGCTTCGGCGGCCTTCAACAAAATCTCCAGTTCGGCGGTTCTTGAACCGTCGAACCGTCCGCCAGTCTCTTTTCTTCGGCAGGTGGCGACGGCCGTAGCCGCTCCCTGACTGGCGAGGAAGTGCTTCAACGGCGGAATTGCGGCGGCCGGCTTGGCCAGGTAATCAAGCCGAAACTCGAGAAAATTGGAATCTTTCAGTACTTCCGTGGCCTTCTCGATCATCTCGCTGGGAGATGTCCCAATAATGGCTACACACAGTTTCCCGATACGGGAACGAAGGAGGTGCGAGGCGATATAGTTTGAATTCTTCATGTTGCAGTCGCGGAATGATAAATCAGTTTCTTCTCCAGCGCAAGAAGTTTGCTTTGCGGTAGGGACGAAGCCTCCACAACGGCCAGCAGCCGCAGACTTCGCCGTCCCGAACGGGTTACAGCCACCGGTTGGGCGGCTGGGGTGAAATCTCGCATCAGGACTCCGGGCCGGGAGGTTGCAGCACAGCCTTCGGCCGCTGAATTCCAGAAACGGCCCGACGCTGTTGGATCCGAGACTCCGAGTCCCAATTCCAAAGCCTAGTATAGTTTACCGATTGCCGAATCTGCCGGGAGTGTCAGTCCGGCAGCCGGCCTGCGGAAAAGCTTCACGTTGCAGCTATTTTGGGGATAGAGGTCTTGCCCATCTTTCGCTGCCAGGAACACTCGGAGCATTGGACGCTCCTGAGCGGCGAATGTTGCACGAGTCTTCCCTTGTTTCCTCAGCAGATAGATGCAGATAGGGAGTGATAGATGCAGATAGGGAGTGAAGGCTGCGGAAACAATCTTCTGAGCAACCCCGGCAACCAATTTTCGGCGAGGCGCGTCTGACTTAACAACTGAGAGGCTAACTCAAACAACCCTGCTCTGAATAGAACTTCCTACCTTTTTTGCTCGGTCTTCCGGGCGACCCCTAATGAATCCTCAAGTAGTTCCCCTCCCCAATGCCTCTCAAGGGCCCGCCAGAAAGCGGGCCCGAAATCTTTAAGGCGCCGGGAAGGTCGGGTGAAGGCTCGCCGAGGGGATTGGCGCTTTATACAAATTGGCGCTTTATACAATTGGGTATGCCTCGCCGCTGCGAACCAGGGCTCGTCACCGTTCCTGGCTGGGAGCCTTACTCCTGGCTCCTGGCGGGTTTCAGCACCCGTCAGGGCGGAGTTTCGACAGCCTATGCCGCCGGTGGCCCTCCCGAACAGAATCTTGGGTATACGCCTCAAGAGGATCCGCTCCAGGTGACCGCCATGCGCCGGCGGTTGGTCGATGCTCTGGTCCAATCGCATCCGGCTGCCAGCACCGCAGGCCGGCGACCGGATCTGGTCACCGTTCGCCAGTGCCACAGCGGGCGGGTCTGTCAGGTAGAGCGTGCTCAGCTTCCGCTGACGAGTGAGGATGGCAGAGCCATTCTGGAGGGTGACGGCCTTTACACCTGCGAAACCAAACTTCTGCTGGGGATTCTTACCGCGGACTGCGTTCCTGTCCTGGTCGCGGACACGCGCACCCATGCCGTGGCCGCCCTTCACGCCGGGTGGCGGGGAACGGTGGAGCGCATCGTCGAACGCGGCGTCGAAGCCCTCCGCGAGCAATTCGGCTGCCGCACGCAGGATCTGATCGCCGCCATCGGCCCGTCGATCGGCCCCTGCTGCTTCGAGGTCGGCGGCGAGGTGAGAGAGAGGTTTCAGACCGAGTTTGGCTACGGATGCGAGCTGGTCGCGGAGTCCACGGGCTCCCGGTCAACGTCTGCCGGCAGAGGCTCCGGCTGTGACTCTCGGGTTCACCTAAACCTTTGGGAGGCCAACCGTCGGCAGCTTCTGGATGCGGGCCTGCACCCGGCGGCCATCACCCTGATCGGGGAGTGCACCGCCTGCAAGCGCCTCTCCGACGGCCGGCGCAAGTACTTCAGCCACCGTGCGGAGCAGGGCTTTACGGGGCGAATGCTGAGCCTGATTGGCGCGGCGGCTGCGTGAGGCGCGGCGCTGTGCTGCGTGACGGGAAACCCCTCCTGCCGCACTTTTCCTCTTTTTGCCACTCTCTGGCAGCGGGCGACCGCGCTGGACGCCGCGGAGAGCTTTCTCCGGGCGGGCGGGTGCAGCTGGGACAGCCGAGGGGCTTGAACGGCCCAGGACGCTACCCGATTCGGCAGAGCTCGTCCATCAGCGCTTCGCGATGCTGGAGAGCCGAGTGATCCACAGAACGCAGGTGGAGCTCATAGGCGCCCGCCGCGGCTGCAGCGAAGAAGGCCGAAGCCGGCGCCAGCGCCCACAGGGCATGCAGCCACAGGCAGGCCATGAAGAACAGGGCGGCCAGGCCGTAACAGCCGGCCAGCACCGCCAGACTGATGAGAGCGCTGAGTTGGGAGGACTGTCTCTGCAACATGCGCTGCAGGTCTATCTGCTTGGGCGCGGAGAGCGAACGCTGATTGCCGAAGATCAAGTTCACGGCCAGCGCCCCGGCCGCCCAGAGCAGCGTCGCCAGCACGATGTTCGGTGAGGGGACGCCGGCCTGGAAGGAGATCAGGCAAAAGATCAGAATCACCTCGATGGCCGCCATCAGGGCTATCAATAGATTCTTGGCCAGGACGACGTCGCGCAGGCGCACCGGCGCAAGAAAGTACACTTGCACTCCAGTTCCGTCCATGCCGAAGGAGTTATAGCTGAGCGGGTAGACGGCCAGCAGGATATAAGCCACGGCTGCGGGGAAGAGCCATATCGGGCTCTTCCCTGCGGAGGAGAATCGGTTGGCGAAGATCATTATCATGAGCGGGGGCGTGATCAGGGCGTAAAGAACTCCCAGATTCCTCCGCGCATAGAGGATCTCCTTCTGCAGTCCTGTCACGACCAGATCCAGCACTCGCCTGCGGGCGGCCATAGCGGCTTCGGCTCGGGTGAGCGGTGTGGAGAACGAATCCGCAGGCTCGGAGTCCGCGACGGCGGCTCTTCTTGCCGGCGCGGCGGCTGCGGCGTACGGGTTTGCTGCATCTGCTCTGCCGGGTCGTGCTCCGGCGGCTGCTTCGGAGAGGTTCTCTCCGTGGAACTCGCGCAGCATGCGCAGCGCAAAGACCAGAAGAAAGAGCGCGGCATAGGCCAAATCCCCCAGCGTGTCGAGGGCGAAGCGGAGGATGGTGCCGTGGCCGGCCGCCGTCAATGCCGAGGCGGCCAACTCTGGCGGCATGAGCCTGAGCGCCGGACCGGAGATCCGGATAAGGTGGTTGGCCCATGCCAGATGCTGCTGGGAGAGGTGAAAGGCGCTGGTGCGCTGGTGACCGTAAGCCGGGTTGAAGGTGAAGTTTGCCCACTGCGCTCCCAGAAACAATGCCAGCATGACGGCGGTCAACGCCTCTCTGGCGCGGCGGGTGGCGAGCCAGCGGTCTACCCAGGCGAACAGCATGCGGGAGAAGAGCAAGTTGGTGGCAGCAAAGGCTCCGACGGCGATGAGCGCGTAGAGCCAGAGCGGCGGAGCGGCCAAGGTGATCCCCAGGGCCGCCGCGGCAGCCATCAGCGTCCCGGCCAGGTTGGCTGGAGTGATCATGCCAAAGAAGAGCCGGATCGCCACATAGGTTCTCGCCCGCATGGGAAAGCGGATCAGTTGGGTGGGGTCAAAGTTCACGGCAGGCTGCCCAAGCTGGATGTTCAGCACCTGGCAAAGGAGAAAGACTCCCCACAGCAGCCACGCGATCCGGTCCAGATGCCCCTTGGCGGCGAAGAAGAAGCCGCCCACGCCTGCCGCCACGACGAAGAAGAACAGGAGCCCCAGAAAGAGGATTGCCGTTACAGCGCGGCCCGCCAGCTCACCCGCGCCGCCCCTGCGCGTCAGGCTGTTGACGGTGATTCGCCAGCGCAGCCAGACGATGGAGGCAAACTGAGCCCGGGTCTGCGCCGGTGTCCACGCCAAAGGCGCGGGCTGAGGCGCGGGTTGCGCCGGCGTCTCTAGCTGAGCCATGCCAGCTCCTGCTCAGGGTGTTCCGCCGCTCTTCCGCCCACGACGTTCAGGAAGATCTGCTCCAGGGTAAGGCTGACCTGGGACGCGCCCTCGGCATCGACGGTGCCATCTTGCGGCCGGCGCGCCTGCACGCCGGCGCGCAGCTCCTCCAGCGAGCCATGCGCCACAATCTGGCCGTGATTGATGATCGCCACGTGCGAACAGAGTCGCTCCACAATCTCCAGCACATGCGAGGTCAGGAAGATGGTGGCTCCGCGCGCGATCATCCTCTGCAGCATGGCCTTCAGGGTGCCGGCGGCGATCGCGTCCACGCCTTCAAAGGGCTCGTCCAGAAAGAGCACCCTGGGACCATGGATCACTGCCGCGGCCAGCGCCAGCTTCTTGCCCATGCCGTGGGAGAAGTCGGCGATCAGCTTTTTGGACTGATCGGTGAGACCCATGAACTCCAGCAACTCCTCGGAGCGCTGCTCGGTGGTCGCCTTGTCCAGACCATACATCCTGCCCACAAAGCGCAGATACTCTCGCGCGGTCAATCTGGCGAAGAGCGCCATCCCCTCCGGCACGACGCCGATATGGCGCTTGACCTCGATGGGGTTGTAGAACAGGTCCTGCCCCAGAATCTGCACTGAACCCGAGCTGGGCGCCAGCAGCCCGGTGAGCATCTTGATGGTGGTGGACTTACCGGCTCCGTTCGGTCCCAGAAATCCGAAGAACTGTCCCGGCTCGATGGCGAGGTCGATGTGGTCGACGGCGGTAAACCCGTCGAAGCTCCGGGTGAGCGCATGGGCGGCGATGGCGGGAGGCATGATGAGGTGAGTCTATGCCAAGGGACCGGCGCGTGGCGACGGACGAAGATTGCGAGACAATAAATAAAGAGAGTGCATGCTGAAAGAAGTGCATGCTGAAAAAAGGGTGCGTCCTGAAGAAAACGTACCTGCTTTGAGACTTTCCGGAGGAGTTCCTCCCTTCGCAGGGGACGGAACAGGTGGGAGGTTCGCTGGTCGGTGGCGTGAGCGCCACCCGGAGGTTCCCCATGTCCGCAGATTCGATCGTTGGTCTCCATCACGTGACAGCTATCGCCTCCGACCCGCAGGCGAACCTGGACTTCTACACCCAGGTTCTGGGCTTGCGTCTGGTGAAGCGCACGGTCAACTTTGATGATCCAGGAACCTATCACTTTTACTTTGGGGATGATCTGGGCGCTCCCGGCACGCTGCTTACGTTCTTTCCCTGGCCGCGCGTGGGCCGGGGCACGCCGGGGGCCGGCGAAGTGACCCAGGTTGCCTTGCGCATCCCGCTGGACTCGCTGTCCTTCTGGGAGCAGCGTCTGGCCCGCAAAGGGATCTCTTTTCAGCGCCAGCCGCGCCGCTTCAGCGAGGAGGTTCTGCGACTTTCTGATCCGGCCGGCATGCAGATTGAGCTGACAACCCATGCCGGGGTTGCAACCGGTCATCCGCCGCGCTTCTCCGATGTGCCCAGTGGGCATGCCATCCGCGGGCTCGCCGGCGTGACCATGCTCCAGCTTGATGCCACGGAGACCTCCGGCATCCTCTCCGTGATGGGATTCCAGCAGGTAGCGGCTGAGGGCCAGAGGCTGCGTTTCGCTTCGTCCGCCGATGCCACGGCTCTGGGCGGTCACATTGACATTGTTGTTGACCCGCAGGCCACCTTTGGACGCTCCGGGGCGGGT
>DAHWOF010000107.1 GCA_027335345.1 Granulicella sp. | reverse complement strand
CATCATTAAGCACACGAAAGGCAAAGGGCTCGTGCGACAATATCTTGTCGTTTCATCAAGCAACTAGACATTGTTTTGTCCGCGCCCTCCCTGGTGCGGTGACGATTGGACACTTGCAACCCATGGAAACCGGACTTGGGGACTGATGCCGACGACATTGGTTTCGTCAACTTGATTTGGCCCCTTTTGATGGTCTGAATTGGCCCCACCTGAAGGCATGTGATTTGTTGTTCCGTGTTGGCCTTGGCGGGAGGAGCCCGAAGGGCGACTGGAGCCAAGGCCAACACGGGGCGGCGTAGCTGGCGTGGTCAAGCGGCGTTAAAAGGGCGATTCGGGCATGTGCTCCTCCGGTTTGAAGACATGATCGAAGGGCAGGCGTTGGCTGACGTTGCTTGAACTGAGCCTGACCTCGAACTCAGTTTGGTTGCTGCCCAGGCAATCGAGTCTTACGACCTCTGCCAGCCTGGTCTCCACCTCCCGCCGGCCTTCGGTGTGGACATCCTCGCCCAGGCCTCCGATGTGCAGAGCCTGCTGGAAGGCCGTCTGCACATCTTCGCTGCGGAAGATATGCACTGCCTCTTTCCACTCCCTCAGCCCTTCTTTGCCTTCCACCATCACTGCCCAGCGCAGTTGGGCGTAGTACCACTGTTTGCTTGTCATGCCTTGCCTCCTTTTCGGGCCATGGTTCTGCGGAATCGGTAGCTCTCGGTGCCGGTCTCGATGATGTGCGCCCGATCGGTCAACCGGTCGAGCATCGCCTTGCACAGCCGCGCGTTGGGGATCTTGGTGGGCCATTCGGAGAACGGCAAATTGGTTGTTACGATGATCGCCGCCTGCTCGGCGCGGCCGGCGATGAGCTGGAAGAGCAGCTCCGCCGCAGCATCCGGCATCACCACGTAGCCAAGCTCGTCAAGGACGACCATCTCGTAGCGCATCCAGCGGTTGCGTACCCGCGTGAGCTGCAGCTGGCTCTGCGCTTCGATCATCTCTGTCCCCAGCTCCGCGGCCGTGGTGAAGCGCACCCGTTTGCGCTGCCGACAGGCAGCCACGGCCAGAGCCACGGCCAAGTGGCTCTTGCCCGTGCCTGTTTCGCCGATCAGAACGACGGGTTCCTTGCGCTCCATATACTGGCCCTGGCTGAGGTTCTTCACCAGGGCCACCGGGATGTGCGGCGCCGCCGGAAAATCGAACTCCTCCAGCGTCTTGACCGCCGGGAAGTGGGCCTCCTTGATGCGCCGGATCACGGCCCGGCGATCGCGTTCCTCGATCTCGGCTTCCAGCAGCGCTTCCAGATAACTCAGGTGCGACTGCTTCTTCCGCGCTGCTTCCTCGGCCAGGCGGGCAAACTGGTCGGCCACGGCAGTCGGATAGAGTTGACGGGCGTACTGCTGAATGGCGGCTTGTTCGATCGACGGGGATGAGTTCACTGGACCACCTCCGTCGTCACCGGCCAGGTCGCCATCCGCGAACCTGGGTCTGTCGGTGCAGTCTCTCGCCAGTTGGGTCGCAGTTGTTCGTAGGCCTCCATGCTGGGTTGCGGCCGGTCATAGCGCCGCAACGCGTCGATCTCCACCGCAGCCGTTTCCGAAGCTGTCGCCCTGCAGTCCACGCTGAGCGGATAGCGGATCGCGCTCAGACTGGACGTGCCCATCGCCAGCGCTTCTTCCACCGCCTGGCGCACGCCGGCTGCGCCATGGGTGCGGCTCAGTTGCAGCCCCTCGATCATGGCCCGCGTTCCGGCCTGGCGGCCCTCCCGTTGGCTGGCCATGGACCAGAAACGGTCATAGCTGGCTGGCCAGCGGCCCTGAGCGCGGCACTGTTCCAGAGCGGTGGAGCCGGCCATAGCCCCGGGCTTCTTCACCGGCACATCCAGGGAGTGATCCAGTTCCAGAACCTGCTGATGGCGCCCGTAGCAGCGTTCATGCCGGGCCACGCAGTGTCCTCCCTGCCAGATCTCCACGGTTGCCGAATAGACCTTGGCTTCGACCGTGGTTGCTACCGGCAGCGGCGTCGAGTAGAAGTGGGTCAGCACCTTCACACAGCCGCTTTGGTTGACCTGAGGAAAATGCGCCGAGGCCAGATCGAAGCCTTCGGCGACCAGCGGCTGCAGATGCTCGCGCTCGGCCAGCATCGCCGCCCCGATCGTCTGGCTGCGGCCGGCGATCGCGCGCTGCTGCTCCTGGTCCATACCGGCGGCCAGAAGCCGGTTCAGCTCCTCCCGGTTGCGTACCTTCGGAATGGGCACAAGACGGTTGCGCCGGAACTGCCCGCCTTCGCCCTCGACGCCACCTTTTTCGTGGCCCTCGCCGGGCGTGCAGAACTCCGCCTGAAAGCCCCAGTGCGAGCGGAAGGCGAGGAACCGCGTGGTCTCTTCCCGCTGGCGGCCGCGCAGAATCTTCTTCACCGCAGAGCTCAGGCTATCGAACCTGAGGACATCAAAGACCCCGCCAAACCACTGGAACGCAAGTTCGTGGGCTTCCAGAAACGCCTGCTGCGTGGCGTGCGGATAGGCCCGGTGAAAGGCCGCTCCCGAGGCCATCGAACCCATGCGGAAGATGTAGACCTTGCTCGGCTGGCCGTCCAACTCCGCCCAAATCTCGTACCAGTCCACCTCCTGTGCCTCGCCGCCGAACTGGTAGGACTGGGGGACGAAGACCTCGTGTCCCAGCAGGCCCATCGCGGCCTTGCGCTGACGCACGTACTCGCGCACCGTGGACTCGCCGACAGCGATCTCCGGCTTCTCCTGCCGCAACCGCCTCCAGATGCGATGCGCCGTGTGCCGCTGCTTGCGCGGGGCCCGGCGATCGGCTTCCAGTATCGCGTCGATAAAACCCAGCGCCGGGGCCAGCTTCGCCCTCTCCCGTTCCGGCTTCTTCCGCTCCGCAGGCACTGCACTGGCCAAAGCCAGGCGTACGTCGCGACGATGTACTCCAAATCTCCGCGCTACCGCGCGGATCGTTCCGGCGCCATGCTCGTACTCCCGCCGGATCTGCTCCTATAGTTCCACCTCGCTCCTCCTTGTGGCCAAGCCGTCCTCGTTTCCGGGTCCAAACCCTCGAAACAAGATAACGGGCTCCGCCTTCAGGTGGGGCCAATTCAGACCATCGAAAGGGGCCAATTCAGAGTAGCGAAATCACATGCTTGAGCGGCGATGTCGAGGACCGAATCAAGGAGTTGAAGGCGCTCGACCTGAACCGCACCAGTTGCAAGCGCTTCTGGGCCAATCAACTGGGTGGGCTGATGGCCACCGCGGCCTATCTGCAGATGCAGGAGATTCGCCTCGCGGCGGCCCTGACCTCGCTGGCGCGGGCACAGGTGTGGATGCTGCGCGAGCAACTGCTGAAACCGGGCACACGCATGGTGGCTTCGGTGCGGCGCATCGTGGCGCACTTACCGCAGTTGTTCCCGTGGCAGAGCGACTTTCTTCACATCGCCGCCGCACTGGAAGCCACGGGTGGATAACTTGCCGCATAACTCATATGCAAGTCTGATCACTCAATGGATCCCTGCGAGCGCGAAACCTATCGGGCATGGCCTTGTCTGCAAAATGCCCCATCGCATCCAAAGTTGCCTCGCTTTCACCCCCATCCGCGCTTCGGGATGGTTCGACCAGGCTCCAAGCCAGCAAGAC
Organism: Granulicella sp.; assembly: GCA_027335345.1. Classification (GTDB taxonomy): domain Bacteria; phylum Acidobacteriota; class Terriglobia; order Terriglobales; family Acidobacteriaceae; genus Granulicella. The sequence continues at coordinate 1,150 of DAHWOF010000107.1, read as the reverse complement.
GGCTCCATCACCCGTCCGGCTCTGAACTCCATAACCCTGCAGCACCTTCGTTGTTAAAGTTAGGTTAACCAAGTGTATACACCGGCGATTCAAAGTCTGCTAGTGTAGCTGCCCTTCTGGCACGGTCTTGTTTAGCGTCAGCAGCATGACCGAATCACCTAACCCAACAAGCCACATCCACCCAATACTTATCAGCAGGAAGGAGTGTGCCGCTACACTCGGAATTTCTCTGCGGACCGTTGATTACTTGATCGCCAGCGGCCAATTAGCGAGCCTTAAAATTGGTAGCCGCCGTCTCGTTCGCTGCGTTAGCATGGCGCAGTTGAGTCGGCGAAATCACCATCTCAGGCCAACTGAATCCTCAATGCCACCAAGCGCTGCGCTTTGAGGAGCAGGTAGTTCAGGTTGCGATAGTTCCGTCCGCGGCGCATCAGGGTTCCGATGTTGCCTTTGACCGCCGCGGCCACACCCAGCCGCACTTTGGTGCGGCGGTAGTTGAGGATTCTGTCTGGATGGTTCAGCCTGCGGATAGGCCCGGCGAAAAGCCACGCCCGAGGCCATCGAGCGCATGCTGAACATGTGGACCTTGCGCACCTGGCCGTCCAACTTCGGGGCCCCTGCGGACAGGTCTTCGTCCGTGGGGTGAAACTCGGCCTAGATCTCGTGCCAGTCCACCTGCGTCTCGCCGCAGAACTTGTAGCGCTGGGCAACGAAGACCTCCCGTCCCAGCAGTCCGTCGCATGCTTCCGCCGGCGCACATACTCGCGCACCGTGGACTCGGCAACGGCCACTTCCGACTTCTGCTGCCGCAGCCGGATCCAGACGCGCCGTGCGCTGTGCCGCCGCCTGTGCGGCGCCTAACGGCCAGCTTCCAGAATCGCCTCGATGAACGGCAGCGCCACAGCCAACTTCGGACGTTCACGTTCCAACTTCTTCCGCTCTGCAGGCACTGCGCCAGCCAAAGCCCGACGCACCTCCCGCCGATGGACTCCCAATCTCCGCGCTACCGCGCGGATCGTCCCGGCCCCATGCTCGTACCCCCGCCGGACCTGCTCGTATAGCTCCATCCTGCCCCTCCGTATCGCCAAGCCGTCCTCGTTGCCGGGATTGAGACCCCAAAACAAGGGAACGGGCCCCGCCTTCAGGCGGG
>DAHWOF010000105.1 GCA_027335345.1 Granulicella sp. | reverse complement strand
CGGTTCCGGCACTGAAGCTGTTGGGGCGCAGGGCGCTGCTGGCCCTGGCGTTCGTCATTCTGGTGAAGCTGGCGGTCGCGTAGCCGCAGCCGCCGATGGGGGTCGCCCCAGCTTCTGCGAAAAGCGCAGCGGCGGGGATCGCCCCAGGCCTGGCCAAATGGCGTTCGCGGTCCGGCTGCTTGTGTTGAGGTGCGCACCGAGGAGACGCGCCGGGACCGGGATCAACCCCTGATCAAGCTCATCGCCGGCGGGAGAAGATCCTAGCCAAAGAGCGTAGGCTTACGAGGCATCTCGATGCCCAGGTGTTGGTAGGCCAGGCGGGTGGCGACGCGGCCCCGAGGGGTGCGATCGAGAAACCCAATCTGGATGAGGAACGGCTCATAGACCTCTTCGAGGGCGTCCTGCTCCTCGGCCAGGGCGGCGGCCAGGGTGTTGAGGCCTACCGGGCCGCCATCGTACTTTTCGATGATGGTGCGCAGCAGGCGGCGGTCCAGTTCATCGAAGCCGTGGGCGTCCACCTCCAGCATCTCCAGGGCGGCGACGGCAGTGGGGCGGTCGATTTTACCCGAGGCGCGGACCTCGGCGTAGTCGCGGACGCGGCGCAGCAGCCGGTTGGCGATGCGCGGAGTGCCGCGTGAGCGCATGGCGATCTCCGCGGCTCCATCGTGGTCGATGGGCACGGAGAGAACCTCGGCCGAGCGTTCCACCACCCAGCGCAGCTCGTCGTCGGTGTAGAACTCCAGGCGCAAGAGGATTCCGAAGCGCGAGCGCAGGGGCGAGGAGAGCAAGCCGGGGCGGGTGGTGGCGGCGACAAAGGTGAATGGGTCGATCCGCATCACGTGGGTGCGGGCCGAGGGTCCAGTTCCGATCATGATGTCCAACTGGTAGTCCTCCAGCGCCGTGTACAGCTTCTCTTCCATCACTGGCTGCAGGCGGTGAATCTCATCCAGAAAGAGCACCTGACGAGGCTTGAGGTTGGTGAGGATGGCCGCCATATCGCCCTGCACCTGCAGGGCGGGTCCGCTGGTCTGCTGGAAGCCGACGTCGAGCTCGTTGGCGATGATGGTGGCCAGGGTGGCCTTTCCCAGCCCGGGAGGGCCGAAGAGGAGGACGTGGTCGAGGGCCTCGCCGCGCGATCTGGCCGCCTCCAGAGCGATCTTCAGTTGCTCCTTGGCCTTGGTCTGGCCGACGAACTCGGCCAGCCGCCGAGGGCGCAGCTTGAGTTCGACGGCATCATCGTCCTCCAGGCGGCCGGCCGAAACCAGACGGTCGGCCTCGTGGGAGCCTGCTGCCGCCGCGCGGCCTGGTCCGCCGGCGCCGCCGGCCAGGGAGGCCTTGGGTCCAGTCATCGCCTTTTTGTCAAAGTCCATCCTGAGCCGAGGATAAGGCGAAGCTGACGATGAAGCAATCTGGCGCGGGTGGGGTCTGTGGAAGTTGCCGAAGCAGAGGCGCTCTGGAAGCGGAGGAGCCGCTGGGCTCTGGGTTCATGCCCGGAGGGGTAGACGCGAGGCGCAAAAAAGAGCGCCCGGTTTTGCCCAGGGCGGAAGCTTCCGGTGTCCAAGCCCTCCTCCAGCCACGCAGCAGTAGAATTCGGGATTATAGTGGGGGTGGATCGGTACGAGATGGGGTTGTACGCAGAACCGCAGGCTAGCCGGCTGCGATCCAAAGTTTGTCCAGAGGCCATACGGTTCGGCCCATCAGGACAGCCACTCCCAGGTTTTGGAGAGCACGATGCGACGCTGGTCGAATCAAACTCGGTTTCTTCCCATGATGCTCCTGCTGCTGGGAGGGGCGGTCGCTCTTTCCCAGCAGCCATTGACGCCATTGACCCAGCAGCTAGCGACGCCGCCGGCCCAGCAGCCGGCGACGTCGGCAACGCAGCAGACAACCACTCCGTCGGGCCGGCAGCCCCTGACGCCATCCGCGCAGGGGCCGGCCTCGCAGATGCTGCACAAGCGCGTCGGCCCGCCCTCGCGGACGATGCACCTGGATGTGCTGGTGAAACAAAAGTCCGGTCAGCCGGTCACGGGGCTCAAGGCGACGGACTTCACCTTGTTGATCGACAAGAAGCCGGAGAAGATCACCTCCTTTGAGGAGATCAGCGCCAAAGACCATCCCGTGGAAGCCATCATATTGATTGACAGCATCAACACGGACTACGACGTCGTCTCCCAGGTGCGTCAGCAGCTCGACCAGTTTCTGCATGCCAATGGAGGCAAACTGCCTTTGCCGACCGCGCTGGCGGTGCTGACCAGCCGGGGCGTGGAGATGCAGGGCAGTTACTCGACGAACGGCAATCTGCTGGACGCAGCGATGAACAAGTACACCATTGGGCTGCGCGAGATTCGGAGATCGGCCGGCATGGTGGGATTCGCCGAGCGCCTGGAGGACTCCCAGAATGCCATGCGGCTGCTCGCGACCTATGAACTGAACCGGCCGGGACGAAAGATCATCCTTTGGATCTCCCCCGGATGGCGGCTGTTGTCCGGCCCGGAGGTGCAGTTGAGCTACGACCAGTTGGTGTCGGTGTTCAATCAAGTCACCTGGCTCTCTTCCCGGCTGCGGCGAGCGCAGGTAACGGTGTATTGCCTGGATCCTTTGGGGGTAGAGGAGCCGATCCAGGAGGTCTTCTACTATCAGCAGTTTCTGGCTGGCGTAAAGAATCCCGGGTCAGTGCAACTGGGCGATCTGGGGCTGCAGGTGATCGCCACCCAGACCGGGGGACTGGTTCTGAACAGCCCGGACATTGCTCAGCTCCTGAGCCAGTGCATGGCGGAGAACATGGACTACTACCGGATCGCCTTTGAACCGCCACCCTCCAAGGGGAGGGACAGATACAAAGGGGTGGATCTGGGTGAGTACCACAGCCTGAAGGTGTTGGTGAAGCAGCCCGACGTGACCGTAGGCACCAGCACCGGATATTATCTGCGGCCTTGATCTCCAACGGTTTGCGGGATTCCCGAGTGCTCGGCCAGGGTCTGGGGCCCACGGTGGAAGCCAACCAAATCGATGCACATCCTTGCGTCCAGGAGCCAGATCGGCGCGTCTCCCTACGAAAGCGATTCTGTATCATATCCGTAGTGGAGGCCGCCGGCAGAGGATCGGCGCCCGCGACCCGGCAGGGTTCAATCGGCACATTGGGTGGCCACCAATGTCCCATTGGCGGGTGTGATTTGGTTTCAGCGAGGTGGTGAGCGCAGGCCCGATGGCGCGAACCAGACGGGACTGGTCGATTTGATGAAGCGCATCATCTCAGTTGCACTCACACTCTTTTGCTGCTTTTGCCTGATGCTGGCGACCGAGCACCGGGCGATGGCCTACGTCGATCCCGGTTCCGGGCTATTGGCTTTGCAGTCGATCGGGTCGATGCTGGCGGCAGTGGGATTCTTCTTGCGGCGGCACATAAAAAGGCTGCTCAGCATGGAGCAATCGTCGAGTGGTTCCGGTTTGCGGAAGGCGGCAAAGAAAGAGGACTCTCGCAAGGCAGCATGATGCTTGGTACGCCCACTGCGACATTTCGCGACCCCGCCGGATTTCTAAGCCTGGACGGCGACTTTGCTGTCCGCACCATTCATCCTTCGGCCCGCGACCAGGTGATGGAGTTTGTCACCTCACAGTTCTGTAGCCGGCTGCAAGAACGTGGCGACATGGTGGCCATCACCGTCAAGAACTCCCCGGCAGGCCTGCAACTTCTTCACCCCAAGATTCCGGTGCCGACCTATCCATGGGAGTGGACTCCCTCGCAGTGGCTGGCTGCGGCGCAGCTTACTTTGTCGCTGTGCGCCGAGGCGCTGACCGAGGGGTGGGTGCTGAAGGATGCGACTCCGCTAAATATCCTGTTTGTGGGATCCAGACCGATACTGGTGGACGTGCTCTCGTTCGAGCCCTGGGATCCCGCGCCCAAAGACCACGCCTCACACCTTTGGCTGGCCTACGGGCAGTACATTCGCACTTTTCTTCTGCCGTTACTGATGAATCGAATGCTCCACTGGCCGCTGGAGCTGACCCTGTTCAAGCGCGACGGGTATGAGCCGCTCGAGTTGTACAAGGCTCTGCGTTGGCGGCAGCGGCTATCCCGGGCTGCATTCTGGCCGGTGACGCTGCCGGCGCGGATGGAGATGGGGCAAGCCCAGAAGGGCATCCGGAAGGGTAACCAGAAATTGGAAGCGGCAAAGACTCCGCCGCAGCACAAGCCTCCAGAGATGGCGCTGCACCTGATGAACCGGACGCTCGCCGATCTGCGCCGGCGCACCCGGCGGGCGATGCCGGTCTACAAAGGTTCGGAGTGGTCCAACTACGCGGCCACGCTCACGCACTACACCGGGCAGGAGAGCACGCAGAAGATCGAGTGGGTGCGCCGGGTGTTGGAGGATCTGCGCCCTGCCCGGGTGCTGGATGTCGGGGCCAACACCGGGGTGTTCAGCGCGCTGGCCGCCCAACACGGCGCTCAGGTGGTCGCGCTGGAGCGCGACGCCGCCGCGGCCGAGAGTCTTTACCGGATGAGCGTCCAGAGCCGGTTGCCGATCCAGACCATCCACGCGGACCTGGCGCGTCCCTCGCCGGCGGTTGGCTGGGAGAACCGCGAAACCAGCACACTGCTGCATCGTCTGGAGGCGCAGTCGGAGATGGTGCTGATGCTGGCGGTGATTCACCACCTGATTTTGATGGATCAGATTCCCCTCAGCGCCATTCTGGAACTGGCCTACACCCTGACCTGGCGGTATCTGGTGCTGGAGTGGGTTCCCGCCTCCGACCCCATGTTCCAGAGCATGATGCGCGGCCGGGATGCGCTCTACGGTTCGCTGTGCGAGGAAGACCTGTTGCAGGCCGGCACGAGCCGCTTTCACGTTCTGCGGAGACAGCCTCTCTCCAATGGCAGAGTTCTATTTCTCTTTGCGAAAGACTAAGAGGCAGCAGATGGCGGCGGTTGAAAGAGTAAAAGCAAGAGATTGGCGAAAGAGACAGGCTGCCGAAGGGTGATTGCGAGCCGCCGGCCGCCGGCCTGAAGACGCCAGCCGAGGAGACGAGCCTCTGCCCGGCTGCCGGCGATATATTGTCGGAAAAGGATTCCATGTTCAAGAAATTCGGCCAGTGCCTCGGCCTTGCCTCCCTGATCCTGGTGATGAGCTACGGCGACCTGCTGGGAGGCGGCTGGGACGTCCGCATGCATGTTCCCTACGCACTGGATCGCATCGTGTGGGCGCAGCTTACAGATATTGCCCTGTTGGGACTGTTGCTGTTCGTCATCCTGGGACCGCTCTCGCGCACGCGGCTGCAGCCGTGGGTACAGTTGCTGCTCAGCCTCTTTGCGCCCCCCTATCTGCTCTGGCTGACGCGCTCTCAAATTCCACTTCCGTTGACCGGCGGTGTCCTGCTGATGATCGCGGGCTTGTGGACGTCTCTGGTGCTTCTGCTGTTGCTGCTGTTCCAGCCCTGGTACCAACGGCTGATGCGCGTGGGCGAAGTGATTGCGATCTTCTCCGCCATCTTTTGCCTGTGCAGCGGTCTGCAGTTGCTCTGGGTCCTGCACTGGAAGCCGGGGCTACAGCAGCACAGCGTCGCCTGGGCCACATCGCCACAGCCGCCGCGCCATCACGCGCGGGTGGTGTGGGTGATCCTGGACGAGCTCTCCTACGAGCAGGTGTACGGACATCGCGCCGACGACCTGCAACTGCCGAACTTCGACGCGCTGCGCAACCAGAGTACGGTCTACACGGATGTGGAACCAATCGGGGAAAAGACGGTCAGAATCATCCCCTCGCTATTCTGGGGGCACGTGATCACGAAGTTCCGGTACACGTTTGACAACCGCTTTCTGGTCCACGGCCAGGACACCGTCGGCTACACCGATCTGGCGGGCGCCGATACGGTGTTTACGGATGCGCAGAGGGCCGGCTGGAGAACGGCTGTGGTGGGCTGGTACAACCCCTACTGCAGCTACCTCGGCGGCGTCATCGATGATTGTTACTGGATGAACCTAGACCGGCTGGATGGACCGCAGGCGCAGGATGCGGGCTACTGGAGCAATGTGTGGTCGCCCCTGAAACATGTGGCGGAACAGATTGGAGAGCCATCCCGGGCGGACCAGGAGCTATGCGCCTATAGCATCAGGCAGCGCAGAAAGACGTTTACCAACTTGCAGGAGCATGCGGAGGCGGTGCTGAAGAACGATCAGGCGGACCTGATCTTTGTCCACCTGCCCGTACCGCACAGCCCGAACATCTGGGACCGCATGCGCGGCGACTTTGCCCGGCAGTGCGGCAGCTCCTATCTGGACAACCTGGCGCTGGCGGATGCGGAACTGGGAAGGATTGTGGCGATTCTGGAGAGTTCTCCACGCTGGAAGGACACCACGCTGATCGTGCAGGGCGACCACTCCTGGCGCACCTATCTGTGGCAGGGCCAGCCGGCCTGGACGGCTGAGGACGCACAGGCCTCCCGCTCCGGGTTCGATCCCCGGCCGGCGGTGATCATCCATCACCCCGGCCAAAGTATGGGAGAGTTGGTCCAGACGCCGTGGAGTCTGATCAACGTCCACTCAGCGGTGGAAGCGGCGCTGCACGGCGCTACAGGCCAGTAAAGGCGCTACGGGCCCGTAGCGCCGGTTGCGGCGATGGGGCGCAGAAGAAGAAGCCGGCAGGCGTGGGGCGCGAGCCGCGCAGTGACGTTGCGCGCCTGTCCCAGGTCTTGGCCGGCCCAGAGATCGCGAAGACGCCAGGCGTGGGCTCCGAGTTGCGGGTTGAGGTCGGCCAGACGGCGGTGGAGATCCAGCGGCGTCTCACCGAGGTTGAAGACGGCCAAAGCGACCCCACCGGAGGGCAGGTCAGCCTGCCAGACGACGAGCTTGCCCTGACGGAGCAGTTCCCGGCTGTGCAGCGCTGTCTGATCGATGGCCAGCACCTCGCGGTTGGTCAGCAGCGCCAGCGTCGGCGGGTCGAGCATGGTCAGGTTGGCGCCCAGAATCAGCGGGCTGCGGGCGATGGACCAGAGCGTGACCTGAGTTCGCTGCTCCTCCGGCGTCAGACGGGTGGCGCGAGCGGATCCCCAGCCGGGGTTGGGGCTTAGCTGACCCAGAGGCAGCATGTCGGCATCCGGCCAGTGGCCGGGCCCGGCGTAGCGAGCCCAGGCGGAGAGGCGAGCAAACTGATCCTCCACTCCCTGCGGAAACTCTTTCCCGTCCGCCGACCAGACATCCCACTCATCGTTGGAGATGCGCCAGAGGTTGGCCAATTGCGTGACCTGCGCGGCGTGATCGAGAGCGGTAGGGCCGGGGGAGAGGCTGAGCACGATGGGACGGCCGGTCTTCTGGATGGCGCGGCGGATCATCTGAATCTCATCGAGCTTGTAAGGATGAGCAGCGATGCAGTCCACCTTGATGAGATCCACGCCCCAGGAGGCGTACTGGCGCAGGAGCGAGTTATACCAGGCCTGGCCGGCGGCGTTGTCCCGGACACCCCAACTGGTCGGGTCCCAGGGGCAGGCATCGTTCTGGTCCGCCGCGTCCTGGGCGTGAAAGCGGCTGCCCTGGATAGGCAGGTCCCTCTCGACAGAGACCTTGGGAATGCCGCGGATGATGTGAATGCCAAACTTCAGCCCCTGGGCATGCACCCAGCGCCCGAGAGTGGCGAAGCTGGTCGCTTCGATGGTCGCCGGAATCACACCTCCGGCGCTCGATTCGTCCCGCGGCGAAGGTGCAGCGCCGACGATCGCGGAGGGAAAGCGTCTCGGATCGGGAACGAAACGGCCGAAGGAGTCAATGTCATAGCGCAGCTTCTGCGGCGTCGGACGGTCTTGCGGATTCTGAAAGTACCAACCCTCGTCGATGACGGCATACTGCCAGCCGAAAGGTCGCAGCTTGTCCCGAAGCACGGCGACGTTGGCGCGAAACTGCGGCTCGGTGATGGTCAAGCCGTAGGAGTCCCAACTGTTCCATCCCATGGGAGGGGTGGCGGCGACCTGCGCTCGCCGGGCATGGGCAGCCGGGGCCCCGTTGGCGTGGATCCCGTTGGCGTGGGCCCCGGCCATCTGGGCCCGAGTCAATTGGGCCTGCGTTGAAAGTGCGGCCAGCATCGATGCAGCACACAACCCTGCAAAGAACCACCAGGTGCAGAGAGATCTCATGGCCAGAACAATAGTATGAGCGCGACAGTTCGGGATGCAAGAAACCTCGGTCGAGTCCGTAGTTTTGCCGCGAACAGTTCTGCCAAGGAAGATTCTGCCCGAAGCCGCAGGGAAGGCCACTTCACGCCACGGGCGCCCTGTCTGTATTCTAAAAAAAAAGACCCTCTTGGCGGGCGCCGGGTGCGGCGCACGCCCCGCGGGGTTCGCAAGGATTCGCAATGCCGCTTTATGAGTATGAGTGCACCTCCTGTCATCGCCTGACGGAGAAGATCCAGAAGTTCTCTGACCCGGAGCTGACCGTCTGTCCGCACTGCGGCGGACGGCTGCAGCGCACTGTCACCGCCGCAGCGGTCACCTTCAAAGGTGGGGGCTGGTACAAGGACCTCTACACCTCGCCCCGGCCGGCCGGGTCCAGCGGAGAGAGCTCTGGCGGCGAGGGCAAAGGGGACGGAGCCGGCGGCAAGGTGGACTCGGCCTCCTCCGCGGCAGGCGCTGCGGAGAGCGCCAAGCCGGCCGCGGCTCCCGCATCGACCGCGACGCCGGCTCCCGCAGCCGCGTCTGCCGCCAAGGCCTGAGCCGGACTGCAAGGATCGCGCGGGCAACTTCCCCGGATTCCAAAGGTCACGGCGAGCCGTGATGAACCACAGTTGACGACAACCATCGGCAACCAGCCATAACAAGCCACGAGGAGTTGCGTTATGATCCAAGCCATGAAGCCCTCACGCTCGCTCGACACAGCCGGCGAACCCAATAAAGACTCCGTAGCCAAAGGGGACGAGGCAGGCGCCTGTTTGCTGCGCAGCCTGGGATGGGTGACGGCAGGAGTAGCAGCGGTGACCCTTGGCATCGTCGTTGGCCGGGAGATTCATCAGCGCTACAAGTTCAACCGCCGCACGCCTTATGACATGTACTCGCACTCCGGCGATCAGACGCAGGATGTCGAGTTCGGGGTTGGGATTTAGGATCGCAACGCTGGCATCAAATCTCCGGCCGGGGGAATCCGAATTCTGTCCGGGAGAATCCAATCTGAGAGAGCGGTCGAGTGAACGGCTTCGCGTTCCGCCTCGGTGTTCCGCCTCGACGGAGCGGCGGCGGAGGATTCGCCGTGCACGCTCCCAAGGATGTACCCTGAGTCATGGCTCTACCCCTGCCCCCTATTGCCCAACCGGAAGATCCGGAAGAGATTCCGGAGATCTTCCAGCCCGGCGACTTGGCGGAACTGCCCATGGAGGCGACGCCGCCATTACCGGTTGCGCTGCATCCTGCCGCCGCGCCCAAGCTGAGGAGAGTCCTGTCCCCGGAGACGGTTGGCTTGCCTGAGAGCTGCCCTGGACCAGAGGACCTCCGCCTGCGTGACGGACATGGCCGCGCCCTGACGGATCTGCGCCTGTCGGTGACCGACCGCTGCAACTATCGCTGCGTCTACTGCCGCACAGGCAGCGAGGGAGCTCAGTTCACCGAACTTCCCATGGCCCACTATCTTCGCATGCTGCGGATCTTTGTCTCGCTGGGGGTGGAGAAGGTGCGTTTGACCGGCGGTGAACCGCTGCTGCGCCACGGGTTGCTGGATCTGATCCGCGAGATCACGCGCCTGCGGCCGGCGTTCTCCAGCGCTCCGCTGGATATCGCCATCACCAGCAACGGGCACCTGCTGGCGGCGATGGCCAAGGATCTGAAGAGGGCTGGTCTGAACCGCATCACGGTCAGCATGGATGCGGTGGATCCAGAGACATTTTCCCGCATCACTCGGATTCCGAACAGCTTGGAGCGAGTGCGCGACGGGATACGTGCCGCGCAGGATGCGGGGCTGGGCCCGGTGAAGGTGAACTGCGTTCTGCTGCGCGGCTTCAACGACTCGCAGATTGAAGCCTTTGCGGAGTTCTCCCGCAGGGAACAGGTGATCGTTCGCTTCATTGAGTTCATGCCCCTGGAGGAGGGCCGCTCGTGGTCTCCGCAGATGGTGGTGCCGATGCGGGAGATTCTCACCCGGCTGAGCGCGGTGCGGCCACTGGTCGCGCTGCCGGCCAATCATGCCTCCGAAACGGCCCGGCGCTTCACCTTTGACGATGGGGTGGGCGAGATAGGCATCATTGCGCCGGTCTCCGAGGCCTTCTGCGGCCAGTGCAGCCGGGTGCGGATCACCTCCGACGGCAAGCTGCGCACGTGCCTGTTTAGTCAATCTGACCACGACCTGATCGGACTCATGCTTCGGGGCGCAACGGACGATGAGATGATTAGCTGGATTCGGAGGGTCGTCCAGCGGAAGGAGGCCCGGCACCACATCGGTGAACCGGGGTTTCTGAAGCCTTCACGGAGCATGGTGCACATTGGGGGCTAAGAGCGCCGCTCAGGAGCATCCCAAGAAGCTTTACCGCACCCGGGCCGGCGCAGCCGTGTCGGAGGACGGCATCGGGAGACGGCAAGGACAGACGGGTGGCGACGCAGAGAAGTTCGCGGCCGGCAGCAACGCAGGAGTCGCAACTAGAATCCTGGCGACCTAGCGTGTGGCGATGTGGGGGTGTGGGTAGAAGTGTTCCAGACAGGCGCCGCCTGAGGTGAGTTGAACTTCGGGAGCGGGCGACGCTGTTGCAAAACCGGGCAGTCTCCGCTGGACGCTGCGGAGAGCGCGGAGGCCGATAGACGAGTTGGCAGTCCGGCTATGTAAGACCGGACGTGGAAGCAGGGATCTTGGCTCAGCTATGCTGGCAACTTACCGCTTCAATTGCGGAAGTTCAGTCAGAGCCGTTTCGGGAAGAAGGGTACCCAGAGCGGTGGAATAGGGCGCTTTTCCCAGGGACGTCGCCCGTTGGAGCGGTGGCTCTGCAGGATACCAAAGCGGAGGATAGCTTCTGGAGAGCGACGCTGCGGCTTCAGTTGCGCATCATGAATAACCGACGCAAGAACGAACCACGGCAACTGGCTCCGATCGACGCCCGCCAGATGGATACCCTGCGTGTCTTTCATGAGGTGGCGCGGGCGCTGACGTCGAATCTGGACCTGGACTCCCTGTTGCGTTCCATGATGTCCAAGATGGAGGAGTTCTTCGGACCGGATCACTGGTCGCTGCTGATCGTGGATGAGGAGACAGGGGATCTTTACTATGCTCTCTCCACGGGTTTGGATGAGTCGCAGATGCGCGAGCTGCGCTTGAAGCGGGGCGAAGGCATCGCTGGTTATGTCGCCATCTCCGGCCAACCTCTGGTGGTGGCTGACGTCAGCGCCGACCCGGACTGGTCGCGCTATGCGCAGGAGCATCCGGAGTTGAATCTGCGCTCGATTGCCTGTCTGCCGATTCGCCACGGCGATCGCACCCTCGGAGTTCTGCAGCTCAACAACAGCAAACTGGACCTGTTACCGGAGTCCTCCCTGGCCTTTTTGCGAGTGCTCTGCGACTATGCCGCGATTGCCCTGGAGAATGCGCGCCAGGTGAATCTCATCCATCACCTCAGCATCACCGACGACTGCACGGGGCTATTCAACGCCCGTCACCTGTACACGCTGCTGGAGGAGGAGATACAGTCCCATGGCGGGCGTCTGGTTCGCCGCGTGGTGCCCATCCTGAAGCCGCACTTCAGCCTTCTGTTTCTGGATCTGGACCGCTTCAAGCGAGTGAACGATACTCACGGTCATCTGGTGGGATCACGGCTGCTGGCGGAGGTTGGCCACCTGCTGGGGCAGACCCTTGGCTCCCATCATCCGGCTTTCCGCTATGGAGGGGACGAGTTTGTGGCGCTGCTGCGCAACCTGGACAAGCCGGCCGCTACCCAGCTTTCGCAGCAGATTCTGGAAAAGATCACCCATACCCGCTTTCTTGGCGGCGAAGGGCTCTCCCTGGCGATGACGGCAAGCCTGGGGCTGGCGACCTTTCCCCAGGACGGCCAAACGCTGCATGACCTGATCCGTTCCGCCGACACGATGATGTATGCGGCCAAGGACAACGGCCGCAATCAACTGATGGTGGCCAACGGCCCGACGCGAGGTCCGCATCCCTTTCCTGGCCTTTCTCGCCACCGCTGAGCGATGGAGAGAATGAGCAGGGCTCATACCATTCCAGTAATCTCGCCGGTCCGGTCATCCACATCGATGCTCAAAGCGCGGGAGACTCTGGGCAGCCCGGGCATCAGCAGCATGGAGCCGGCGATCACGACCAGGAATCCGGCTCCGGCGGAGAGGTGGACGTCCGTGACGTGCAGGGTCCAGCGGGAGGGGGGAACGCGGCACTCGGGATCAGCGGTTAGTGAGTACTGGGTCTTGGCGATGCACACCGGCAGCCGGCCAAATCCCCAACGCTCGAAGCGCGCCAGATGCTGCCGCGCCTGTTCACTGAAGGCGACGTCCTCGGCTCCGTAGATGGAGCGGGCCACGCGGCTGATCTTCTCGACCGTGGAGTGGTGCGCAGCATAGGCCGTCTGTGGCTCGATGCGGGGGTTGGCGTCGATCACCTCCACAACCTTCCGCGCCAGCGCCGCGGCGCCCTCGCCGCCTTTGGCGAACGCCTCAGAGAGCGCAAACTCGGCGCCCTGTTCGGCGCAGCAGCGCCGCAGCAGATGCAGATCGTTGTCCGCGTCGCTGGGAAAGCGATTGATGGCCACCACGACAGGCACGCCGAAGCTGCGCACGATCGAGATATGCTTGACCAGATTGATCAGGCCGCGCGTGAGATCATCCTCTTCTCCGGTGGCGCCTTCGCCCTGCCAGCGCAGGCTCTGTACCGTGGTTACCAGCACCACCAGGGAGGGCTGGATGCCCGAAGATGGCATGACCAGGTCCATGTACTTCTCCAGGCCCAGATCCGAGGCGAAGCCGGTCTCATTGACGACATAGTCGGCCAGCCGCACGCCCATCTGGTGCGAGATCACGGAGCTGGTTCCGTGGGCGATGTTGGCAAAGGGGCCGCAGTGCACCAGGGCGGGGGTTCCCTCGCTGGTCTGCACCAGGTTGGGCAGCAGGGCCTCTTGCAGTAGCGCCAGCATGGGACCGGTGGCTCCCAGGTCCGCCGCGGTGACCGGGGCTCCCTGGCGGCTGGCGCCCACGACGATGCGGCTGATCCGCTCTCTCAGGTCGCCTCGGTCCGCGGCCAGGGCAAGAATCGCCATGATCTCCGAGGCGGCGGTGATGAGGAAGCCACTGGCTCGGTTGCCGCCATCCCGCTGCGGCTGGCCGGGCTCGGTGACGCTGAGGATGACCCGGCGCAGGGCACGATCGTTCATGTCCAGAGCGCGGGGCCAGGAGACCTCCGCCGGATCGATATCCAGCGGGTTTCCATGGAAGAGATGCGAGTCGAGGAGCGCCGCCAGCAGGTTGTGCGCCGAGGTGATGGCGTGAAAGTCGCCGTGGAAGTGCAGATTGATCTTCTCGGCGGGCTCGATTCTGGCGCGTCCGCCTCCGGCTGCGCCTCCCTTCATGCCAAAGACCGGCCCCAGAGACGGTTCGCGCGAGGTGATGATGGCGCTCTTGCCAATGCGCTCCAGACCCTGGACCAGGCCGATCGAGGTGACGGTCTTCCCCTCCCCAGCCGAGGTCGGCGTGGTGGCCGTCACCAGAATCATCTTGCCGCGGCGATCTCCTCGCGGCGACCGCTGTAGCAGGTCGAGGCTCAGTTTGGCGCTTACGGAGCTGCGGCGCTCATAGTCGTCCCCGGAGAGGCCCAGCTTGGCGGCAATTACTTCAATGGGGAGCAGGTTTCTGGTCACGGCAGCCTCGGGATCGTGCGCGCCGGTTTGACGGCGGGTGCAGCCCGCCGCCGGCTTCGCGGCACTGATCAGCATACCGCTGCGCATGGGAGGAGCAGGCGGCGAAGAGCCCTCCAAAGGCGATAAGCGACCGCCGTGGCGACTGAAGGGTGACCGGCGCGCTGGAGAGACAGGATTGCGCGGCTCCCGCTCTCGGCGAGGGAGACCCCCCGCGGCGCCCATAGCGCAAGCAGGAACCGCTTTCAGAGGGCGAGGTCGGGCTGGACTCAATGGTTTGCCGTGGACTTGCTGAGCTCCGAAACGCAGTTTGAGCTTCGTCGGACTTTCACAAGAAACCTTCAAAACAAAGCCACGCCATTTCCTTTTTCTTTTCAGAAGGTTCGCTCTCAGGGCGCTAGCCCCATCGAGGAGCAGCAGGCTCTGCTGCGTCGAAAAAAAAGCACCAACCCACATCTTTTTTCGTGATGTTTCTGCAGAAAACCACACTTTACAGCAGAACTCCAATTCGCAGGCCTTCGATCCAAGAAGATCCTGACGTATGAGCGCGATTGAAATCGCTCCTCCCGAGGTGTCCTCATGCCCCACACCCTGCCGAAGCGCTCCATCACCTCTTCGCACCTTAGCACTCAGTTGGCTCTGATTCTTTTCCTTCTCTCCGTCCGGCTGGGCTACGCTCAAACCTCGGCTGGGGCCGGCGCCACCGGAGACGAGCGGACACGGAACGTGTCAGAACACGCTCCCGGGCTCCACGCACTCGGCCGCGCGGGAGAAACTCCACTGCCTCTGGTCTTTGCCCGGAACCAGGGTCAGGCTCCGGCAGGCAGCCTGTATGTCGCGCAGGCATGGAATATACAGGCCCTGCTGGATCGCGGTGGCCTCACCCTCCGCGTCGCGCAACCCACCTCCAAAGCAGGGACCTTGTCCAGACCAGGAGCCGGCGCAACCAGCGCTCTCGCCGGCCCTCCGACTCCAGCCGATGCGGATATGCAGTTCTCGGTAAAGCAGGAGCACCTTCGCTTTGTTGGGGCAAACCCGGATGTAACCCTGGAGCCCATGGATCAGCAGACCGGCACGGTAAACTACTTTCTCGGCAAGAACCCAAGCCGATGGATTCACGGTCTGAAAGCATACGCGCGCGTCAAATATCACAATCTCTATCCCGGCATTGACGTGGTCTTCTACAGCCATGGCGGCAAGCTGGAGTATGACTTCATTGTCGCAGCGGGAGCCGACCCCAGCCGGATCCGCCTTCAAATGGATGGGGATCTTGCCGAACACATCACCGAGCAGGGCGCCCTACAACTGGGAGACGGCGGCGCGAAGGTTCTTCACACGCCGCTGCTGTATCAGAACGTTGCGAGTGGAAAGAGATTGATCGAAGGCAAGTTCGCCCTGCACGCGGATAACACCCTCGGCTTCCAATTCGCCGGCTACGACAAGACGAAGACCCTCATCATTGATCCCACCATCAATCTCCTCTACTCCACCTACGTCGGCGGCGTGCATGACGATGAGGCTCAGGACATCGTCCTGGACAAGCAGGACAACAGCTATATCGTCGGCTTTTCGGCATCGCAGAACTTTCCCGTCTCCGCAAATGCTTACCAGACGACGCGCAAGAACATCGGAACCTACGTTCGCAACGTGGTTGTCGCCAAGTTCTCTCCCTCCGGCTCGCTGCTGTACTCCACCTTCATCGGAGGCTCCGTCAACGACTACGGATACTCCATCGCAATTGACTCCAGCAACGATGCGTTTGTCACCGGCTATACCAACTCCCCGGACTATCCAACCACAGCCGGTTCTATCCAGTCCGCGTTGTCCTCGGGCGGAAAGACTGCCTTTCTCTCCGAGTTGAGCCCTGACGGAACCACGCTGAAGTACTCCACCTATTACGGGCCCACATCCTCCGGTGGCATATCCCGTGGGTACCAGGTGATCGCTGACAGTAAAAACAACATCTATCTTGCCGGATACTCCGGCCCCGGCCTGCCCACCACCACCGGCGTCTATAAGGCGAATCTGGCCACAAGCGCCGGCGAGAGCGGCTTCATCGCCATCTTCAATTTTTTGCAGGCAACCGGCAGCCCGCTCGTTGCGGCCACATACTATGGCACGGATACGCCAGAGTCGAACAATACCTTCACCGGTAACAAGATCCTCGGCCTTGCCCTGGACGGCAACGGAAATATCTGGTTTTCGGGTCAAGCCTATACCAACAACCTTCCCGCAAACGCCTTACAGCCGACGGTGAATCCGCTTGGTCCCTGCGCGGCGGGAGCCGTACCGCTGAACTCCGCTGGATTTTTCGGAGAGATCTCCCCCAATCTCCAGAACCTGCTCTACGCCAGCTATCTCAGCGGGCAGACAGAGGCTGCCGCCGAAGCCTCCTGCTCGGAGTGGGCATGGAAGCTGGCCTTCGATCCGTCCGGAAACCTGTACGTGTTCGGAGACACTGCCTCCGACAAGTTTCCGGTGACGAGCGGAGCGTTGGAAACTACCTTTCCGGGCAGTGGGTACGGTGGCTGGGTCTCTGACCTGGTGAAGCTTGGCTCCAATGGAACCAAGATATTGTGGGGGACCTACATCGGCGGCCAGCCTGGACAGACCTTCCCTGCAAATGTCGTCGTCGATGCCGCGGGCAATCCCTGGATCGCCGGCCTCACCCAGGCCACCAACTTTCCCAGCACTGGAGATTCGTACCAGGCCTCGCTGGCGGGTGCGCAGAATGGCTTCATCATGGAGTTGAATCCGAACGGATCGCAGGCACAGTACTTCACCTACCTCGGCGGAAGTGGAACGGACAGCCTGAATGGGATGGCCCTGGACTCCGCGGACAACATCTTTGTGGTGGGTGCGACCAACTCCACCAACTTCCCCGTGACCTCCGACGCCTTCCAGTCGACGCTGGCCCCAGACAAACTGGATGGGAACAACTGGTTCTTCTCCGAGCTTGGGTCAGGAACCATCTCGGTCGTCGGGCAGACGACCTTTGGCAACGCCGGAGACGGTACGCTCACCGTCGATGGCTCCGGCATCGATCAGGGTGCAACCTGCGAACTGGTGCAGGGTTCAACCGTCATTGAAACCACCGCCGGCTCCGTCAATAGCGCCGGGACCTCCATGAGCTGCAACTTCGCGCTGGATGGCGCTCTCACTGGGAGTTACAACATCGTCATCACCAACCCCAACGGTGACGGAACGCTGACCGCAGCCAACGCGGTCACGGTGCAAAGTGGCGGACAGCCGAATCTCTCCGTGCAGATTGTGGGACGCTCCGCCATCCGCATCGGTGTCTCCAGTCCGTTCTATATCAACGTTACCAACTCCGGCACGCAGGATGCGTACATCACAACCGGTATGGGTCTCGATTCCTACCGGCATCACCTTCTCCATCAACGGCTACACGCAGGCGCAAAGCCAGGGATTGGAAACGACAGTCGGAAATAGCATGTATGTCGAGCCTCTTGCAAAATTCCGTGACGGAGATGGCAAGATGGTTCGCGATTGAGCCGTGAGCCGTGCAGGCAGCCAGATATTTTCGAGGGGTTGGGCGACGGAGCCGGTTTTGCGTTCGCTATCGGCACTTTCAGCCACGCCG